>DHWI01000149.1:0-2516 GCA_002413095.1 Thermoleophilia bacterium UBA5186
GCGCCGTCGGCGGGATCCTTCAGCGTCAGGAAGACGCTCTGCCAGGCGACCTGCCGCCGAAGCTCCGTGACCTCGCCCTCGACCCACACAGAAGGCAGCCGCTGGAGCCAGGTGGCGACACCGCGGTTGAACGCGCCGACGGAGTAGACCTTCTTCGTATCCTCGGAAATGCCGCGCATTTCCGAGGAGTGTATTTAGACCCTTCGCTTCGCTCGGGTGAGTTTTTAGACGAGCTAGAGCAGGATCTCGGCCGCGGTCGTGTGGCCGCAGCCCGAGGAGACGATCTCGACCGCCCTGTGGAGGTCGGCCTCGCTGGCCGCAAGCCGTTCCGCCAGATGAAGCGGATAGCCGGCCTCGATCAGCACGTGCAGACGCCAGCTCTCGACCTTCGAGCGCTCGCTCTCCGTCTCGACGTATTCGGTCAGCTCGCTCATAGCCCGCTTTGGTTCGTCCTTACCTAGACGAACCCTCCCCGGGATAGTTGGTCTGTTCAGGCGGGGCGGTTCTTAGCGTGTCCGTAGCGATTCGATCGCAGCGAGGCGGGTCTGAGCGTGACCGACGGTCTCCTCGATCCGGCGTGCGAGCTCGTGGAGACGGGCCTCGATCACCGCCCGTTCGGCCTCGGCGTCGGCGGAGAGACCGTCGAGGCGGCGGCGCAGATCCGCCTCGGCCTCGCTGACCCGCACCTCCAGCGCGGCGACGAGCTCGTCGCGCTGCCGATCGAAGCCCGACGTCGCCTGAGTGAGCCGCCGCTCGAGCCGCTGGACGCCCTCGTTGCCGACATGGGAGAGGCGCTCCGCGAGCACGCCCTCGGCCTCGCGCGCGAACGCCTGCACGGCGCGATCGAGCTCGCGCGCCAGCCGCCGGGCTGCGTCCTCCCTCGCACCCTTGATCGCCTCGGCGAACTCCTTTGCGGCCGCCTCGGAGTAGCTCGCGGTCGTGCGTTCGACAACGCGCTCGAGCCGCTCGACGTGCCGTCGCTCGACGTCCGCCGACGTGGCCTGGATGCGCTGGCGGGCGTCGGCCTCCTCGCGCTCGATCTGCTCGGCAAGCCCGCGCTCGCGCCGGCGGAGGCGCTCGGAGAGCTCGTGCAGCGCGCGCCTGCGCTCGGCCCCGTGCGCCTCGAGCTCGGCGTTCGAGGCCGCCAGCGCGTCGTCCGTCGCCTTGCGCAGCTCGTCGCGCAGACGTGTCACGCCCGCGCGCTTGCCGTCGGTGTCCGTCTCGAGCCGGCTGAGCTCGTTGCCCAGCCGGGCCTCTGCCTCGGCGACGAGCTTCCCCTGGCGCTCAGCGAGCTGGGCCAGCCTTGCCGTAACCGCCGCCTGCGACTTCTCGAGGTCGGCGCTCCACTCGGCCAGCCGGCGCTCGACTCGGCGCTGCGCGATCGCCAGCGCTTCGGTCAGCTCGCCGGACGCGCGCTCCTCGCGGTCGGTGACGAGGGCGCGGCGCTCGTCGGCGATCCGCCGCTCCTCGTCGGCGAGGAGCGAGAGCGATTCGGCGCGGGCGCGGGCCAGCACTCGCTCGAGCTCGGAAGCGCGCTCGGTCGACTCGCGCTCGATCACGGCGAGCAGGCGCGCCTCGGCCCTGTCGACCTCCGCGTCGACGCGGTGGCTGCGGGCGACGGCGTGCTGGACGGCGATCGCCACCGCGACGGCGAGGGCGCACACGGTCAGCCCGCCTGCGGAGACGCCCAGCGAACGGGTCGGGCCGAGCGCGAACACGACCCAGGCCGCGATGCTGCCCGCGACGGTGAGCGCGGCGAGCCCATAGAGAGCGGATCGCGCCGCGCGTCCAAGTGCGGCCGCCGCGAGCGTGCCGGTAGCGACGACGACCGCAGCCGCGAAGGCAACCTGGAGGGCGGTGTCGGCGCTCATCCCGCCCGAGATCGTACGGGGGTCAGGTCCAGCGGGCGAGCACGAGCGCCACGGCCAGAGCCACTGTCGCCGCCGAGAGCAGGCGCAAAGCGGACTCCGGCGCCTCGATCGCGGACGCACGCATCGGAGCGGGGACATTCTCCGCGCGCCGGCGCAGCTCGCGGACCGGCGTCGAGAGGCGACGCTGCGCATGGCTGAGCAGAGCCGCAAAGACGGCCGCGACGAGGGCGCTCGCGTCGAGCCGCTCGGCACAGGCGAGGTACGCGGTCAGCAGCGGAAAAGCTCCCCAGCCGAGCGCGAACCACAGGTCGCGGTGGAACCGCCCACCGAAGAGCTCGAGGTTGTACGCGACGACGAGGAAGCCTCCGACCCCAACGGCCGGATAGAGCCACGGCGTCCAGCGGTAGGCCGTCACTAGGCCGATCGCGATCGCCCCGCCGATCGACAGAGCCGCGAGCGCCCAGAGCACCCGGTCCGGAATCCGCGTCGCGAGCGGCCGGCCGCGCAGCTCGTCCAGGGCGTGCGCGCCGATCCCCATCGCGAGGCCGAACGCGAGCAGCGTCCAGCCCATCCGGTCGGGCCGCCACTGCGGAGCGAGCCCCGCGCCGATCGCGACGTAGGAGAGATGCCAGGCGGTGTACGGCG
>DHWI01000149.1:2579-10917 GCA_002413095.1 Thermoleophilia bacterium UBA5186
CGCCGTCCCCAGATCACGACCCCGCCGCCGAGCGACAGCCTTCGCGCACGCACGTCCTCGATGCCCGCGCCGCGCCAGAGCTCGAGCACGCGCGGGAGCGGATAGCGCGCGTAGAACCCGCGGATGCTCGGGCCGAGAAAGCGCCCGACCTCGTGCCAGCCGGGCGAGAGGACGCGTCCCGCCCCTGGCAGGCCGACGCGTACGTACAGCTCCCACAGCGGTCGCCAGGGCCCGCGCGGGAGGGCAAACTCGAGCGAGGCGATCGTTCCGCCGGGCCGGACGACGCGCGCCAGCTCACGGAGCGTCGCAGCGGGATCGTCGACGTAGCGGAGCAGATACGTGAAGGTCAGCGCGTCGAAGGAAGCGTTCGCGAACGGCAGCTCCTCCGCACGTCCTTCCACGAGCTCGACCTCGTCGCCCAGCCGCCGGCGGGCCTCCGCGAGCATCTCCGGGCTCTGGTCGAGGCCGACGACCGTGCAGCCGTATCTGCGGATCAGCTCGCGTGCGACGGCTCCTGTCCCGGTGGCCACGTCGAGCACCCGGTCGCCGGGCGCGACCTCGACGCGCGAGACGAGGAAGCGGCGCCAGCGGGGATCCTGGCCGAGGGAGAGGAGCGAGGCGTAGCGGTCGTAGGTCGGCCCGAGCGGGGCGAAGAGGCTCCGCGCCGAGACCGCCATCAGCCGAGTCTATGCTTGCCGGGTGGCTCTGGCCGAGGAGCTGGAGGGCGTCGCCGCCGCGGTTGCACCGTTCGTGGAGGAGGGCGAGGAGCTCGTCGGGGTGCTCGCGGCCGAGCCGGCGTCCGGCGAGCGGCTCTACGTCTGCGCCTTCGCGCGCGGCGAGGAGCGAAGCTGGCTCGTCGTCGACGCCGAAGGAGCGCCGGTCGAGGATCGCGCGCGCATGCGCGAGGCAGTGTCGATCGCGGCGGTCTGCGAGCTGGCGGAGGAAACCGCCGCGGGGGGAAAGCTCGACGAGCTCCGCGCGCAGCTCCTCACGCTTCGGCTGACTGAGAATCCCGAGGGAATCGAGGAGGCCGAGGAAGCCGCGCTCGAGCTCGAGTCGACGCTCGTCGCGCCGCCGCGCATCGCCTCGCCCGCCTATCTCGATCGTGTCGGAAGCGCGACGATGAAGCTCGAGCGCGCGCTCGGCGACGCGCAGGCCTCGCCGTTCGCCGAGGCCATGAAGGCCGGCATGGGCGCGATCGAGGAGCTGGCGGCCGAAGTGGAGCGCAGGTACAAACTTGAGCTTTCGCCGAAGCTCTGACGGTCAGCGGGCCGGTAAGGGAGCGCCTACGGATTCGCGGGAAACCCGCGAATCCTGGGGACGGCGCCGCGAGCGGCGCCTCGGATGAGCGACAATGCGGCGATGGACAAACCGCCAGTCCGCGCCTCCGACGCCGAGCGCGACATGCTGGTCTCGCAGCTGCGGCAGGACATGGTCGAGGGCCGTCTCACCGTCGACGAGTTCACCGACCGGATCGAGTTGGCTTACGGGTCGCAGACGCGGGGGGAGCTGGAGGCGTTGCGGCGCGACCTCCCAGCCGCCGGCCCGGGCGAAGCGGTCGCCGTGCGCTCACAGCGACGTCCGACGCGCTTGTCGATCGGGATCATGGGCGGCAGCGCTCGGAGGGGCCGCTGGCGGATCGAGGGTGGGACTACGGCGATCGCGGTGATGGGCGGCTGTCACCTNNTTCATGGGCGGGATCAACATCTTCGTCCCGGACGACGTCGAGGTCGACGTCAGCGGGTTCTCCTTCATGGGCGGGCGAAACGTGGGCTCGGCCAAGAAGTCCCCGCCGCCGGGCGCGCAGGTCGTCCACATCCGGGGCTACTCGTTCATGGGCGGCCTGAACGTCGTCACTCGTCCCCGCCGGCCCGCCGTGCAAGCAGGTGACCCTTCGCCGGCGGCTCTCCCGGAAGGATCCGCCGCAGAGACTGGTCTGCCAGGGTGATGCGGAAGACTTCGAAGCCCAGCTCCTCCAGCTGAGGCACCAACGCGGCCGCCTGCTCGCCGAGGAGGTCGGGCGAGACCTCGACGAAGAGCGTCGCGTCGTGGCAACGCGTGAGCGTCTCCCGGGCTCCTTCGAGGACCCGCGGCTCCGCACCCTCGACGTTGAGCTTGATCACGAGGCCGCGCAGCTCGGCGCCCGCAAGCTCGTCGTCGATGCTCGTCAGCTCTGCGGTTTCGGCGCCGATGCTCGTGTCGCGGGCGAGTAGGGAGCTCCCGATCGTGCCGCTCGAGCGGTGGAACATGGCCTCGCCCGGCCCTTCGGCCAGCGCCTTCGCGGAGACGACGACGTTCCCAAGTTCGCGGGTGTTGACCTCGAGTGCGCGGAGGTTGTAGGGGTCGGGCTCGAAGGCGAGTACGCGGCCGCCGGGGCCGACGCCGCGCGCGCCGAGCACGGTGTAGAGGCCGAGATGCGCCCCGCCGTCGACCACCGTCATGCCGGGTCGCAGCGTGCGCACGAAGAGCTCGCGGTAGGTCGTCCCGGGCCGCCCCGCCTCGTGGAGGAAGCTGCGATGTCTGAGGTAGCCGCGCACACGGACGCCGTCGACGGATGCAGAGAACGGCGCGAGCCCGGCGCGCAGAAACACGGCGTCAGCCGCGTCTCGCGTCGTCGCGAATGCGTCGCCGAGACCCGCGGCGCGGGCGGCGCGCGCAAGAGTGGCCGCGGCGCGGAGCATGCCGCTGACGATACGCTGCGAGGGATGGAAGGTGGCGGTTTCGGCGGCTTCCCGTTCGGGGGCGATCCTGAGGATCTGATGCGCGGTCTGCGCGAGTTCGCCGAGCAGCAGGCGGAGACCGTGCAGGAGGCGCAGCGCGAGCAATTCGCGACACTGACGCTGAACACGGCGGTCGAGCTGACGGCAGCCGCGCTCGGCCAGCTGCAGCCCACGGGCGGCCCGGACGAGCAGGCGATCGCCCTCCGCGACGCCATGCGCGTCCTCTTCCCTGAGGCGGTCGCGCTCGTAAGCGCGGCGCGACAGGGATTCATGCGCGAGCGCTAACTCGTAACATCGGCGCTCGTGGCTCTGCTGGACCGCGCCATCGTCCGCCTCCTGCCGGCCGTTCCGAAGCCGGTGGTGCAAAAGCTCTCCTCGCACTACATCGCCGGGTCCGAGCTCTCCGACGCGTGCCGCGTGGTCAAGGAGCTGAACGACGACGGGAAGATGGCGACGATCGACGTGCTCGGCGAGGAGATCTCGAACGCCGACGAGGCCCGCGCGATCGTCGCGGAGTATCGCCGGGTCTTCGAGACGATCCAGCGCGAGGGCCTCGATTCGAACGTCAGCGTCAAGCCGACCGCGCTCGGGCTCAAGCTCGACCACGACCTCGCGCGCGAGAATCTCGAGGCGGTCGTACGCCACGCGGCGGAGAGCGGGAACTTCGTCCGCATCGACATGGAGGACTCGTCCACGACGGACGACACGCTCCTGATCTATCGGGAGCTGCGCGGCGCGGGCCTCGACAACGTCGGTGTCGTTCTGCAGGCGTCGCTGCGGCGCACCGTCGACGACGTCTGGAGCCTCGCCGACCTGAAGCCGAGCGTCCGCCTGTGCAAGGGCATCTACGTCGAGCCGCCGACGATCCAGTTCCGCGACTACGAAGCCGTCCGCGCCAGCTTCGTCAAGGCCCTCGACGCGCTGTTGCAGACCTGCGCGTACGTCGGGATCGCGACCCACGACGAATACCTCGTCGACGAGGGGCGGCGGCTCGTGGTCGAGCACGGTCTCCAGCGCGAGCAGTACGAGTTCCAGATGCTCCTCGGGGTGCGGCCGCGGCTCGGAGACGGGCTCGTCGAGCAGGGACATCGCGTGCGCATCTACGTCCCGTTCGGCCAGCAGTGGTACGCGTACTCCCTGCGGCGGCTGCAGGAGAATCCGAAGATCGCGGGCTACATCGCGTCCGACACGGTCGGGCGCATGCTCAGGAGGAACGGGTCGGGCTAGGGCGGCGGGGGCCCGGCGGGAGGCGGGCCTGGCGGAGGCGGGCCCTCGTCGACGACTTCCTCGACGACCCGCGTGCGCGGTCTGTAGCCGCGGGCATACCAGCCGCTGCGTGCCGGATAGTCGCCGGGCGGCGCCGCGTACCCGCGCCCGTATCCGCCGCGGCCCCACGACTCCCAGTAGATCAGCGAGAGCAGGATGCCGAGGATCCCGACGCACATGAGGATTACGCCGACGACGTGGATGTTCAGGCCGCTCGGGCTCGTGTTGACCGCGAAGGTCAGGATCGCGCCGATCGCGATCAGGAAGATGCTGACACCTAGGCCCACGCGTGCTTTATGCCTTGCGGGCGTGAAGGAGAAACTCGCCGGGCAGCCGCGCGTCCTGGCGCCGGAAGGAATCGCGGCGTGCGGGGTACTCCTCGAGCGCCCGAATCGCGAGGCCGGCGCCGGCAAGCGAGGTGACGACCTGGCCCAGCCGCCAGAACCGCTCATACGACTGCTCACGCGCCGGTTCTCCCGTAAGCTCGAAGTGCGACCAGCCGACGTCGACATGGGTGTCGCTGTCGAAGTAGTCCTCGCGCCAGCGCATCATCGAGTCGACGCACTGCGCGACGGGGTGTGCCTCGAAGAGCAGGAAGTCTCCCCCGGGCTTGAGCGCCGCCTCGATCCCGCGCGCCCATGCATCGAGGTCCTGGAGCCAGACGAGTACGCCGCTGGCGGTGTAGACGAGGTCGAAGCGGCCGCGCCGGAGCTCAGCGGGCAGCGCCTGGACGTCCGCCTGCACCCAGAGTACGGACGACTCCCGCTCGCGGGCGAGGTCGAGCGCCTCGTTCGAGATGTCGACGCCGGTGACGACAGCTCCGAGCTCCGTCAGCTCGAGGGTCGACTCGCCGGTGGCGCACTGGAGGTGGAGCACCCGCTTGTCCTTCAGGTCGCCCAGCGAGCGCTTGACCTGCTCCGGCAGGCCCAGCTCGCCCTGCATCGCCTCGGCGCGGCGGCGATGCACCTCGTCCCAAGCCCGGCGATTGTGGTCGGTCGGCTCCATCAGGCGTAGCTCGGCATCCCCGGCACCTCTGCGTCCAAGTAACAGACTGTTACTAAGTTGAGGAGCGCGGCGTTACGCGGTTCCGGACCCAAGTAACAGCGTGTTACTAAGTTCGGCTCGACGCTGCGTCCGAGGCGGGTCATGCCAGGAGGGAGAAGCCGCCGTCCACGATCAGAGTGTGACCGCGAATCATCTCCGCGTCGGGGGAGCACAGGAAGGCGACCGCGCCGGCCACGTCCTCGGGCTCGACGAGCCGTCCCGCCGGGGTGCGCTCGAGGCCCATCTCCAGCATGTCCTCGCGATTCGGGAAGTGAGCAAGCGCGCCCGTCTCGACCACTCCTGCCGACACGGTGTTCGCCCGGATCCCGCGCGGCGCGAGCTCCACGGCGAGGTAGCGCACCACCGACTCCAGCGCGGCCTTCGAGGTGCCGACGAGGACGTAGTTCTCGAGGACGCGCATCGAACCGAGGCTCGAGATCGCGACGATCGACGAGCCGCTCGGCATCGACGGCGCCGCCGCGCGCGCCAGCGCCAGCAGCGCGCGGGCGTTTGCGTTCATCGTCCAATCCCAGTGCTTGTCCTCGGTTTCCAGAGCCGGCCGGATCACGCCCGTTGCAGCGTTATGGATGACCACGTCGAGCGGCCCAAGCTCGTGCACCTCGCCCATCACGCGCTCGGACGAGACGTTGCCGCGCACGAGCACGGGCTCCGTCCCCGCCGCCCGCAGCTCCTCGGCCGCCTCCTCCGCCGCGCGGTCGTTGCGCAGGTAGCCGATCGCCACCCGAGCGGCGCCGTCGCGGGCGAAGCGGAGCGCAATCGCCTTGCCGATCCCTCGCGAGCCGCCCGTCACGAGGACGGACTTGCCCTCGAAGCTCATCCTCGGCGGGGGAGAGGCGCGTCCGCCGGGGCCGAGCTCGGCAACTCCTCCCAGCCGGGCCTTGTCCGCGGCTCGCGCTCGCCCTCCTCCGCCTTCGAGGAGGCATGGCCGAGCCGGTCGAGGTACTCCATCTTCTCCTCGCCGCAGCGGCGGATCTCGCTGTCCTCGGGAAGGTCCTTGACGAGCTCCTCGATCCGGGCCCGGAGCTGATACGCGAACTGCGGCGTCGCCGGCGCGACGAGCGCGTCGATGTCGTCCCGGGTCGGCTCCGCCATCGGGCGAAGCCTACAACCGCCGCCTGCTTGCAGAGCGGTCGGCGCCGGTGAGGATAGTGTCGGGAGATGCGCCGGCCCGCTGCGGATTTTCTTCTGCTTGCGACCGTCACGCTCTGGGCGCTCAACTTCACGGCGGCCAAGTACATCCTGACCCACGGCTTCGGGCCGCTTGCGTTCTCGTCCGTGCGCTACGGGATCGCGGGACTCCTCTTCACGGTCGTCGTGCTGCCGCGGGAGCGCTCCTTGCGGATCGGGCGGACAGACGTGCCACTCATGGGTGGTGGCGTGGTGCTCCTGCTCCTCAACCAGCTCTGCTTCATCTACGCGCTGCGCTTCACGACGGCGACCACGGTTGCGCTCCTCTTCGGGACGCTCCCGATCTTCTCGGCGCTCATCTCCAGTGCGGTCGGGATGGAGCGGCTCAGCGTACGCTTCTGGATCGCCGCGGCGATCTCGTTTTCCGGGGTCGCCCTTGTCGCGCTGGGATCGTCGGTCGGGCTCTCCGCCGACCTGAAGGGAGACGGTCTCGCCGTCGGCGCCACCGTCACATGGGCGGCGTACTCCGTCCTGATCGCGTCGCTGATGCGGCGCTACTCGCCGTTCCGGCTCAGCGCGATCTTCCTGCTCGCTGTGACGCTGCCGCTGGCGCTCCTCGGATCGGGCCAGCTCGCGCACCAGAACTTCGACCTCGGCTGGGCGGTCTGGGCCTGGTTCGCCTACGCCGTGATCGGGCCGCTCGTGATTACGAACGTGACGTGGTTCACGGCGATCGATCGCGTCGGGCCGGCGCGCGCGTCGCTGTTCGCGAACCTCCAACCGTTCCTCGCAGCGATCGTGGCACTCCTCGTCCTGCACGAGACGATCACCGGCACACAGATCGCCGGAGGGCTCGCGATCGGCTGCGGGATCCTGCTCTCGCCTCGCTCGCGAACCGCGGGAGCCGGAGCCGAGCGGTGAAGGAGCGGCTCGCCGCGCTGCTCGGGAGCGAGGTTGTCTCGCTCGAACAGGTCCGTGGCCGCGGCTACACGGCTGCCGGGCGCTACCGGGCCACACTCGGAGACGGTCGTCGTGTGTTCGCGAAGCTCGGGGTGGAGGAGCTCACGTCCGGATGGCTGCGCGAGGAGCACCTTGTCTACTCGCACGTGTCGGGTCCGTTCATCCCGCCGCTCCTCGGCTGGGACGACGATGGCGCGGCTCCCATGCTCGTCCTGCCGGACTACGGCGACGCGTTCGACACGCCGCCCTGGACGGACGAACGGATCGCAGCGGTTCACGAGAGCCTGCGGTTGTTACGTAAAACAGCGGCGCCTCCCGACCTGCCGCGGGTGGAGCGCTTCGATGAGATGCGCGGGCGGTGGCATCGCATCGCAGCCGACCCGGTGGCGTTCCTTTCGGTCGGCGTTTGCTCTCGCAAATGGCTCGATGCGAACGTTGAGGCGCTCCAGGCGGCTGCGCACAGCGCNNGCAATCCTCGTGGACTGGAACTGGAGCTCGCGCGGCAACCCCGACGTCGATGTCGCGGCATGGCTTCCGTCGCTCCACGCCGAGGGCGGGCCCGAGCCCGACGCGCTGTACGACGGGCCGCCCGAGCTGATCGCGCTCGTCGCCGGCGTCTGGGCTTCCGGCGTGGGTCTGCCGCCGCCGCCGACCGCCGACCCGAGCATGCGCGCCACCCAGCTGGCTCAGCTCCGGGTTGCCCTGCCGTGGGCGTCCCGGGCCCTTGGTTTGCCGCCCCCGGACGGCGGCTAGTCTCGAACGATGGCTTCGCTCCGCGAGCGGCTGGCCCGGAAGCCGCCGGGCTACCAGTTCACGATCGGCCGGATCCTGGCCATCTACGCCGGGCTGATGGTGACTCTGCTCCTCGCCGCGCTCGACCAGACCATCGTGGCGACGGCGCTCCCGCGGATCGTCTCCGATCTCGGCGGGATCACGCAGTACTCCTGGGTCTTCACCGCGTACATGCTGACCTCGACGGTCACTGTGCCGCTCTACGGGAAGCTCGGCGACGTCTACGGGCGGAAGTACCTCTTCCTGGTCGCGATCGTGATCTTCCTCGTCGGCTCGGCGCTCTGCGGGCTCGCGCAGGGGATGACGCAGCTCGTGATCTTCCGCGCGATCCAGGGGATTGGCGCGGGCGGGCTGTTTCCGCTCTCCCTCGCGGTGATCGGCGCGATCGTCCCCCCGCGCGACCGCGG
>DHWI01000149.1:11028-17221 GCA_002413095.1 Thermoleophilia bacterium UBA5186
GTCGGCGGTCTCGCGCTCGCGGTGATCTCGGTGACGATGCCCCGACGCGCGCCCTTGAAGGAGCACTCGATCGACTGGCTCGGCGCGGGCGTGCTCGCGGGCGGCACGGCGGCGCTGCTGCTCGGGCTCGTCTGGGCGGGCCGGGACTACGCGTGGACGAGCGGCCACGTGCTCGTCGCCCTCGGGTCCGCGGTCGTCCTGCTCGCCGCGTTCGCGGTGGTGGAGCGGCGCGCGCGAGAGCCGATCCTCCCGTTCGACTCGCTGCGAAATCCGATCGTCGCCTCGTCGATCGCGTGCATGGCCCTCGTCGGCATGGCCATGTTCGGGACGATCTCGTACGTCCCGCTGTTCGTGCAGGGCGTCATCGGCACGTCGGCCACGTCGTCGGGCGTCGTCCTGACGCCGCTGATGCTCGGCGCTGTCGTGACGTCCTTCCTGTCCGGTCAGCTCGTCTCGCGAACGGGGCGATACCGCTGGAACGTCGTGCTCGGCCCGCCCGTGCTTGCGGTCGGGATGTACCTGCTCTCGCGGATGAACGCCGAGACGACGAACGGCGAGGCCGCGCGCAACATGGTCATAGCCGGGATCGGGCTCGGCTCGATGATGCAGGTCTTCGTCCTCTCGGTTCAGAACGCCGTCCCGCGGGCGCGGATCGGCGCGGCGACGGCGCTGACGCAGTTCTCGCGCCAGATGGGAGCGACGATCGGAGTCACGGTGATGGGCGCGATCGTCAACCACGGACTGCCCGCGAAGTCTCATGGCGCTGAGCTCACGGTCCTCCACCGGCTCCCGCCGGCGCTGCGCGTGGCGCTTTCCCACGCCCTGCATCCGGCGTTCGTCGCCGCGACCATCGTGGCGGTCCTGGTCTGGCTGATCGCGCTGCTCGGCGTGAAGGAGGTCCCGCTGCGCCAGTCGCTCGACGACATCGGCCCGATCGAGGCCGCCGCCGGGACTCCGGCTCGAGGCGAGGCGAAGTAAGATTCGGGTGTGAGCGCCACGGACTTCATGCCGCTCGATGGCTGGGATCACATCGAGTTCTGGGTCGGGAACGCGAAGCAGGCGGCGTTCTACTACGAGCAGGCGTTCGGCTTCACCCGAAGGGCCTATGCCGGGCCCGAGACCGGGATCCGCGACCGCGCCTCGTACGTGCTCGAGCAGAGCGACATCCGCTTCGTGGTCACGAGCGGCCTCCGCGGCGACAGCGACATCACGAAGTTCGCGTGCAGCCACGGAGACGGCGTCAAGGACATCGCGCTCCTCGTTCCCGACGCGCGAGAGGCCTACCGCCAGGCCGTCCAGCGCGGCGCCCGCGGCATCGTCGAGCCCCACACCCTCGAGGACGAGTTCGGTCAGGTCGAGCTTGCGACGATCGGGACGTATGGCGACGTCGTCCACACGTTCGTGACCCGAAACGACTACGCGGGCGTGTACCTCCCCGGCTACGTCGAGCAGCAGAGCTCGAACGGGACGGGCGACGCCGGCGTCGGTCTCCTGAACGTCGACCACGTCGTCGGTAACGTCGAGCTCGGCCGGATGGATCACTGGGTCGGCTTTTACGAGCGCGTCTTCGGAATGACAGAGATGATCCACTTCTCCGACGAGGACATCTCCACGGAGTACTCGGCCCTGATGTCCAAGGTGATGACGGACGGCGAGGGGAAGATCAAGTTCCCGATCAACGAGCCGGCCGAGGGCAAGCGGAAGAGCCAGATCGAGGAGTACCTGGAGTTCAACCAGGGCCCGGGCTCGCAGCATGTCGCGCTGGCGAGCGAGAACATCGTCCAGACCGTCGAGGCGCTGAAGGAGCGCGGTGTCCTCTTCCTTTCGACGCCCGAGGCCTACTACGAAGACGTGGGCGACCGGGTCGGAGAGATCGACGAGAGCTGGGAGGACCTGCGCCGGCTGCTGATCCTCGCCGACCGCGACGACGACGGCTACCTGCTCCAGATCTTCACGAAGACCGCGCAGGACAGGCCGACCCTCTTCTTCGAGGTGATCGAGAGGCATGGCGCGCGCGGCTTCGGTGACGGCAATTTCAAGGCTTTGTTCGAGGCCATCGAGCGCGAGCAAGCGCTTCGCGGCAATCTTTAGTCAACCCGGCTGGTTACCGGCTTGCCGTATCGCTCTGTGGCTCGCCGCCGTTCTTCAGGAAACTGCCGCCGGGGTGGCGGTCAAACAAGGGGAGGGAAGATGAAGCGACTTTTGCTTCTGCCCGTGCTCGCTATCGCGCTCGTCGTTGCGAGCGTGGCGACTGCTGATTCGGGCAAGAACGACAAGGTCGGCCCGTTCGTCGTCACGACGCCGGACAACGGCTCGTGCAGCGTGTCGTGGGCGAACGACACGATCGAGCGGAACTACCAAATCCACCAGAACCAGGACGGGTCGTACCGCGTCCGCGAGCAGGACAAGGGCTCGTTCGTCACGACCGGCCCGGGCAGCCCGGGCGCCTGCGAGACGGACGGCAACAACGGCACGGTGCTCGCCCCTGGCCATACCGGCAAGCTGACCGGCTGGCTCGAGGGCACAGTGACCGGCGGCACGTACAACGCCACTAATGCGGCGAATTGCGTCAGTCCGTGCTTCCGCTCGGACTTCATCGCGGCGGCCTTCGGCCCGACGGCGCAGTTCTCGTGCTTCTTGGGGTACGCCGACTGCCGATTCCTGTTCGAGTACACCGCACCCGATCAGGGCCTGCAGTACCACCACTGGTCTGACACCGGACTCGACGGAGTCACCGAGGTCTTCAGGGGCGACGTAGCCGACAGCTAGGCCGCACGTACGCGGAGGGGAGGGCGTGGTGCTCTCCCCTCCGGCTTTGCAGGGCGGGATTAGTTTCCGGTTCGCGGGGCAGGAAGCGCGGCAATGGGTATCGGAGCAATTCTCCTGGTCATAGGGATCGTGCTGCTCGTGCTCGGGCACACGCTCCTCGGAATCGTGCTGATCGTGCTGGGCCTGCTGCTCGGCGGCTTCCGCCGCGGCCGCTGGTACTAGCCTGAGCGCGCTCGTGAGGGTTGTCCTCTGGTCGCTCGCCCTGTTCGGGCACGGTAAAGCCGCGCGCGCCCAAGGTGCCGAAAGCTTGGTCTAACGGTTTAAACCGGTCTTTTGCAGCCGTTTTTCGTTCCTGATCCCGGCTATAAAACAGGTTCCACATGGGAGGGGAAAACACATGAAACGAATCGCATTGATTCTCTCGTTGCTCGTCGGCGCGCTTGCGTTCACAGCGGTCGGGATCGCAGATCCTGGCCACGGCAAGGGCCACAAGGGCGAGAAGTCGCAGAGCTCGAAGAACAACAAGTTCACGTACACCGTCACGACGACGGACGGCAGTTCCTGCGGCGCAGGGCTGGTCTGGGCGACTGACGTCGTGCAGCGCACGTTCAAGGTCAGCAAGCGCGGCCCGAACACCTACTCGATCAGGCGCACGGACAGGGGCCGCTTCACGACGCTCGGCACCCTGAGCCCCGGCAAGTGCGAGACCAAGGGCAAGCACGGCTCGATGGTCAAGGCGGGAGTGGTCGGGAAATTGAACGGCTACCTCGTCGGCACGGTCACGGGTGCGTACGACAAGAACGCGGCTTGCACCGTCGATTGCGGGTTCACGGACACGTTCATCGCGACCCACTTCGGTGCTGCAGCCGTGAACACGTTCACGTGCTTCAACGGTTATGCGGGCTGCAAGTTCAACTTCCAGTACAGCTCGAACGACAAGAGCTTGAAGTTCCACCACTGGCAGGACCGCGGCACGAACGGCGTCACCGAGGAGTTCGTCGGCGACATCGCCAACTCGTAGCGAACATCAGCTTCGGACCTGTGCGAGAGGCCCGCTTCGGCGGGCCTCTCCGCGTTCCTGGGATCATTCCGGCGGTGACCCCGCCACGCAGAACCGCGCTCGTCTCCGTGCTCGCAGCCGTCGCGCTCGTCGCGCTCAAGCTCGGCACGGGCCTGGCGACGCACAGCCTCGGCCTCGTCTCGGAGGCGCTGCACTCCGGCACCGACCTCGTCGCGGCGCTGCTGACCTTCTTCGCAGTCGGCGTCGCCGTGCGGCCGGCCGACGTCCAGCACGCGTACGGACACGGGAAGGCCGAGCACCTCGCCGCGCTCGCCGAGGGCGGAATCCTCGTCCTCGCGTCGCTGTTCATCTCGTGGCAGGCGATCGCCCGGCTCGCCGGCTCGTCCGTGTCGCACGTGAACGCAGCCTGGTACGCGTTCGCCGTGCTCGCGGTCGTGCTCGCCGTCGACGCGGGGCGCACGCTGGTCTCTTGGCGCGCGTCCCGCCGCTACCGAAGCGCCGCGCTTGCGTCGAACGCCGTCCATTTCGCCAGCGATTTCGCAGGGACGACGGCCGTGCTCGTCGGCCTGTTGCTTGTGCGCGCGGGCTATCACGGCGCCGACGCCGTCGCCGCGCTGTTCGTCGCGGCGCTCGTCCTCCTCGCTGCCGCCCGTCTGATGCGGCGGAACGTCGACGTGCTGATGGATCGCGCGTCCGCCGATGCGCAGGAGGCCGCGCGCGACGCGATCGCGAGGACCGGCGTCCAGCTGCGGCGCCTGCGGATGCGCCAGGCGGCCGGACGCCACTTCGCCGACGTCGTGATCGGCGTCTCGCCGGGCGCGGCCGTCGGCCAGGGTCACGCCGCGGCCGACGCGGTCGAGCGCGCGGTGCAGCAGGCTCTGCCGGAGGCCGACGTGGTCGTCCACGTCGAGCCGGCCGGTGACGAGACCGCGATCCGCGAGCGCGCCCACGCGGCGGCGCTCGACGTTCCGCGGGTGCGCGAGATCCACAACGTCAGCGTCCTCGACGTCCCGGGCGGCACCGAGCTGTCCCTCCATCTGAAGCTTCCCGGCAATCTCTCGCTGGAGGAGGCCCACGCGGTGGCGAGCGAAGTCGAGAAGGCGATCGTGGAGGCTGTGCCTGAGATTTCGGGCGTCCAGACGCATCTCGAACCGCTCGCCGAGACGGGCGCCGGCCGAGAGGCGGACGACATCGATGCCGACCGCGAGTGCGTCGCGCGCATCGTGCGCGAGGCGACGGGCGGGCCGCCGCGGGAGCTGCGCTTCCTCCACACCGACGAAGGACTGGTCGCATTCCTGACGCTTGCGGTCGACCCGCGCGTCCCGCTTGCAGACGCGCACGCGCGCGCGAGCGAGATCGAGGAGCGAATCCGCCGCGAGCGTCCCGAGATTGCCGACGTGATCGTGCACACGGAGCCCTGATGTTTCCGCGGCCTCTCTCGACCCGCGAGCGCGAGATCCTCGACTTCCTGCTCTCGGCGGACTTCGTCGGTGCTCCAGAGCTGCGCGAACAGGCCGCCACGGCGTCCGTCACGGGGCTGTGCCCGTGCGGATGCGCGAGCTTCGACGCCGACGTCGATCGTGGGCTGACTCCGGCTGCTGTCCAGAGCGTCGTTCCCGTCCATGCGTTCTCGAAGGCGGATCCCTTCGAATTGCTTCTGTTCGCGCGCGACGGCTGGTTTGCAGGCGTCGAGATCGTCTACTACGGCGATGAGCGACCAAGGACATTTCCGCCCCCGGATACCTTCGAGCGCCCGAAGCCGGACACTCCCATCGGATGAAGTACTGCATGTTCAGCCCGAAGGGGCGCAACCTCGAGCGCGGCTGGCCCGGGCTCGTCGTCGGCGACCGGGTGATCCAGCTCGCCGCTCAGACGCTCCAGACGTTCTTCAGCGGCGGCGGCGAGGCTCGCCACCACGACTCGTTCCCGCTAGACGAGGTCGACCTCCGTCCGCCCGTGCTGCACCCGCCGGCTGTCCGCGACTTCTACGCCTTCAAGCAGCACGTCGCGACGGCGCGCGCGTCCCGCGGGCTCGAGGTGCCCCAGGAGTGGTATGAGATCCCGGTCTTCTACTTCTCGAACCCGGCGGCGATCTACGGCCCCGACGCAGAGATCCCTTACCCGGACGGGACGAGCGAGCTCGACTACGAGCTGGAGGCGGCCGCGATGATCGGCGCCGATGGGCAGATCGCCGGCTTCACGGTGATGAACGACTGGTCGGCGCGTGATCTCCAGCGGCAGGAGATGAAGGTCGGGCTCGGCCCCGCGAAAGGCAAAGACTTTGCGACGAGCTTCGGCCCGTTCCTCGTCACTGCGGATGAGCTCGGCGACACGATGCTCGCGCGCGTGAACGGGGAGGAGCGCTCGCGCGGGAAGCTCTCGGACATGCACTTCGGCTGGGAC
>DHWI01000139.1:0-268 GCA_002413095.1 Thermoleophilia bacterium UBA5186
GGTAGCGCTTCGCGATCGAGACCACGAGGCGCAGGTTCGAGTTGATCATCCGCTCCTTGGCCGCCGCGTCACCGCGCTCGACCAGCTTCGCGAGCGCGACCTCTTCGGCCGCCGTGAGCAGCTGGAAGCGGCCCGCGCGGTTCATGAAGAGGGTCAGTGCGTCAGCCGTGCCGGCGGGCGCGTCGGCCTCGTACGTGGGCTCGGGCGTCGCGGGCGCGAGGATCTCGACGTCGCGAGCCTCGAGCTCAGCGCGAAGCGCCCCGAGGTC
>DHWI01000139.1:294-4297 GCA_002413095.1 Thermoleophilia bacterium UBA5186
AACGCGTCAAACGGTGCTTCAAGAATGGTGCTCAGTTCGTCTTTCCTTTCGTTCCGCACAGCAAAGCCGGGCCGAAGCCCGACAACTATGTAAACGCCGCGGGTGAGACGGGTATTCCGCGCGCAGGTTAGCAGTCTTGTGCGAACATATGTTCGTGGATGGCGACGTGACCATCCTGCATGCCGACCTCGACGCGTTCTACGCGTCGGTCGAGCAGCGCGACAACCCCCGTCTCCGTGGGCGGCCGATCATCGTCGGCGCGGGCGTCGTGCTCGCTGCGAGCTACGAGGCCAAGGCTCGCGGTGTTCGCACGGCGATGGGCGGGGCGCGCGCCGGGCGACTCTGCCCCGACGCCGTCGTCGTCCCACCGCGGTTCTCGGCCTATTTGGAGGCGAGCAAGTCGGTCTTCGAGGTCTTCGAGCAAACGACGCCGCTGGTCGAAGGGCTATCGATCGACGAGGCGTTTCTCGACGTGCGCGGGATGCGGCGCCTGTCGGGTACGCCCGTCGAGATCGCCGCGCGGCTGCGTCGCGCGGTCCGCGAGCACGTTGGCCTGCCGATCACGGTCGGCGTGGCGAGGACGAAGTTCCTCGCGAAGGTCGCGAGTGGAGTCGCGAAGCCGGACGGCCTGCTCGTCGTGCCGGCCGGTCGCGAGCTCGAGTTCCTGCACCCGCTGCCGATCGAGCGCCTCTGGGGTGTGGGACCGGTCACAGCGAGCACGCTGCACCAACTGGGGATCCGGACGGTCGGCGAGGTGGCGGGGATGGGAGAGGGGATCCTCGTCTCGATCCTCGGCCGGGCGTCCGGCCGGCAGCTTCACGCGCTCGCCCACAACATCGATCGCCGCCGCGTGCAGGTCGGCCGTCGTCGTGGCTCGATCGGGGCGCAATGCGCGCTCGGGCGGTCGCGCCGCTCGCAAGACGACTACGACGCCGTGCTACTCGGGCTCGTCGACCGGGTCACGCGCCGGATGCGCTCGGCTGGACGGGCGGGCCGCACGGTCGTGCTCCGGCTCCGCTTCGACGACTTCTCGCGCGCGACGCGCTCGCAGACACTGCCGCGGGCCACGGCCGAGACGCACACGATCCTCGCGACCGCTCGGGGCCTGTTCGCGGCATCCTTGCCCGTGATCCAGCAGCGAGGTCTGACGCTCGTCGGGGTCGCTGTCGCGAACCTCGAGAACGATCGGGCGATCCAACTCACGCTCCCGTTCGATCGCTACAGCGGCGGCGCGCTCGATAGGGCGCTCGACGAGGTGCGGAGACGGTTCGGCACCGCTGCCGTCACCCGCGCGGTCCTTCTGGGCCGCGAGCGAGGTCTCGAGGTGCCGCTCCTCCCGGACTGATCGTCTTCGCGAAGATTACGGGCGGGTTTCCGGCGAGAGGACGCTTGCACACGAAAGGCTGCAAACGCCTGAGCTCCGTATCGGGCCTTGCGGCGCGGTCTATGTCTGCGCTCACGGGCTGAGCACTTCGGCGCGCGCTTCGTCAAGGGTTGCCCGCCAGGCGACCCGCACCAGGCGCTGCTGGATAAGCAGTGCCGCCCCGTAGTCCGACGCCGTGTCGGCGTCTATTCCCAATGCGGACAGGTAGCGAAGCAGCATCGGTCGCGTGAACCGCTCGCGGACGGCCTTCGAGCCGTAGGCCTCGGGATCCTCGAACGGCTGCTCCCGCCCGCGCGCCTCGAACGACCAGCGACCGCTGTCGAACAAACCGCAGTCGATCGGCGTCGCCTTGATTGCTCCTCGGGCGACATTCCCGAACTCTGGCCCAGGCAAGCGGCCTCGCTCAGGGCCGCGACCACGTGAGCGTGCTGCCGATGGGCCGATAGCCGAGGTTCTCGTTGATCCTGAGCATCGGTCCGTTCGTCTCGTCGTTCTCTGTGGAGACGAGTTCGACTCCACGTTTGGCAGCGTTCACGAGGGTCGCGCGCTTCGCCAGCAGGGCGAGGCCGCGGCCGCGATAGTCACGCAGCGTCCCGGTCATGTCGGTGACTGCCCGGCCGCCTGGGGCGATGCGGAGATGCGAGAAGGCGACCGGTCTGTCATCGATGACGGCCGCAACGCTCGCGTCGAGGTCGGTATCCGGATGACGCCAATAGTCCTCGAGCCATTGCTCGAACGAGACGTTGTCCATCGCAACCTCACCGGGGACGTCGAGCATCGCCTCGGCGTCGAGCTCGTACACCTTGCGTGGGTTGAGAGAGGCGAGTGGGCGCAGATCGACGCCTGGCGGGGCGCTCCGGGGCTCGATCGTGCGCGGGTCGACGCCGGAGATCCGAGTCGTGTTGGTGTGACGGAAACCGTGTGCGGTGGCGAGCCTCTCCGACTCCTCCTCGGGAGTGGTGATCGAGAGCACTGTCGCGACGCCGAGGCCGGCTAGGTGGGCTTCGCAGCGCTCGAGGAGGGCAGTCCCCAAGCCCGCCTTGCGGGCCTCCGGCGCGACACTGGCCTGCAGGAAACCCGGGCGCTCCGCGCTCTGGTACTCGATTGCCGCCGTCGCCCAGCCGACGAGCTTGCCGTCGTCTTCGGCGACCCAGCAGCGGCGGCGCGCGTCCACCGGCGCTGCGTCGGCCGCATGTCGGAGACCCCGCTCAGATCCGACGCGGTGCGGCCAGACGCGGTTCAGCAGCTCGGTCGCGGACCCGAAGTCCTCGCGCGTGCCCTCCCGCACCATGATTCGGAGCATAGGCGGCCTCCGAAGCCCATGGTCACAAAGGAACTTGCTGGCGACCTGTCGAGCTCGTCGGGGGACATTCCCGAACGCTGGCGCAGCCGACAGTCTCCTGAGAAGGAGTCAGCTACGCGTACGAGCGCGAACCTGGTCGGCGAGTTGCTGCGTGTTCTCGGTCGGCAGATTGTGCTGCTGTCCGCCTCGGAGAATTGGACCGGCGATTGCGTCGAGTTCGGGCTCCCGTCCGGCTGCGAGGTCCTTCTGCATCGAGCTTCGGATCGAAGGTGGCGCGCCCTCATGGAGCTTTCGCAGCGCATCGCCGTCGACCTGCGCGCGTTCCGCGCGAGCGACTGCAAGCGCTTCCTCTCGGCAGCCCGCGAAACGCGGATCCTCGCGTGCTGTGCCAAGCGGTGCATCAAGGGCGGATGTTGCAAGGGCGATCGGAGCGAGAAACGCGAGCTTGTCCCACAGCAGTGAGAGCTCGTCGTCGCGGATTCGGCACTCGATCCCTGCCCGCCGAAGCTCGGCCTGCGCCGCTTCGGCACCTGCCAACTCAAATCTGAGAAACGGCGAACTCTGACGGATGAGTGTCGGCGAGATCCGCTCCGACTCGACCCGAACCGCCCCGGCCACCACGTTTGGGTAACGGGCCCGCAGAAGTCCGACGTGATCGACGCCATTCAGGAGCGGAATCACCACCGCCTCTCCTACCTGGTCGACCGGAGCCAAAGTCAGGGCTGCTTCTAGCTGGGTCGCCTTCGTAGCCACCCAGACGACGTCTACGGACCGGTCGAGCAGAGGCGCACCCGGCACCTCCACCTCGAAGCTCCCCAAGACCGCGCTCTCGACCGCCAGCCGACCCGGATACCGCGCAAGCGCCTCCGGTCGCAGCAGCAACACAACATCTGCACCCGAACGAGCGAGCGCGCCCGCCAAAAGCCCCCCGATTCCCCCTGCGCCGAGTATCGCGTGCTGCATTTCCGCCGAGCTTCTCACACGCCTTCCTACCCGACGCAACTCCTTACGACCAGGCCGAGTACGACCGCCAGCTCGGGAGCAGTCGTGTCGCCACCGTGGAATGAAGATTGGTGTTCGAGCTTCCTTGTGAAAGGCTGCGCTTGGATCTGAAAACGCAGAAAGGACGGCAAAGAGATGGCTCTTGGCTTCTACTTCACACCCGACTCGTTCACATCGGCGACGTACGACGACGCGCTCAGCCGGCTAGAAGCGGCCGGCGCTGGAGCCCCGGCCGGCCGGCTCTATCACGCCGCCCTCGAGACCGACGGGCAGATTCAGGTGTTCGACGTCTGGGATTCCCAGGAGTCGTTCGA
>DHWI01000139.1:4396-5079 GCA_002413095.1 Thermoleophilia bacterium UBA5186
CGGTGCACAACATCATCAAGGGCTGAGCGGGTCGGCCAAGCTCCGCAAGACCAATCGTCGTACAATCGATTGATCCGGCGGAAGATCGACATCCCCGCGGCCGTTGCCGAGGCAGCGATCGTACTGATCGCGGTGGGTCTCATGTCCGTGGCGGCGTTGGCGGGCTGGGCGGTCGGCCATGGCCGGACCCACACGGTCACGGTCGGCGGCGCGGTTGCATCGTCGTCCTCGTCGTCCGGTGCGATCGATCCGCACGTGGCGGCCGGCGGGCACGACTTCACGCAGTTCGCGTGTTCACAGTGTCACGGACTACAGGGACGCGGCGGAGTGTCGCCGGACGTCCCTGCGCTGACGAGCGTGGGCAAGGCACTGACCGCGGCACGTCTGCGCTCGATCATCGACCACGGCCTCGGCGAGTCGAAGAATCCGACGAAGCCCTACATGCCCGTCTGGGGGGTAGTGATTTCGAAGCAGCAGGTGTCGGACCTGATCGCGTACCTGCGCGCCGGGCTCCCATCCGTCCCGACCGCGGATCCGCCACCAATCCCGGAAGGACAAGGTCTCCCCGTCGAGGGCGCCGCGCTGTATGTGCGGGACGGTTGCATCAACTGCCATGGCCCCAACGGCCTCGGCGGCGTTCCCAACCCGCAGGCGCCGGACAAGGCGATCCCGCCGCTCTCGGG
>DHWI01000064.1:0-2555 GCA_002413095.1 Thermoleophilia bacterium UBA5186
ACTTGCACTGGTACATCACGCGCCCGGGAAGAGCCGCCGCTCAGGCCGGCGACGTCCTGGCCAAGCTTCAGGGCTATTAGCGGCGAGCATCCGACCTCCTAGAACGCGCACGCAGCGGATTCCAGCCGAAACTCGCCTTGCCCCTCGTCCCGTGACGTATCCTCGGGAGCGGTGATCAGCCTGAACAGGATCAGACGCCGTGTGCCGCTCGTGGTGTTCATCCTGTTGCTGATCCTCTTGGTCGTAGCGCTTGGAGTGATCTGCATGTGCGCGAGCGACCATCCGGCACAGGCACTCGAGCGGGCATTGAGCGTGATTCCGGCGGCACCGCCGCTCTCCGCGATCTGGTCTGCGATTGCGACGGTTTTGCTCGCGGCCAGCATCGTGCGGCTAAGACCCCGGTTCGAGCCGGAACGTGCGTCGCCGGCCGGGCTGCAGCGCTTCCTCTTCTGAGTCGTTTCTTAGGGCTCCGCCGAACCGCGACTCCGCGGTCGATCCTGGGACACCCATCGAAGGAGAGGCACGTCAAATGGCGATATCAACCAAGAAGAAGCGGCGGCCGCAGCCCTCGCCAGCTCGGCAGGCGCCTGCGTCGGTTCCGCTGTACAGACCGCGCTGGCTCCCTTGGGCCGTGGGGCTCGTAGCGTTCGCGCTCGCGGTCGGCGTGACGATCTCGCAGCGGAACGCGAACAAGCCACCAGCCGCTCCGGCGCAGGGTCTGCCGAATACGCCGGACTACCACTCGCTGTGATATGAGCATCTCGCTGATCCTCGGCCTCTGCGTGCTCGCCTGCCCGGTCTCGATGGTCGTGATGATGCTCGCGATGCGCCGTAACTCGCACCGCGGCAAAGACGAAGAGGAGTAGCGGTGCTGGAACACTCCCAGCTACCGAAGCCGGAGGTCCGAGCCGCGCGCTCCCCAGTGCTCGTCGTGTTCCAGGTCGGTGCGCTCGCCCTCGTCGCCGGTCTGCTCGCATTGCTGATTTGGCGCGTCGCGACCGAGGGCCGGGGGCGTCAGTTGGTCAGCGACGTCAAGGCTGGCAAGAAGCCGCTCGCGCCGGGGTTCGACCTGCCGGTCCTGTGGCCCCACCGCGAGACCTGGCCCGCGTCCTTAGGCGGCGCGTTAGCCGACGATCGACTCTCGCCGAGCGAGCTGAGAGGCCGTCCGCTTGTCCTCAACTTCTTCGCGAGCTGGTGCATCCCGTGCCGGCATGAAGCACCATTGCTCAACGCCTCGGCGCGGGCGCACGCAGGAAGTGTCGTCTTCCTCGGGATCGACGTGCAGGACCTGAAGAGCGATGCGCGCGCATTCCTGAAGCGCCACCGCGTCAGCTACCCGGCAGTGCGTGACGGGGCCGGCTCGACATATCTCGACTATGGGCTCACGGGCGTGCCCGAGACCTACTGGATCGATGCGCGGGGCCGGATCGTCGCCCACTTTGCCGGCGAGATCTCGCGTCTTCAACTCGAGCAGGGGATCCGCGAATCAAGGAGATCGAAATGAGGAAGGAGCTCATTGTTGCCGCCTGTTTCTTCTATCTGTCTGGATCGGACGCCGACGCGCCTAGCTTGATCCGGGCTCTACGCGCGCGCCCGTGGTCGACCTGCAGAGTCGTGTGGTCGATGTGGAACCGCTTGTCGAGCATCTCCTCTAACTCGCGGCGGATCGCGTGGCAATCGTCACCGGGGTGGACGAGGACGTGCGCGGACAGGGATGGAAAGCCGGAGGAGATCGTCCAGACATGCAGATCGTGGACGTCGGTGACATGCGGGTGCTTCGCGAGCGCGCGACCGATCTCGTCCGCGCTCATTCCTTCGGGCGTCGCTTCGAGTAGCACGCGGCCAGAATCGCGGAGCAGCCCGTAGGCGGCGCGCACCATGATCGCCGCGACGATCAGGGACGCGATGGCGTCGGCTCTGACGAACCCGGTCGTGAGGATCACGACTGCGGCGATAGCAGTGAAGATGAACGCGAGCAGGTCGGTGAAGATGTGCTGGAAGCTGCCCTCGACGTTCATGCTCTCGCGGTTGGCCTTCGACAGTTGCCAGGTCGCGAGAAGGTTCACGCCGATCCCCACGAGCGCAACGACGAGAATCGCGTAACCCTCTGTCTGGGGCGGCGAGATCAGCCGGCGTACGCCCTCGTACACGATCAGTCCGGCGAGCACGAGCAACGTCCCGCCGTTCGCCTGCGCCGACAGGATCTCGGTGCGCTTGAGGCCGAACGTGAGGTTGCCGCCCGAGGGTCGAGCCATTAGACGGATCACGACGAGCGACATCGCGAGCGCGCCCGCGTCGGTCAGCATGTGTGCGGCGTCGGAGAGCAGCACGAGCGAGTGGGCGAGGATGCCGACGACGATCTCGACAGCCATGAACGCGACGATGAGGCCGAGGGCAACGCTCAGTCGGCGTTTATCGGCGTCCGGGCTGACGGCGTGGCTGTGGTCGTGCCCGTGGTTGTGACTCACGAGAGGAGCGTACCGCCCCCACGCGGCGCCCTTCCGCAGAAAATCGGCGGCTAGGCTGTTGGGGCTAATGGCGTCGCAGACGGTCGA
>DHWI01000064.1:2641-3436 GCA_002413095.1 Thermoleophilia bacterium UBA5186
TCGTCGAGTTCGCGATCGCGGTCGGCGCCGGTATCGTCGCCGGGTCTGTTGCGCTCATCGGGTTCGGGATCGACAGCCTGATCGAGAGCCTCGCGGCCTTTGTGATCGTCTGGCTGTTCACGGGCGGGCGCGGCTCGTCCGAGGCGTCTGAACGCCGGGCGCAGCGAATGATCGCGGCGAGCTATTTCGTCCTGGTGGCGTACATCGGGGTCGAAGCGAGCCGGGACCTTCTCGGCGGCCACCATCCCCAGGCGAGCTGGGTCGGGATCGGGCTCGCGGCTTTCACCGCCCCGACGATGCCATTGCTCGCGCGGGCAAAACGGAACGTCGGCCGGAAGCTCAACTCCTCCGCGACGGTGAGCGAGGCCGAGCAAAACATGATCTGCGCCTATCTGTCGGTTGCGCTCCTCGTCGGGCTCCTGCTGAATGCTCTGGCCGGATGGTGGTGGGCCGACCCCGCCGCAGCGCTGGTGATAGCGGCCGTTGCCGCGAACGAGGGGCGCGAAGCATGGCAGGGCAAGGCCTGCGACTGCTGCTAGTGCCGCAGTCGGGCGCGGGTGCCGGCTCAGCCGGCGCCCGCTAACTCCGGCTTTCGGCAGACAACGTGAAATCCCAGAAAGTTGAGCGCCGCAGGCGCGACTTTCTGGGATGAACAGGGGCGGCAGGACTCGAACCTGCAACCCCCGGTTTTGGAGACCGGTGCTCTGCCAATTGAGCTACGCCCCTGGGTTGCGCGCGGATTGTACTCGTGGGTCCATACGCGGTTTGCGCGGCCCTGCCAGAGTAGAGGCGTGT
>DHWI01000015.1:0-8217 GCA_002413095.1 Thermoleophilia bacterium UBA5186
TCACCGACCAGACGGCGGCCCATGACCCGCTCACGGGCTACGTCCCCACCGGACTGTCCATCGCCGATGCGGACGAGCTGCGGGCTGCCGATCCCGACGAGTACCTCGGGCGTGCGCGCGAATCGATCGCGGCGCACGTCGAGGGCCTGCTCGAGTACGTCCGAGCCGGGAGCTATGTTTTCGATTATGGCAACAACCTTCGAGGTGAGGCCCGTGAAGCCGGCGTAGCGGAGGCCTTCTCATATCCGGGCTTCGTCCCGGCCTATATCCGGCCGCTCTTCTGCCGCGGCGTCGGCCCCTTCCGGTGGGCGGCGCTCTCGGGCGAGCCGAGCGACATCGCAGCGATCGACGAGGAACTCAAGCGTCTGTTTCCCGACGACGTGCTGCTCCAGCGCTGGCTCGAACTGGCCCCCGAGCGCGTGGCTTTCCAGGGCCTCCCGGCGCGAATCTGCTGGCTCGGCCTCGGCGACCGCGCCCGGGCGGGGCTGGCGATCAACGAGCTCGTGCGCTCGGGTCGCGTCCAGGCGCCCGTGGTGATCGGTCGCGACCATCTCGACTCGGGCTCGGTCGCATCGCCCTTCCGGGAGACCGAGGCGATGCTGGACGGCTCCGACGCGATCGCCGACTGGCCGATCCTCAACGCGCTCCTCAACGTCGCGGCGGGCGCGACGTGGGTCAGCGTCCACCACGGCGGCGGCGTCGGGATCGGCAACTCGATCCACGCCGGGATGGTCGTCCTTGCCGACGGCAGCGACGAGATGGCAGAACGGCTCGAGCGCGTGCTCACGGCAGACCCGGGCACGGGCGTGATGCGGCACCTCGACGCGGGCTATGCCGAAGCCGTCGAAGCAGCCGCAACCCACGGCCTAGAGCCGCCGATGCGCCCAGCCGGCGCTTGAGCGACGCGGGGTCCGAGCCGGAGCGGCTCCTCGTCCGCGACCTCGAGCAGGTGGCGACGCCATCCGGGCGTGACGCTCCGCTGCGGGGAGACGCGCTAGGCAAAGTCGAGGTGCTCGAAGACGCCTACGTGCTCTGCGAGCGCGAAGAGATCGCAGCTGTGGGCCGCATGCGTGACCTGCCGGCGCTGGCGGAGCCCATCGAGGAGCTCGACGGGCGCGGGCTCTGCGCGGTCCCCGGCCTCGTGGACTGTCACACGCACGCGTGTTTCGCAGGCGACCGCGTGGATGAGTTCTCGTTGCGTGCGACCGGTGCGTCGTACGAGGAGCTCCATGCGGCCGGCGGGGGAATCCTCTCGACCGTGCGTGCCACTCGCGCCGCAGGCGAGGGCGGTCTCGTCGCGGCGGTCGAGCGCCACCGCGACTGGATGCTTCGCGCCGGCACGACGACGTTCGAGGCGAAGTCCGGCTACGGGCTCGACCGCGATATAGAGCTCGCGTCGCTGCGCGCGATCCGAGCAGTGGGCGGGATCCCGACGTGGCTCGGTGCACACGCGGTTCCCCCGGAGTTCGACGACGCGGACGCATACCTCGACTTCGCGCTTGCCGACGTGCTCCCGGAGGCCGCGAGGCTGGCCGAAGCCGCGGATGTGTTCCTCGAGCGCGGCGCGTTCGACAGCGCCCAGGCCCGTCGCTACCTCGAAGCCTGCCGCGCAGCCGGCCTCGCTCTTCGGCTACACGGCGACCAGTTCACGGAGGGCGGTGCCGTTCCCCTCGCGATCGAGCTCGGCGCGCGGTCGGTTGACCATCTGGAGGCGACCGGTCCGGAAGGCGTCAGAGCGCTCGGGCAGAGCGGCGTGACCGCGGTGCTCCTGCCCGTGAGCGCGCTCTTCCTCGACCGTCCGATGCCTCCCGCCCGCGCGCTCGTCGAAGCCGGCGCCGCGGTCGCCATCGCCACCGACTTCAACCCTGGGAGCGCGTTCTGCGAGAGCCTCCCCGTGGTCTGCTCGCTGGCCTCGACTCAGCTGAAGCTGACCCCGGCGGAGGCGCTCAGCGCGTCCACGGTCAACGCGGCGCACGTCCTCTCCCGGGCGGACCGTGTCGGGCGGATCGCGCCGGGCTACCGGGCGGATCTGACGCTCCTCGGCGCCCCCGACTGGCGGTACCTCGCGTACCACTTCGGCGGTCCCGTCGTCCACTCGGTCGTACTGGCGGGCCGCCCACTCGCGTTAGGCTAGGCGCGTGCCCACGAGGAAACAGCGGCGGAAGCAGCAGAAAGAACGCCGTCACGAGTACGAGTTCGTGTACGTCGACGACGAGGGCCGCGAGGTCGAGGTCGATCCGGCAGAGCTCAAAGCCGAGCGCGCGTCGAAGAGCGCCGCGACGGGCCGTTCCTCGCGCCGTCAACCCGCGCCGCGCGCCCGGAAGATCGTTCAGCCTCCGTCCTTCCAGCGGGTGCTCAAGCGCGGCCTGCTCTTCGCCCCGGTGATGTACGTGACGTTGAGCCTGATCGGCGCCGGCAAGAAGCTGACCATCCCGGGTCGCTTGCTGCAGACGGCGATGCTCCTCGCGTTCTTCCTGCCGTTCAGCTACGTGATGGACAGGCTCGCTTGGCGGACGTACCAGCGACGCCTCGGGAACCCGCCGGACGACAGTAAGAGCTAGCCGCCGTCGGGCTCGCGACGTCCGCCACGGTAGTGGCCTTCGCCGGGCCACGGAGCGAGCACCATCAGGATCCGAGCGCCCTGTTCGGTCGCGACCGAATGCCGCTCCTCGGGATCGAACACGAACATCGTGCCGACCTCAGCCTCGGTGGTCTCGCCGCCGGCCTCGACCCGCACTCGGCCCTCGACCACGGTGACAAACGCTTGCTCCTTGACCTCGTGCTCGCGCAGCGCCTGGCCCGGTGCGAGCCCGATCAGGACGGCGCGAGCCTCCCCGGAGTGGAGCACGACCGGCGATCGGCTTCCCTCCGGCGTGTCGATCTCGAGCAGGTTCCAGCTCCGCATGGCGCGCGCGGCATGCTACTGCCTCGCACACTGCGGACGATCCGTCACGATTTTGGCGCCTTCTAGTCACGTACACGCGACACCCGCGCGGGTACGGTCCCAGAAGGGGTCACGGCGGACCCCTGGGGCTCGTTGGGCGGCGGTTAGACTCCTCGCCCTGATGCGCGCTGCCGGCCCACGATTCCTGCGTGCTCGGAACCCGTACGCCGCCGGGCTGCACAGCTCGTGAGCAAGTTCGAGGCGCCGCGCGGAACGCACGACATCCTCCCGCGAGACCAGCCGAACTGGCAGCGGGTGGCGGAGGAGATGAAGCGCGTCTGCGCTCTGTACGGCTACCGCCGGATCCAGACGCCGGGCTTCGAGGAAACCGAACTCTTCGCCCGCACGTCCGGCAAGGGATCGGACATCGTCCAGAAGGAGATGTACACGTTCCCGGACCGGGGTGGACGCCAGCTGACGCTCCGACCCGAGGCGACTGCGCCGATCTGCCGCGCCTACCTCGAGCACGGGCTGCATCGCGAGCCGCAGCCGCAGAAGCTCTACACGATCGCGCCGATGTACCGCTACGACCGTCCGCAGCGCGCACGGTTCCGCGAGCACTACCAGCTCTCGGTCGAGGCGATCGGCTCCGACGATCCCGCGCTCGACGCCGAAGTGATCCAGCTCTACGTCGAGCTCCTGCGGCGGCTCGGCGTCACGAACTACGAGCTCCAGCTGAACTCGATCGGCGACGCGAACTGCCGCCCGGCCTACGTCGAGCGCCTGAACGCGTGGCTGGACGAACACGACGCCGAACTCGACGCCGAGGCGCGCGCCAAGCGCGAGACGACGCCGCTGCGCGTCTTCGACGTCAAGGACCCGAGCGTCCGCGAGGCGCTCCAGGCCGCGCCGAAGATCGGGGAATCGCTCTGTGAGGACTGTGCGCGCCACTTCGCAGCCGTCCTTGCGTATCTCGACGACTACGGCGTCGGCTACACGCTCGAGCCGACGCTCGTCCGCGGGCTCGACTACTACACCCGCACGACCTTCGAGTTCAAGGACGAAGCGATCGGGGCCAAGGACACGATCTGCGGCGGGGGCCGTTACGACGGGCTGATCGAGGAGATCGGCGGATCGCCCACGCCGGGGATCGGCTTCGGCGCAGGAATCGAGCGGCTGCTGATCTCGATGGAGGCGGGAGGCATCGAGGCTTCTCCTGCAGGAATGGATGTATTCATCGTCATCGGGCGCGGAGGCCCAACTGAGAGGCTGCTACCCATCGTCGCGGAGCTCCGCCGGCTCGGAGTCTCGGCCGACATCGATTACGCCGATCGCTCGATCAAGGGTCAGTTGACGTACGCCCAGCGGCTCGGCGCTCGCGCGATCGTGATGTACGAAGGGGAGGAGTCGGTGATTCGACGCCCCGGGGCCGACGACGAGAGTGTCCCCACGGACGAGCTCGTCGCTAGGTTGAGCCGATGAGCTGGCGCGACCTCTACGCGGGAGATCTCCGGCCCGAGCACATCGGGCGGCACGTCACCGTCGCAGGCTGGGCGGCGCGACGACGCGACCACGGCGGCCTCGTCTTCGTCGACCTGCGCGACGAGGGCGGCATCGCGCAGCTCGTCATCAATCCCGAGCGCGCGGCTGAGGCGGCGCAGATCGCGCACGAGGTTCGTACTGAGTCCGTTCTCCAGGCCGAGGGCGAGGTGGTCGCGCGTGCTCCCGAGGCCGTGAATCCGACCCTGCCGACGGGCGAGATCGAAGTCCAGATCGACCGCCTCGAGATCCTCTCGCGCTCGACGCCGCTCCCGTTCCAGCTCGACGAGGAGAACGTCGACGAAACTCTCCGCTTCCGCTACCGCTGGATCGACCTGCGCCGCGACCGGCTCCAGCGCAACATCCGCACCCGCGCGCAGGCCGTCTCGATCATCCGCGACGAGATGGAGTCCGCAGCCTTCGTCGACATCGAGACGCCGATCATGTGGAAGCCGACGCCGGAAGGCGCGCGCGACTTCCTCGTGCCGACGCGGCTGCAGCCGGGCCGCTTCTTCGCGCTGCCGCAGTCGCCGCAGATCGCGAAGCAGCTCCTCGTCATCTCCGGCTTCGAGCGCTACTACCAGATCGCGCGCTGCTTCCGGGACGAGGATCTTCGTGCCGACCGGCTGCAGGAGCTGACGCAGCTCGACGTCGAAATGGCGTTCCCTGACCAGGAGGTGCTCTTCGCTCTGATGGAGCAGATCGTCGAGCGCATCTGGCGCGAGTGCATCAGCGTCGAGGTCACGCCGCCGTTCCAGCGCCTCAGCTTCGACGAGGTGGACGCGCGCTACGGTAGCGACAAGCCCGACCTGCGCTTCGGGCTCGAGATCCAGGAGGCGACGGAGCTCACCCGCGGCTCGGAGTTCGGCGTCTTCGCAAACGCGCCCGCCGTCCGCTATCTCTCGGTGCCGCGCGAGCTGTCGCGGGGGGAGCTCGACAAGCTCGAGGCGATGGCCAAGTCGTGGGGCGCGAAGGGCCTCGCATACATCGTGTTCCGCGCCGAGGGCGAGGTCTCGTCGCCGATCGCGAAGTTCCTCTCGCCGCAGATCCTCGAGGCCGTCGGCGAGCCGGGGACGACGGCGCTCTTCGCCGCCGACGAGCCGCGAATGGTCTCGAAAGTCCTCGGGCTCCTTCGCCTGCACCTCGGCCGCGAGCTCGGGCTGATCGACGAGAGCCGGTGGGAGTTCCTCTGGGTGACGGACATGCCGCTGTTGCGCTGGGAAGAGGACGACCAGCGGTGGATGGCCGAACACCACCCGTTCACGCGGCCGAACGACGAGGGGCTCGCACAGCTCGAGACCGACCCCGGCGCGGCACGCGCGGTCGCCTATGACCTGGTCGGGAACGGCATCGAGCTCGCCGGGGGTTCCTTCAGGATCCACGAGCCGAAGCTGCAGGCGACGATCTTCGACTTCCTCGGGATCTCGCCCGAGGAGCAGCGCTCGCGCTTCGGGTTCCTCCTCGACGCGCTCGCGATGGGCGCTCCGCCGCACGGCGGGATCGCCTCCGGAATCGACCGGCTGATGATGGCTTTGCTCGCGGAGCCGGCGATCCGCGATACGCAGGCGTTCCCGAAGAACCAGGTCGGCGTCGACCCGATGACCGGTGCGCCCACTACCGTTTCGGCCGATCAGCTCGCAGAGCTTGGATTGGACGTTGTGGCGGAGGTTCAGGATTAAGGAGGTTTTGCCACTCCGCCGATGAAGGACTGATACTTTCGGAAACCCCCGCCGGCGCTGCCGGCCAACGGAGAATCGAGGGAACGATGGCGACACAGGGACCTGGACGTCCCGCCGCAGCACCGGCGCTGACCTCGCTGCCGCGGCTGGAGGATCTGCCGCGCTCCGGCGACGGCATCGATCCCGACGCAGTACGAGACGCATTCGACTCCTTCCGGCGGCATGCCGCGCAGCTCCAGGCGCAGCTCCGCGTGCTCCAGGCAGCGGGCAGGACGCAATCCGCCGACCCGACCGGCCACGCGGTCCGCATGGACGCGCTGCACCTCATCCGCGCGGCCGCAGAGTTCGCCGACGCCCTCGAGCGCGACGCCCAGAACGCCTCGGCCGCGCAGCTCGGCCGGACGGAGGAGGAAGTCCGCCGCCGCCAGATCGAGCTCCAGGAGCGCGAGGCCGAGCTCGAGCGCTACCGCGCCGAGACCGAGAAGGAGCGCGGCGAGATCTTCAATACGGCTCGCAACGAGGCTCGGACGCTCGTCGCCGACGCGAACCGCGATGCGACGCAGGAGCTCCGCGAGTCCGAGGCCCGCGGCGCACGCCTGCTCGAGCAGGCGCGCCACCAGGCCACCGAGCTCACGAACTCCGCCCGTGCCGAGGTCGAGCAGACGCTCGAATGGGCTCGCGCGCAGGCCGCCGCGGTGCTCGCACGCGCCCAGCACGGTGCCGAGCAGCTGCTCTCCGCCGCAGGTCTCGGCGACGACGCGATCGCCGAGGTTTCCGGTGTCATCGTCCGCGCGGCCGAGGAGGCGATCGAGGCGAGTCGGCAGACCGGATCCGCCGCGCGCCGCGGTGCGGACGGCCCGGAGTTGGCGCCCGCCGCCGCCATGGCAGGCCCGCCGATCTCCGCCGATCCCGAGACCGAGCCTCCTGTCTCAGAGGAAGACGAGCTGCCTGAACCGCCGGTTTCCGCGGGCGAACCGCCGTCCCCCGATGCGTCGGAGGACGAGGACGACGGCGGCAAGCCCAAGCCGTAAGCTGCACCCGTGCCGAGACGACTCGGTTCGAGACTCCTGATCGAAGGCTTCGTGATCGCGGCAGTCGCCGTGGTCCTCGGGGTGCTCGACCACACCGGAACGGTGGATCTGTCCTCGGTCCAGAAGATCCTGGCGATCTTCGGGACGTGGGCGCTCGTCGTCCTCGCCGACTGGGCCACGACGCGCGAGCGGCCAATCGCCGCTCCGGCAGAGCAGCCGTCGGCGCCCGTGGAGCCGCTCGCGGCGGTCGCCGNNCCGGAGCCAGAGCCGGAACCGGCCGTCGCCGCCGCCGACGGCCCGCGCGAGTGGAATCTCTGGGAGCTCGAGCGGCTCGCGAGCGAGCGCCAGGGCCACGATCCGACACGAGACGAGGAGTGGGCTTTCCTGCTCATGTATCTGCGCGATTTCGCGAACCCCGACGGCGCACTTCCCGTCGACTTCGATGCCCTCGTCCGCGACTCGTTCAGCGACCTGATCGCGCCTGCCGGTCGCTGAGATGCACCCGCCGCTCATCATGCGCGCGCTCGTCCTTGCCGCAGTGGCCCTGCTCGCGGTCGTCGCAACGCTTGCGATCCGAAATGCCCGGAACGCGAACGCCCGCAGCAGCCAGCCCGAGCCGGTGGCCTGGTACAAGGCGCGCGCGGCGCCGTACGGGCCCACTACGAAGACGCGCACGGCCTGCGGCCAACGGCTGGACGGAAAGACCCGCGGCGTCGCCCATCCGCTGCTTCCGTGTGGCGTCAAGGTCTTCCTCAGGTTCCATGGCCACGAGGTCCTGACGCAGGTGATCGATCGAGGCCCCACCGTGCCCGGCCGGGAGTTCGACGTGACGAAGCCGCTCGCCGACGCGATCGGCCTCCACGGCACGCAGGACATCGAATGGGGCTTCGCGCGGTGAGCGCGCTAAACTGAGCTACTCGACCCTGTTCGCAACGGCGGCTCTCAATGTAGAACCAACATCTACATCGAGGGAGCTTTCGTCCGGACGAGGCGACAAACCGAAATCCGGCGGGGCACCCACCTGGTCACCCAGGTTCACATAGGCCCGCCGAAGTCGGCAGGGTGGAGTCACGACGGGGGAGCT
>DHWI01000015.1:8247-12112 GCA_002413095.1 Thermoleophilia bacterium UBA5186
TTACCGGGGCGCCCGAGCGAGCGCGCCACCGCGCACGGACCTTGCCCGCGACGGCCTTCGGCTAGCCTCGCAGGATGATCGAGGTCTTCGGAGACTCGTCACGCGACGGCGAGCTCGCCCTCGTTCGGATCGCGGTGGAGGGCGAGCGGATCGTCAGCGCGGACGCAGAGGGGCTCGCGCGGCCGCTCGTCGGCCTGACGCTGCTCGAGGCCGCCGCCGTCCCGGGCGAGACGCTGGTCGCGGACGCGCTTGCGAACGCCCTCGCGCAGGTCTTCCGCGCCGCCCCGAGCCCATCCAGGGTCGCGGTGGCGATGAGCGGCGGCGTCGACAGCGCAGTGGCGCTCCTCCGTGCGGGCCCGGACGCGATCGGAGTGACGCTCCGGCTCTGGCTCGACCCGGAAGGCCCGGACGCGGCACGCGCCTGCTGCTCGCCCGAAGCCGTGATCGCGGCCCGCGAGACGTGCCACTCGCGCGGGCTCCCGCACGTCACGCTCGACCTGCGCGAGGAGTTCCGCCGCGCGGTGGTCGAGCCGTTCGTGCGCGCGTACGCGCGCGGGGAGACCCCGAACCCGTGCAGCCGCTGCAACGGCAGCTTCCGCTTCGCCGAGCTGCTCGCGTTCGCCGAGCGCGCCGGGGCGGCTCGGCTGGCGACCGGCCACTACGCGCGGATCGTCGAGCACGGCGGCAGGCTCCTCTTGGCCCGCGCGGCGGACGACGCGAAGGACCAGTCCTACATGCTCGCCGGGCTGGATCCGCGCTTCCTCGACCGGATCTGGTTCCCGCTCGGCGAGCAGGGCAAGACGGAGACGCGCGCCGAGGCCGCGGCGGCAGGCTTGGAGGTCGCCCAGCGCGCCGAGAGCCAGGAGGCCTGCTTCCTCGCCGGCGACGACTACCGCTCCTTCCTCGAACGGCGCGGTCTCGGCGCCCGCCCGGGCGCGATCGTCGACGAGGACGGGACCGAGCTCGGCACCCACGACGGGTTCTGGCGCTTCACTCCCGGCCAGCGGCGCGGGCTCGGAGTCTCGGCGAACGAGCCGCGCTTTGCGCTCCGCACCGACGCGGCGACGAACACGGTCGTGGTCGGTCCGCGAGAGTCACTCGCCGTCACGCGGGTGCGCGCAGCCGGGCGGCTGTACGTCCCGGCCGGACGGGCGGAGGTGAAGGTCCGCTATCGCTCGCCGGCGATCCCGGCGACTGTGCGTCAGGAGGACGGCGGATTCGCGCTCGAGCTCGACCGCTCCGCGTACGGCGTGGCCGCCGGACAGACTGCGGTGCTCTACGACGGCGACGCCGTGGTCGGCGCGGGCCGCATCACTAAGATCGCACCATGAGCGGCGACCGGATCACGCTCACGATGCCGGGTGAGCGCGATTTCTTCCGCGTAGCTCACCTCGTCGTCGGAGGGCTTGCCGTGCGGCTCGACCTCACCTTCGAGAATCTCGAGGATCTACAGATTGCCCTGGCGACGGTGCTGGGCGAGTCGGCGGGCGAGGTCACGGTCAGCGTCCGGGTCCAGCCGGACCAGATCGAGGCATCGATCGGCCCGTTCGGATCCGGCGACCAGGAGCTCGACCTCGACCGCGAGGTGGAAGAGGGCGTGCCGCTCCGCCGTGTGCTCGAGACCGTGTGCGACTCGGTCGACGTCGTCGACGGCGAAGGCGGCCGCTGGGTCGTGCTGAGGAAGAGTGTCCACGTGAAGAAGCCGGCGAGCTGATGGCCGAGAAGAACGACAAGGCCCTGCTTCGCCGCTACCACGAGCACGGCGACCTCGCGGCGCGCGAGCAGCTGATCGAGCAGTACATGTCGCTCGTCCGTTCGCTGGCGCGCCGCTACTCGTACCGCGGCGAGCAGCTCGAGGATCTCGTGCAGATCGGGGCGATCGGCCTGATCAAGGCGATCGACCGCTTCGACCTGGATCGCGGCGTCGAGCTGACGACCTACGCGACGCCGAACATCATCGGCGAGATCAAGCGCCACTTTCGTGACAAGGGCTGGTCGGTGCGGGTCCCGCGTGGCCTGCAGGAGCTGAACGTGCAGCTTTCGCGCCTCGTCGAGCAGTTGACCGTCCAGGAGGGTCGTTCGCCGACGATCACGGAGCTTGCGAAGGCCGCGGGCGTCGAGGAGGAGGAGGTGCTCGAGGCGCTCGAGTCGGGGCGCGCGTACAGCTCGCTCTCGCTCAACTCGGGCGGCGGCTCCGACGAAGACGGCGACCTCGACCCGCTCGAGTCGATCGGCACCGAGGAGCACCAGTACGAGGTCTCGGAGGACCGCGCGGTGCTCGCCCCCGGCTTCCGCGTCCTCGACGAGCGCGAGCGAAAGATCCTGCACCTGCGGTTCTTCAAGGGGCTGACGCAGTCGCAGATCGCCCAGCAGGTCGGGATCTCCCAGATGCACGTCTCGCGGTTGATCCGGCGCTCGCTCGAGAAGATCCGCGACGAGATCGCGGCCGAAGAGCACGAGGGTGTCGCCTGAGACGGGTCAACGACCCCCGCTTCGTCAGGGAGCAGTACGCCGGCGAAGACAACCTCGCGGCGCGGAAGTCGATCTACGCGGACGCAGAGGGCCCGGACGCGCGGGAGGTCGCGTTCGCCGCGCTGGCCGAGGCCCGGCCGCGTCGCGTGCTCGAGGTCGGCGGCGGGGAGGGGGAGCTCGCCGAGCGGATCGTGAACGAGCTGGGCGCGGAGCTCGTCGGGATCGACCAGTCGGAGCGGATGGTCGAGATCCAGCGCTCGAAGGGCCTCGACGCGCGGGTCGGCGACGCTCAGGAGCTGCCGTTCGCCGACGGGGAGTTCGACGCTGCGCTCGCCGCCTGGATGCTCTACCACGTCCCGGATCCCCACCGCGCGGTCGCCGAGCTGGCGCGCGTGCTGCGTCCCGGGGGACGGCTCGTCGCCGTCGGCAACAGCATCGAGCACCTCGCGGAGCTGTGGGATCTGATGGGCCGCGACCGCGAGTACCGGCGCGAGGTGTTCGGCCGCGAGACCGCCGAGGATTGGCTGCTCCGGTCGTTCGCGCGCGTCGAGCGGCACGACGTCGAGGGCTGGGTGACGATGGACGAGGCCGCTGTACGCCGCTACGTGGCGAGCTGGTCCGACCTCGGCAGCGAGCACGACGTGCCCCCGCTCGAGGAGCCACTGCGCGTGCGGCGGGCCTGCTCGGTCTTCGTGGCCGAGACCGCCGGGTAGGTCACGGCGAAGCCAGGCTGAAGCCTGGCACCGCATTACGATGGGTCGCACATGCGCACCACGCAGGAGCTGCGCGCCGGCTACCGCGCGTTCTACGAGTCGAAGGGCCACATGTTCCATCCGTCGTGGCCGCTGATCCCGCGCGCCGGAGACCATTCGACGCTGCTCAACTCGGCGGGGATGCAGCCGCTGATGCCGTTCTTCCTCGGACGCGAGCAGCCGCCGGCTCCGCTCCTCACGACGCTGCAGAAATGCTTCCGCACGCCCGACATCGACGAGGTCGGCCTCGACGGGCACCACCTGACCTACTTCGAGATGCTCGGCAACTTCTCGTTCGGCCAGTACTTCAAGGAAGGCGCGATCGAGCTCGCCTGGGAGTTCATGACCGAGCACATGCACATCGACCTGAGCAAGCTCTGGGTCAGCGTCTTCGCCGGCGACCCGGAGCTGAAGCTCGGGGAGGACGAGGTCACGATCCGCCTCTGGGAGGCAATCGGCCAGCCGGCCGAGCGGATCGTTCCCCTGCCGCGCTCCGAGAACTTCTGGTCGGTCGGCGGCCCCGGTCCGTGCGGGCCCGACTCGGAGCTGTACTACGACCGCGGCGAGGAGATCGGGTGCGGCGAGCCCGACTGCGCGCCTGCGTGCACGCGCTGCGAGCGGTTCCTCGAGTTCTGGAACCT
>DHWI01000015.1:12205-12551 GCA_002413095.1 Thermoleophilia bacterium UBA5186
AGGCGACGAAGGCGCACCGGATCCTCGCCGACCACGGGCGCGGCATGACCTTCCTCGCCGGCGAGGGCGTCGGGCCGTCGAACGAGGGGCGCGGGTACGTGATGCGGCGGATCGTGCGGCGCGCCGTGCTGCAGGCGGGTCGGATCGGGCTCGAGTCGCCGTTCCTCGCGCGGCTGTCCGACGTCGTGATCGAGCAGATGGACGAGGCGTACCCCGAGCTCGCCGAGACCCGCACCGAGATCCACCGGATCCTGACCGCCGAGGAGGAGCGCTTTTCGGAGACGCTCCAGCGCGGGATGCGGCTCTTCGAGGAGATCGCCGGCGCGGGCGAGATCTCCGGCGAGGC
>DHWI01000015.1:12669-15507 GCA_002413095.1 Thermoleophilia bacterium UBA5186
CGAGCTCGGCGACGGGCTCTTCCTGGCGAAGCTCCGCGAATCGCCGTTCTATCCGGCCGGCGGCGGCCAGGTGACCGACGCGGGCTTCCTAGAGCTCGACGACGGCTCGGGCGCGCGCGCCGACCTGCGCGAGGCGTACCGGCTCGAGGACGACCAGGTGCTCGTCTTCGAGGGCTCGGGGTTCAAGGCGGGCGATCGCGTGCGCGCCGTCGTCCCGTGGCCTGTCCGCTTCCCAACGATGGCGAACCACACCGCCACGCACCTGCTGCACAAGGCGCTGCAGGAGGTTCTCGGCGAGCACGTCAAGCAGGCAGGCTCAGCCGTCCGCCCGGACAAGCTCCGGTTCGACTTCACGCATCCGCAGGCGCTCACGGTCGACCAGCGCGAGCAAATCGAGCAGCGCGTGAACGAGAAGGTGTTCGAGAACCTGCCCGTGCGGATCTTCGAGACGCCGATCGACGAGGCGCGGAAGCTCGGCGCGATGATGCTGTTCGGCGAGAAGTACGGCAACATCGTGCGCGTCGTCGAGATCGACGGCTATTCGCGCGAGCTCTGCGGCGGCACGCACGTGCGGACGACCGCGGAGGTCGGGCCGTTCGCGATCCTCACGGAAGGCTCCGTGGGGGCGGGGTCGCGGCGCATCGAGGCGGTCACCTCAGGCGAGGCGTACGCCCTCCTGCACGCGCGCACGCGTGAGGCCGACGAGCTGCGCGCCGAGCTCGGGCAGGCGAGGAAGGTCGCAAAGAAGCCGGCCGGCGAGTCGGCGGAGAAGCCGGAGATCCTGTCCCGAGACGGCGACGGGCGAGTCGTCGTCGCCGAGGTCAAAGCAGTCAAAGGCGGAAGCCTTCGCGACCTCTCGGATCAGCTGCGCCAGCAGGAGAAGGCCCTCGCGGTGGTGCTCGGCTCCGTCGACGACGGCCGCGTCTTCATCGTCGTGAACCTCGATCCGTCGCTGGAGGAGCGCGGTCTCGACGCGGTCGCGGTCGTTCGCGCGCTCGCGCCGATCATCGGCGGGGGCGGCGGCGGGCGTCCGGGGCTTGCCGAAGCAGGTGGCAAGGATCCAGCGCGGCTCCGCGAGGCGCTCGAGGCCGGTAGAGACGCCGTCGTCGCCGCATTGCCCTAGGCGGTGAAGGTCCTGGCGCTCGACTATGGCTCGGCGCGTACCGGGGTCGCCGTCTCCGATCCGACGGGTACGCTGGCGCGTCCCGTTGGGGTCGTCGAACGAGTCGGAACGGAGGCGGGCTTGGCCCAGCTGCTCGAGGTGATTCGAGCCGAGAACCCGGAGCGCATCGTCGTCGGGCTGCCGCTCACCATGCGGGGAGAGCGCGGCGAGCAGGCCCGCGAGACGGAGCGGTTCGTCGAAACGCTGCGCGGCGCGACCGCCGTTCCGGTCGAGAGCTTCGACGAGCGGTTCACGACGGATCTCGCCGAGCAGACGTCCTCGGCCGCACCCGCGGATGCGCTCGCCGCCGCTCACCTCCTCTCGAGCTATCTCACGTGGTCGAGCGGCGAGGCGTGATCCCGCCCGCGCGCGGGCCCGGGCACGCGCGCCCGAGTCGGCAGCAGCTCGCTCGGCGCCGCGCAATCGCGCTCGTCGTGTTCGTGCTCGCTGTCGTAAGCATCGTCTGGCTCGCCACCTCAGCGATCGGGGGCGGCAAAGACGCCGCGCCGACGACGACGGTCCTCCCGCCGCCGAAGCCGCTGCGCATCGTGTTCCCGGAGGGATTCACCCGCAAGGACATGGCGGCCCAGATCACGGCGGTGGACAAGATCGCGCGGCGCAAGCGGCACGTGAAGCCGATCCTCTCGGCCAAGCAGTATCTGATCGCAACAGCGTCGTCCTCGCTGCCCGGAACCTTCGCTCAAAACCGCAAGCGGCGGAGCCTCGAGGGCTTCCTCTTCCCGGCGACCTACGACTTCACCAAGCGGACGACGTCCGCGGAGCTCGCCAAGGACCAGCTCGACGCGTTCCAGGTGAACTGGAAGAAGGTCAACCTCCGCTACGCGAAGTCGAAGAACCTGACGCCGTACGACGTCCTGATCATCGCCTCGATGGTCGAGAAGGAGACGCTGTCGCCCGACGAGCGGCAGCTCGTTTCCGCGGTGATCTACAACCGCCTGCACGCGCGGATGCCGCTCGGCATCGACGCGACGCTGCGCTACGGGCTCGACATCCCGCCGACGGAGTCGATCCACCAGTCCCAGCTCGAGAGCAACTCGCCGTTCAACACGCGCAAGGTCGTCGGACTGCCGCCGACACCGATCGCGAACCCGGGCCTGGCATCGATGCAGGCGGCCGCCCATCCTGCGAAGGTCAACTATCTCTACTTCGTCCGGAAACCGGACAAGAAGCACCACTTCTTCACTGCCAGCTTCCAGGAGTTCCAGGCTTACGCCAACGCACACGGCTTTTAAAGCACGGGGGACCCCATGGTTCTCCCGTGAGCCCTCTCCTTCGCGGAGCGCGCTGTTCTGCACGGCTAGCCTCCCGCCGGGCGAAGCCCGGCTCCGGCAACGGACGCGAGGGCGCAGCGGACATGCAGGATCTTTCGCCTGTCCGATCACTTCTAAGAGGCAGACGCGTGTAACAGGGGCCCCGAAGCCCCCGCGCTGCGGATGATCCTATCGGCGGGAGAAACGCCTCGAAATGTCTAATTTGCAGGGATAGCGTGCCAAACGATCCACAGCCGGCGATCGGGATTGGAACGCGGCTCGTCGCGCTGCTCGGGCATCCGGTTGCGCATTCACTCTCGCCTCGGATGCAGAACGCTGCTTTCGCGGCGCGAGGGCTCGACTGGGCCTACGTCTCCTGCGACGTTGCGCCGGACGATCTCGCCG
>DHWI01000015.1:15525-25317 GCA_002413095.1 Thermoleophilia bacterium UBA5186
CGCCGAGGTCCCTTCCGTGAACACGATCGTCTTCCGCGAGGGTCGTCCGGACGGCTCGTCCACCGACGCGGCCATCCTCGGCAGTCTCGCCGCTGGACGTCCGGTAATCATCGGTGACGGCGGCTCGGCTTCGGCATTCGTTCAGGCCCTTCCCGGCGCGCGGCAGTTCGCACGGCGCGGCACGTGGCCGCCGGACGTCGGGGACGCGGACGTCGTGATCAACGCGACTTCGGCGCGCGACGAGGTGCTGGTCGAGCTCCAGCCGGGTCAGACGCTCGTCGAGCTCCCGTACCCGGACTCCGCCACGGCAGTCGCCGCCCGTGACGCGGGCGCGACCGTGATCGGCGGGCTGGAAGTCCTCGTGGCCCAGGGCGCAGCGGCGTTCGAGCTCTGGACGGGCGTCACCGCGCCGGTCGAGGTGATGCGTGCCGCCGTAGGCTTGCTTCCGTGACTCTCCAGCTCGTCAGCGCAGGCGAATCGCACGGCCCGGCGCTCGTCGCGATCGTGACGGGCCTGCCGGCGGGGCTCGTCCTGGAGCAGGAGACGATCGACGCCGACCTCCGCCGCCGCCAGCAGGGCTATGGGCGCAGTCCGCGCCAGCAGATCGAGACCGACGAGGTGGAGATCCTCGCTGGTCTCCGGCACGGGCGGACGCTGGGCACCCCGCTCGCGCTCGTCGTCCGCAACCGAGACCACGCGAACTGGGAGTGGGGGATGAGCCCGTGGCCGCCGGAGGGCGAGCCGAGCGGCAAGGGCACGAAGCCGGTCACGCTTCCGCGCCCCGGTCACGCCGATCTTGCCGGCGCTCTCAAGTACGGACTTGCGGACGTGCGCGACGCGCTCGAGCGCGCGAGCGCGCGACACACGGCCGTGCATGTCGCTGCCGGCGCGGTCGCGAAGACGCTGCTGCGCGCGATCCACGTCACCGTCGAGGGCGCCGTCCTCGACGAGGAAGGCCTGCGGGCGCGCATCGACGAGGCCCGGGCCGAGCGCGACACCGTCGGCGGGACCGTCGAGGTACGCGCGCGCAACGTCCCGCCGGGCTTCGGTTCCTACGCGACGAAGGAGGACCGGCTCGACGCTCGGCTCGCGGCGGCGCTGATGGGCATCCAGGCGGTCAAGGGGGTCGAGATCGGGGACGGCTTCGCGCTCGCGGAACGGCGCGGCTCCGAAGCCCACGACGAGATTCTCGGCGCGACAGGCGGCGAGCTCCGGCGCGAGACGAACCACGCGGGCGGAATCGAGGCCGGCGTCTCGAACGGCGAGGAGATCGTCGTCCGCGCGGCGATGAAGCCGCTGCCGACCCTGATGAAGCCGCTCGCCTCTGTCGACCTCGAGACGCGCGAGGCGGGAGAGGCGCTGGTCGAGCGGAGCGACGTCGCCGCAGTCGAGGCGCTCGCCGTCGTCGCCGAGGCCGCCGTCGCGTTCGAGCTGGCGCGCGCGGCTCGCGAGAAGTTCGGCGGCGACGCGCTGCCCGACTTCGTCGCCGCGTACGACGCGTACGTCGAGCGCATCCCGTGGCGAACCACGCACTAGACCGCCACCTCGCGCTCATCGGCTTCATGGGCGCGGGCAAGACGACCCTCGGCGCCGAGGTCGCGGAGCGGCTCGGCCGAACCTTCATCGATCTCGACCGCGAGCTGGAGGCGCAACAGCGGCGGACGATCTCTGAGCTCTTCGCCCATGGCGGCGAAGCGCACTTCCGCGTCCTCGAGGCCGCGGCTGCCGTCGACGCGCTCTCGAAAGCCCCGCCGGCCGTCGTCGCACTCGGGGGCGGCGCCGCCGAGAGCGCGACTGTCCGCAAGGCGCTGCGGGACAACGCCATGACGGTGCGCCTGGAGGTCGATTTCGACACCGCGTGGGAACGCGTGCAGGGCGGCGACCGCCCGCTCGCCGCCGACCGCGACCAGTTTCGCGCTCTCTTCGAGCGCCGCAAGACGTTGTACGAGGCCGCGGCCGATGCGACGGCCCGCGACGTGGAGGAGGTCGTGCTCGCGGCGGGCGGCGCTGTCGTCGAGAGCGGCTCCCTGGAGCAGCTGGGCGTGCTCATCCCTGGCGAAGGGCCCGTGGCGCTCGTCTCCGACCCGCGCGTCCAGGGGATCTACGGAGCGGACGCGCAGATGGCCCTCGGCAGCCGCCTTGCCTCGACGCACGAGCTTCCGGCCGGGGAGCAGGCGAAGACCGTCGCCGAGGCCGAGCGGCTCTGGAACGAGCTGCGCCTGGACCGCCGCGGCACGGTCGCGGCGCTCGGCGGTGGCTGCACCGTGGACACGGCGGGCTTCGTCGCGGCGACGTACCTGCGCGGCGTGGACTGGGTCGCGATCCCGACGAGCCTCGTCGGACAGGTCGACGCGGCGCTCGGCGGGAAGACCGCGGTGAACCTCCCCGAGGGAAAGAACCTCGTGGGCGCGTTCCACTGGCCGGCGCGCACTGTCGTCGACCCGGCCGCGCTCGCGACGCTGCCCGAAACCGAGCGCCGGGCGGGGATGGCCGAGGTCTTCAAGACCGGCTTGCTGGCGGGTGAACGGATCTGGGAGCTTCCGGACCTCGAGCTTGTGCGTCGCTGCGCCGCGTACAAGCTGGCAATCTGCCTCCGCGACCCGCTCGAGCAGGGCCCTCGTGAGGTGCTGAACCTCGGGCACACGTTCGCGCACGCGCTCGAGGCGGCGGGGCCGGTCACGCACGGGGAGGCGGTTGCTCTTGGTCTGCTCGCGGCGCTGCGGCTCTCCGAGCTCGACACCGGCGACGTGGAGGAGACCCTCGCGCCGCGTCCGGTCCGCGTCGACCGCGAACGCGCGTGGACGGCGCTGCAGCGCGACAAGAAAGCGCGCGACGGCACGATTCGACTCGTCCTGCTGGAGGCTCCGGGGAAGCCCGTGACCGGAGTCGAGCTTCGCGACGACGACGTACGGCGCGAGCTCGACCGATTGATCGCTAACTAGACTCGCGACGTGCGCGTGCTCGTCCTCAACGGCGTGAATCTCGACGTCCTCGACCGTCGCGACGCGACGATGTACGGCGGCCTGTCGCTCTCCGAGCTGGAGACGAAGATCTACGCGTGGGCGCGTGAGCTAGGCGCGACCGCCCGCTGCCGCCAGACGAACAACGAGGGCCAGTACGTCGAGTGGTGCCACGAGGCGCTCGAATGGGCCGACGGCGTGGTCGTCAACCCGGGCGCGTGGTCGCATTACTCCTACGCGATTCACGACGCGCTCGAGTTGCTCGAGGTGCCCGTCGTCGAGGTGCACCTGTCGAACATCGCGGAGCGCGAGGACTGGCGGCGCAATTCGGTCATCGCACCCCTTGCCGCAGCGCGGATCCTCGGCAAGGGGCCCGACGGCTACCGCGAGGCGCTCGAGTTCCTGGTGGCGAAGTGACCGACCGCCTGCAGCGCCTACGGGAAGCGCTCGAGGAGCCGCTGCTCGTCACCGACCAGGTGAACGTCAAGTACCTGACGGGCTTCAACAGCGACAACGTCGCGCTCCTCGTGGAGCCGGAGCGCGTGCGGCTCTTCACGGACTTCCGCTACGCGGAGGGCGCACGGGGAACCGTGAAGGACGTCGAGGTCGTCGAGACGAAGCGCTACGTCTACGCCGACGTGGCCCCGATGCTGAGCGGGCGGGTCGGCTTCGAGGCGGCGGTCGTGTCCTATGCGAACTACGAGGCGCTCCGCGGCGGTCCGGCGGAGCTCGTCCCGCGCGCGGGCGTCGTCGAGCAACTGCGCGCGGTGAAGGAGGACGGCGAGCTCGAGGCGATCCGGAAAGCTGCCGAGATCTCAGACGAGGCTTACGAACGGCTCTCGCGCGAGCGCTTCATCGGCCGCACCGAGCAGGAGCTCGCTTGGCTCATGGAGCAGCTGCTGCACGAGTGCGGAGGCGAGCGCCTCTCGTTCGACGTGGCGATCGGCAGCGGCCCGAACGGAGCGTTTCCGCACGCCGATCCCACCGACCGGAAGATCGACGCAGGCGAGCTGGTGATCGTCGACTGCGGGACCACGGTGCAGGGTTACGCCTCCGACTGCACGCGAACCTTCGCCACGGGCTCGCTGCCGGCCGAGGTGAAGGAGGCCTATGCGGTGTGTCGGGAGGCTCAGGAGGCGGCGCTCGGGGGCGTGCGTGCAGGCGCGTTCGGCGCGGACGTCGACGCGATCGCGCGCCGGCGGATCGACGCCTCGCAGTTCAAGGGGCTGTTCGGCCACGGGCTCGGCCACGGCGTGGGGATGCGAATCCACGAGGCGCCGACGCTTCGTCCGGAGTCGAAGGACGTCCTCGAGCCCGGCAACGTCGTCACCGTCGAGCCGGGGATCTACATGCCCGGAAAAGGCGGGATCCGGATCGAGGACCTCGTCGTGGTCACCGACGGCGACCCGGAGGTGCTGACCCACTTCTCGAAAGACCTGATCTCGGTCGAGTAGCTGAGGGCTTGGTGGAACGTCGCTCGTTGTCGGGGTGCGTTGGTCGTTCCGAGGCAAGGACGCAGGGAGTGGGCGTACCTGGTGGGTACGGGCGTGACTGAGGACGCCGCATCGGGGCGAGCAGCGCGGCCCAACGGCACAGCAGCGTTTCGCCAAGCCCTCAGCTAGCCTCCCCGCGCCATGGCAGAGCAGGTCAACACGAACCAGTTCAAGAACGGAATGCACATCGAGCTGGAGGGCGGCGTTTGGCGCATCGTCGGGTTCCAGCACGTCAAGCCAGGCAAGGGTGGCGCGTTCGTCCGCACCAAGGTCAAGAACATCGATTCGGGGGCGGTCGTCGACCGCACGTTCCGCGCGGGCGAGAAGTTCGCGCGGGTCTTCACCGAGACGAAGAACATGCAGTACCTCTACGACTCGGGCGACGACGTCGTCTTGATGGACGAGGAGAACTACGAACAGATGACCCTGCCGCGCTCGCTGGTCGCGGACGAGCTACCGTACCTTCAGCCGACCTCGAACGTGCAGCTGTTGATGGTCGGCGGCAAGCCGTCCGGGATCCAGCTGCCGAGCTCGGTCGAGCTCCACGTCACGGACACCGAGCCGGGCGTGAAGGGCGACACGGTCTCGAACGTGACGAAGCCGGCGACGCTCGAGACCGGAGCGGTCGTCCAGGTGCCGCTGTTTGTGAACGTCGGCGAGCGGATCAAGGTCGACCCCCGGGAGGGTCGCTACATCAGCCGGGCGTAGCGCAGCGCTCGGTCGATGCGGCGCTGGGCCTCCTCATGGTGCGATCGATCGTCGCTGCGCTCGGCGACGAGCTGCGTCCAGGCTGCCAGCTGCAGGCTCAGCAGAGGCATGACGGCGTCGACGTCGCCGTGCGCGCCGTACGCAGCGATCGCCTCTTCCGCTTCCGGGAGCCCGCGGTAGCGGAGGCACGCGAGGTCGTACTCGACCGGGCCGCGGCAGGCGTTCTCGAGATCGCTCCAGAGCGGTCCCTCCGGTGACCAGAGCACGTTCGCGAGGTGCGCGTCGCCGTGGAGCGGCCGGCCGTCGAGCGGCTCCAGGCAGTTGGCGAACGCGAGCAGCTCGTCGAGCTCGAGCTCCGCGAGCAGGCTCCGGACCTCGTCGAGCCGGTCGCAGGTGGGAAGCTCGCCCAGATAGCGCTGCAGCACGTCGTGCAAGTCGCGGAGGCTCCGCCCCGCGGCGACGGGATCCGCACGAGCCGGATCGTGGTCGATCCACCGCCAGAAGGTGATCGCGAACCCGTCCTGCTCGTGCGGGCCCGGATCGACCTCGTCCGAAAGGGGCGCGACCGGTGCGCCTTCCGCTGCCAGGAACCGCGCTAGCCGTATCTCTTCCGCGAACCAGCCGGGCGGGCGCAACCGCGCGAGCGTGATCGGCACGCGGGCGACGACCGGCGCCGGAGCCAGGTGGACGAGCACGTTGGTCAGATCCCGGAGCACGACCGGCCGGTCGACCGGCAGGCCGTGACGCCGAGCTGCGCTGAGCGCCGCCGTAACCGGTTCCATCCGCAGGACGCTAAGGTCTCGGCGATGCCTGCGCTGGCGGACACGACCGTGCGCCTGATGAGCCAGGAGCCGCTCGCCGGACGGATGCCGACGGCGGAGCTCCTCCGGCTCGCCGAGATCCTCGACCGCGCGGGCTTTGCGTACCTCGAGGTGTCCGGGGGAGGCGTGTTCGACAGCGCCGTGCGGCGCGGCGTCGAGAGCCCCTGGGAGCGGATCCGCGCGCTCAAGGCGCGCACGAAAACACCGCTCGGAATGGCGCTCCGCGGGCGCTTCCTCGTCGGCTCGGGGCCGGTCGACGGCGACTTCATCCGGCGGTTCGTCGCCTCTGCCGCCGAGAACGGGATCCACGTCTTCCGTCTCCACGACCCGCTGAACGACGTCTCGAACCTGCGGGAGGCCGCCGAAGCCGTCGCCGCCGCGGGGGGCGAGTTCGAAGCCGGGCTCGTCTACAGCTCCGGAAAGACGGGCGAGACCGAGCCGCTGCTCGAGCAGGCGCGAAAGCTGCCCGACCTCGGCGCGAACCGCGTGCTCTTGCACGATCCGACCGGCTCGCTGCAGCCGCACCGCGCGAGCGACCTCGTCGGCCGGCTCAAGGAGGCGTCCGGCCTCCCGGTCGGGATCTACACCCAGGGCTCGGGCGGCAACGCACTCGCCGCAGCGCTCGAGGGCGCGCGCGCCGGCGCCGACCTGATCGCGTGCGCGATCTTCCCAGTCGCGCTCTCGCTGCACCGCGTCTCGGGCGAGAGCCTGTCGGAGGCGCTCGCGGGCCTCGGGCTCGATACGGGCGTCGACATCGACACGCTCTGGGAAGCCTCTGACCTCGTCGACGAGCACATCGGCGACGAGCCGGTGACACCGCTCGCGCCGCGCATCGCAGTCCGCGCGGCCGAGCACGACCTGCCCGCCGGGCTCGTCGCGGCGCTCGACCTCCATCTCGCCGCGCACGCGGCCGGCGACCGCCTGGAGGAGGTCCTGGTCGAGCTGATCCGCATCCGCACCGAGGTCGGGTCGCCGCCCCTCGCCGCTCCGATCGGGCAAGTGCTCGCCTCGCAGGCTCTCCTGCACATCCTCTCCGCCCAGCGCTGGACGACCGTTGTCGACGAGCTCCGCGACCTGATCGAGGGGCGCTACGGCACGCCGCCCGGCCCGATCGACCCGACGGTGCGGCGCGCGGTCAAGCTGCTCTCCGACGGCGTGCCGGAGGAGCCAGAGCAAGCCCTCAGCGAGATCCGCGAGGAGGCGGTCGGCCTGGCCGCGAGCGAGGAGGAGCTACTCCTGCTCGGTCTGTTCGGCGAGGAGGCAGAGCCGCTGCTGCACACGATCCGCGGTCGCGCGAGCGGGGAGGGGCTCGCCGGTGGAATGGTCGACCAGGGCCACGCCGAACGCATCCGCGAGATCGTTCGCGTCGTCCAGGAGTCGGGCGTCGCCGAGGTCACGATCGAGGAGGACGACTTTCGGGTGACCGTGCGGCGGACCGAAGATCGCGGCGCGCAGCTGCTTCCCGACGCTCCGCTCGGGTCCGTGGAGCCGTCGCTCAGCTCTCCGGCTCTCCCGGCGAACGGCTTCGTCCGCGTCGAGGCGCCGATGGTCGGCACGTTCTACCGAGCCCCGCAGCCGGGAGCGCCGCCGTTCGTGGAGGAGGGAGATCCTGTCGCGGCCGGCCAGACGCTCTGCATCCTCGAGGCCATGAAGCTGATGAACGAGGTGAAGTCCGAGGCCGACGGCATCGTGCGCGCGATCCACGTGGACAACGCGGCGGCCGTCGAGTTTGGGCAGCTCCTGTTCGAGCTCGAACCGGTCACCGGCTCGCCACTCGACGCCGTCTAGTGCCCCTCCGGCGCGTCCTCGTAGCGAACCGCGGCGAGGTCGCGGTGCGGGTCATCCGGGCGTGTCGCGAGCTTGGGATCGAGACCGTCGCGGTCTACTCGACCGTCGATGCGGGCTCGCTGCACACGCGCCTCGCCGACCGTGCGATCTGCATCGGGCCGCCCGCGGCGCGGGACAGCTACCTCGCGATTCCCTCGATCGTCGCCGCCGCGGTCACAACGGAGTGCGACGCCGTCCATCCGGGCTGGGGCTTCCTCGCGGAGAACCCGGTCTTCGTCGAGGCGTGCGCGGACAACGACCTGGTTTTCATCGGCCCGTCCGCCGACACAATGCGCCGGATGGGCGACAAGGCCGTGGCGAAGGCGGAGATGGCCGCGGCGGGTGTGCCGCTCGTTCCCGGCACGGCCGGCGCGACGAACGCCAAGGGTGCGCTGGCGGCGGCAGGAGAGCTCGGGTATCCGGTCCTCCTGAAGGCGGTCGCGGGCGGAGGCGGCAAGGGGATGCGGCTGGTCGAGGCGCCCGAGGAGCTCGAGCAATCGTTCGAGCAGGCGTCCGGTGAAGGCGCGGCCGCGTTCGGCGACGGCGGCGTGTACCTCGAGAAGGCGATCGTCCCGGCCCGGCACGTCGAGATNNCCACCAGAAGCTGATCGAGGAATCGCCCTCGCCGGCGCTCACACCCGAGACGCGAGAGGCAATGGAGGCGACGGTCGAGCACGCCTGCCGGACGATCGGCTACGAGAACGCCGGCACGTTCGAGTTCTTGCTCGGCGCCGATGGCACGTTCTACTTCATCGAGCTCAACGCCCGGCTGCAGGTCGAGCATCCGGTCAGCGAGCTCGTGACGGGAATCGACATCGTCCACGAGCAGCTGCGGATCGCAGCAGGGGAGCGGCTCCGTCTGACCGGGCGCGCGCCGCGCGGTGGGCACGCGATCGAGATCCGGCTGAACGCCGAGGACCCCTCGCACGGCTTCGCACCGGCGCCGGGCACGATCGAGCGCATCCGGCCGCCGCTGGGACCGGGCGTACGCTTCGATACGCATGTGGAGGACGGAGCGGTGATCTCGCCCTACTACGACTCGCTGCTCGCGAAGCTGGTCGTCGTCGCCGAGGACCGGCCTACCGCGATCGCGCGTGCGCTGCGCGCGCTCGGCGAGCTCGAGCTGAGCGGCGTCCCGACGACCCGGGCGGCGGCACAGGAGATCCTCGCGAGCGACGCGTTCCGGAGCGGCCTGTACACCACGAGCTTCATCGAGGAGCAGGAGGGGCGCCTGCCTGCGCTGATGGCCGGATGAGCGACGGGCTGAGCATCCCGTCCGACGGCGGGACGATCTCGGTCACAGCCGCGGCGCTGTCGGCGGTCGTCGTTCGCGCGGCGGGGTCGATCGACGGAGTGCGCGTGCCGCGCCCGAAGCGCGGCGTCGAGGTCGAGGTCTCCGGTGAGACCGCGCGCGTCGAGCTCGAGCTCGCGGCGCGCTACGGCGTCGTGCTGCCGGATGCAGCACACGACGCGCAGCAGCGCGTGTCCGACGCGCTCGCGCGCATGTGCGGACTCGCGACGAGCGCGGTTGACGTCAACTTCGAGGAGCTGGAGCTGTGACGCAAAGCCGCCGCGCCGCGCGCCGCACCGCGCTGTTCGTCCTCTACCAGTCGGACGTGACCGGCCGCCCGCTCGCCTCGTTGTACGAGGGGGAGGTCGACCCGTGGGCGCGCGAGCTGGCCGAGGCGGTCTCGCAGCGGGCCGAGGCATTGGATGCGCAGATCGACGAGGCGTCCGACGCCTGGGCCGCGAGCCGCCTCGGTGCGGTCGAGCGGAACGTCCTGCGGATCGGGATCCACGAGCTCGAGACCGAGCAGGTGCCGAAGGAAGTCGCGATCGACGAGGCGGTCGGCCTGGCCAAGCGCTACGCCTCCGAGGAGGCGAGCCGGCTCGTGAACGGCATCCTGGGCCGGATCGCGCGCGAGCGGGAGGCGGTGTGACAGACGACTCGCTCAGTCGGGTAGAGGCCCTCTATGCGCGCCT
>DHWI01000015.1:25414-34848 GCA_002413095.1 Thermoleophilia bacterium UBA5186
GTCGAGGAGGAGATTGGGCGGATCAGGCGCGACGTGGAGCCTGATGCGGACGCCTGACGAGCTGCGGGCGCTCGTCGAGACCTACCTTGCCGATCTGGCGCTGACGCCGGAGCTCGGCGATCTCGCTGAGCCGATGCGCTATGCGATCGGCGGGAAGTTGATCCGCCCGGTTCTCTGTCTCGCGACTGCGGAGGCCGCCGGGGCCGAGCCGGAGACAGCGCTCCCCGCCGGGATCGCGGTCGAGCTCGTCCACTCGTTCTCGCTCGTGCACGACGACCTGCCCGCGCTCGACGACGACGAGGTACGACGGGGCAAGCCCGCCGTGCACGTCGAGTTCGGCGAGATGGCCGCGGTGCTGACCGGTGACGCTCTCCTCGTCGAGGCCTTTCGCCTGGCGCTGTCGTATCCCACGCCGGAGGTGGCGCGGGAGCTCGCGCAGACGACCGCGGCGATGATCGGCGGCCAGTACCTCGACCTCGCGGTGCCGGACGCCGACCGCGCGGAGGTGCAGCGTCTGAAGGCCGGTGCCCTCTTCGAGGCGTGCGTGGGCTGCGCGCTCTGGGTCGCGGGCATTCCCCACGGGGAGCAATTTCCTTGGCGCGCGTTCGCCGCTGAGCTCGGCCCGTTGTTCCAGATCGTCGACGACATCCTCGACGGGGACGGCGCAGCGCTCGAGCACGGCCCGGACCGGGCCCGCCGGCTGGCCGACGAGGCCGCAGAGCGCGCGCACGAGCGGCTCCGGGGGATCGATGCAGACACCTCCGTGCTGCGGGAGATCGTCTCGGGCCTGGCGACCCGGACCGCGTAGGTGGAGGTCCCGAAGGACTGGTACGACGGCTTCTTCGAGGACGACTGGCTCGACGAGATCGCGTTGCATGCGGATGACGAGTGGACCGACCGCCAGACGAGCTTCCTCGTCGAGAAGCTGGAGCTCGAGCCCGGTGAGCGTGTCCTCGACCTCGCGTGCGGCCATGGACGACTGGCCCTTCCGCTCGCTGAACGAGGGCTAGACGTCACCGGCGTCGATCTCAGCCCGCGCTCGCTCGAGCTCGCCCGCGCTGCCGCCGATTCTCAGGGCCTGAACGTCACCTTCGTCCGGTCGGACATGCGAGAGATCGACTTCGACGGCGAGTTCGACGCCGCGTACAGCGTCTACACCTCGTTCGGATACTTCGAGGAGGACGGGGAGAACCAGCGCGTCCTCGACGCCGTGTCGCGGGCGCTCCGCCCGGGCGGGTGCTTCCTGATCGACGTCCTCAACCCGACCGGTCTCGCGGCCAGGTACCAGTCGCGTATGTGGGAGGAGCTCGACTCGGGCGCGGCGTTCCTCCAGCAGCACGAGTTCGACGCTCTCGCCGGTCGCAACAGGGCTCGTTGGATCTTCGTTCGCGACGACGGAAGCCGAAGCGAGCTCGTGCACTCGGTGCGCGTCTACGCGCCCTGGGAGCTTGCGCGGATGCTCGAGGAAGCCGGACTGAACGTCGTGCAAGGATGGGGCGATTTCGAGGGTGCGGGGCTCGAGCTGACGTCTCGGCGGCTGATCCTGCGCGCCGACAAGCCGGCCTAGCAGGACGTTCGCGGGCCGCGGTCGTCGCGCGTCAGCCGCGGTCGCGCGGCCGCAAGCAGCTCCGGCACCGTCACCGCACGCAGGTGGCGACGGCGCAGATCTCGCAGGATCGAGCGGAGGAGCGGCACGGTCTGCGGTCGTGTGTCGTGGAGAAGGACGATCGAGCCGGGGCGGATTCCGGAGCCGGAGTCCGCAACGTCCCACAGCACCTGCAGGACGCCGAGTCGCCTCAGGTAGGCGTCCGCAGCCGGTGTTCGCACCCCGTACGGCGGCCGGAACAGCGAGATGATTCTCCCGGTGCGGGCGATTTCCGCCGAGCGCGTGCGGCCGACTTCGGCGTTCAGGCCCGCGCCGTCGAGCGTCGCCAGGCTGCGGTGCGTCCAGGTGTGGTCGCCGATCGCACCGAGACCGGCTTCGGCTCGGAGCGCGCCGCGCCACCACGCGAGCCGCTCGCCGACGAGGAAGAACGTCCCGCGCGCGCCGGCGCGCCGCAGCGTCCGCGTGACGGCGCGCGTGTACGGACCGGGCCCGTCGTCGAACGTGAGCGCGACCAGCCGCGCTCTTCGGTTGCCGCAGTAGACCGTTACGCCGCCGCGGGCGAGGCGATCGACGGCGAGCTCGCCGGCGGTTCGCGCGCCCCCGCCGTCCACAAGTGGGTGCGGGGTGGCGGCGCCGGCCGTCGCCAGCGCGAGGGTCACGGCGAGGAGCAGGACCCGCACGCGTGGGACACTAGCCACGATGCGGAGGGCGCTTGAAGAAGCGGCTTGACGTGCTTCTGGTCGAGCGCGGGCTCGCGGAGAGCCGCACGCAGGCGCAGGCGCTCGTCCTCGCGGGGCTCGTTCCCGGCTACGACAAGCCCGGCACGCAGGTGGCCGAGGATGCGGAGCTCTCGGTCGACGAGAGGCCCCGGTTCGTCTCGCGCGGGGGCGAGAAGCTCGCGCACGCGCTGGACGTGCTCGGGGTCGACCCGGCCGGCCTCGGCGCGATCGACGTCGGCGCGTCCACCGGAGGCTTCACGGACGTCTTGCTCCAGCGCGGCGCGGCCCGGGTGATCGCTGTCGACGTGGGCTACGGCCAGTTTGCGCTGCGCCTGCGGGACGATCCGCGGGTCGTCGTCCTCGAGCGGACGAACGCGCGGGAGGTTCGGGAGCTCCCCTTCGCCCCGCAGCTCGTCGTCTGCGACGTCTCCTTCATCTCCGTACGGAAGGTGTTGCCGCCGGTGCTGCGCCTCGCCGCGACGGGCTGGCAGGCGCTCGTCCTCGTCAAGCCGCAGTTCGAGGCGGGCCGGGCGGACGTGGGGAAAGGCGGCGTCGTCCGCGACCGCGAGGTCCACAGACGCGTCGTCCGCGAGACGGCCGAAGCGGCGCTCGAGTGGGGGGCGCAGACGGTCGGCGTCGTAGACTCCGGGTTGCCGGGCCCGAAGGGAAACCGGGAGTTCTTCCTGCACCTCGTGGAGCGAGACCGGCCGCACATCGACGATGACCTCGACACCTGGATCTCCGACGCAATCTCGTGAGCCCGTCCGCCGGGCGGCGGTGATCACGCACGGCAAGGTCGAGACGATCGGGCCGGCGCTCGAGCGCCTCGGCGGCGTCGCGCGCTCGGCTGGCGTCGAGCTGATCTTCCCGGAGGAGGAGCGCGAAAAGCACGGCATGGTCGCCGACGGCGGCGACGCGACCGAAGCCGATATCGCGGTCGTGCTGGGCGGGGACGGGACGATGCTGCGCGCCCTCCAGCGGTTCCTCGGCACGAACGTGCCGGTGATCGGTGTGAACTTCGGCCGCGTCGGCTTCCTCGCCTCGATCGCCGCGGGCGAGCTAGAGGACGGCCTCGCGCGCATGTTCGCCGGCGACTTCGACGTGGTCGAGCTCCCCACGCTCGACGCGGAGACCAAGGCCGGACGGTGGACGGCGGTGAACGACGTGGTCGTCCGGAGCGCGAGCGTCGGCCGCATGGTCGAGCTCGGCTGGAGCGTCGGGGACGAAGATCTCGGGACCCGGCCGAGCGACGGCGTCATCTGCTCCACGCCGGTCGGCTCGACTGCCTACAACCTCTCGAACGGCGGCCCGGTGCTCGTCTGGGGACTCGACGCGATGGCGCTCACGTTCGTCGCCCCGCACGCGCTCGACGCCCGCCCACTGGTGATCCCGCGCGACCGACCGCTCACCGTCGTGAACCGGACTCCCGACGTGGCCGTGACGGTGATCGTCGACGGCCATCAGGTCTGCGAGCTCGACGCGCACGGCGAGGGCGTCCGCGTGGGCCTGGGCCCGCAACGCAGCCACCTGGCCACGCTCCCGGAGGTCACGTTCTTCCGCAGGTACCGGCGCACCTTCGGCGCGTAGCCCCACGCGAACCGCCCCAAGTAACAGTCTGTTACTTGGAAGGACAGCGCCCCGGACGACGTGGCGGCTCGTGACCGTCGACGCGCCCGGCGGCGCCGCTTACGATGCCTGCGGTGCTACGCCGCCTGACGATTGAGAATCTCGTTCTGATCCGCCGCGCCGAGCTCGACTTCGCGCCCGGGCTGAACGCCATTACGGGCGAGACGGGTGCGGGCAAGACGATCCTCGCGCAGGCGGTCGGTCTCCTGCTCGGCGCCAAGGGCGACGCCTCCTACATCGGCCCGGACGCGTCCGAGGCGTACGTCGAGGCTGAGCTCGAGGTGCCCGAGGGCGCGTTCGCCGACGAGAGTCTCGACCGGCTCGCCGAGCTTCGGCCCGAGGACGAGGACCTGCTCATCCTCGCGCGGAGGATCTTCCCGGACGGCCGGACGCGCGCGTACGCGTGGGGGCGCACCGCCGCTCGGGAGGACCTGGCTGCGGCGGGAGAGCGCCTCATCTCCATGTCGGGCCAGTTCGAGCAGCGCCGCCTCGGCCGGCCCGCGTACCAGCTCGACGTCCTGGATGCGTTCGTCGGCGAGGAGCAGGCGCGGCGGCGCACCGAGGCGCGGATCGCGTGGAGGGAGCTGCTGGCCGCGCGGCGCCGCCACGAGGAGCTCTCGGCCGGCGCCGCGGCGGAGGAAGCGCGGATCGCAGAGCTCCGCGCGCTCGCCGCCGACACCGAGGGGCTCGAGCCGGGCGCCGAGGACGAGCTGCGCGCCGAGCGTGAGCGCCTCCGTCACGTCACCGAGCTCGCCGCGGGTGCAGCCTCCGCAGCAGAGGCGCTCGCACCCGACGAAGGCGAGGGAGCGGCCGGGCTCGTCGCCGAGGCCGAGCGCGCCCTCGCGCCACTGGAGCGCCTCGCCCCAGAGTTCGAGCGCGCCGCCAACGAGCTCCGCGACGCCGAGCTCCGACTTCGCGAGACCGCCAGCGAGCTGCGCGCGTTCCTCGCGTCGCTGCAGGCCGAGCCCGACCGCCTCGAGCGGATCGAGGCCGACCTCGACCGCATCGCCGACGTGAAGCGCCGCTTCCGCTGCGCCTCCTACGAGGAGCTGCTCGCGCGCGCGGCCGAGGCCCGCGCGGAGCTCGAGGCGCTCGACGACGGCTTCGACCCGCGCGCCGCAGCCGCCGAGGCGCTCGTCGCGGCGGAGGCCGGCGTGAAGAGGCTCGCCGAGGAGCTGCACGCCGCGCGCGCCGAGACGGTCGATGCGTTCGCGGACGCCGTCGCCGAGGAGCTGCACGGGATCGGGATGGGGGAGGGTGAGTTCCGCGTCGAGCTGAGGGAACGCGACCTCGGCCCGACCGGAGGCGACGAAGTCTCCTTCCTGATCCGGCCGAACGCTGGCCTTCCGTTCGCGCCCGTGGCGGAGACCGCGTCCGGCGGGGAGCTGTCCCGCATCGCGCTCGCAATCGCCGCGGTCGCGGGCGGCGAGACGCTCGTGTTCGACGAGATCGACGCGGGCATCGGCGGCGAAACGGCGAACGCGGTCGGCCGCACGCTTCAGCGTCTCGCCGAGCGCGCGCAGGTGATCACCATCACGCACCTCCCGCAGATCGCAAGCCTTGCCGAGCGCCACTTCCGGGTCGAGAAGGTGCCGGCCGATCCGACGCACACGACGATCGAGCAGCTGGGCGAGACCGAACGCCGCGAGGAGCTGCAGCGGATGCTCGGCGGCGCCGAGTTCCTCTCCACCGTCAAATGAGCTTCGTCGAGTTCACCGGGAACGCTCGGCTAGACAAGCGGACGAAGCACCTCGTCAGGCGGCTCTCGCCCGACGACATCGCGATCATCGACCACACCGATCTCGACCGCGTCTCGGCGGAGGAGCTGCTCGAGTCGGGCGTCCGCGTCGTCGTCAACGTCGCCGACTCGCAGAGCGGCCGGTTCCCCAACCCGGGCCCGCTCACCCTCGTCCGCGGCGGGATCCGGCTGATCGACGCGCCCGGCGCCCCGCTCTTCGACTCGGTCACCGACGGCGAGCTGCTTAGCGTCCGCGGCGCAAGCCTCTTCCGCAACGGCACGTGCCTCGCGACCGGGAAGGCGCTGACTCCGGAAGGGCTTGCACTCAGTCTTGCCGAGCAGCAGAGCCGTGTCACCCAGGCGCTCGAGTCGTTCGCCGAGAACACGATGCAGTACCTGCGGGAGGAGGGGAAGCTGCTCACCGAGGGGATCGACTTCCCACAGCTTCGCACCCGTTTCCGCGACCGCCAGGCCCTCGTCGTCGCGCGCGGGCCTGGCCACAAGCGGGACCTGCGGATCGTCCGTCCGTACGTCCGCGACTTCAAGCCGGTGCTCATCGCGGTCGACGGCGGAGCGGACGCGCTGCTCGAGGAGGGGATGAAGCCGGACGTGATCGTGGGCGACATGGACTCGGTCTCGGACGCGGCCCTGCGCAGCGGCGCCGAAATCCTCGTCCACGCCTACCGGGCCGGCGAAGCGCCTGGCGCGGCGAGGCTCGACCGCCTCGGCATCCCGTACCAGGTCGCCAGCGCCACCGGGATCAGCGAGGACATGGCGCTGCTGCTCGCCTACGAGAAGGGCGCCGAGCTGATCGTCGCGGTCGGCACGCACCTGAACCTGATCGAGTTTCTCGAGCGGAACCGGGCCGGGATGTCCTCGACCTTCGTGACGCGGCTCAAGGTCGGCGAGATCCTCGTGGATGCGAAGGGCGTGTCGCAGCTCGTTTCGCCCGAAGTCGGCACCTGGCCGCTCGTCGTCTTCGCGACCGCCGCGCTCGGAGCCGTGGTCGCCGCGATCGCCGCCTCGCCGGCGCTCCGCCACCTGTTCGAGCTGCTCGCGCGGTGGCTCGGGCTGGGCGCGTAGGAGTGCGGCATACGGCGAGCCGCGAGGTCCTCGCGCCGCGTGCGGGCGTCTGGAGCTTCCTCGCCGAGCCGTACCACCTCTCGGACTGGTGGCCGGGGATCGCGGGAGTCCAGCCCGACCGCCGGGGCCTTGCGCCCGGCGCGCGCTGGCAGATCCAGGCGCCGAGCCGGCCTGGGCTGATCCGGCGTCCCGGCGCGGGTGGCACGATCATCATCCTCGCGGTCGAGACCGGGCGCCGTTTCGCGTTCCAGCTCGCCCACGAGCGCGTCGAAGCGGAGCTCGTGCTGGAGGACGCCGGGATCGGGCGCACGACGGTGACGCTAACGGTCGACGCACCGTTTCTCTCCGGCGTGAACCGGCGGACGGCCGTTCGAGCGCTGAGCCGCCTGTACGCCCTGTGCCAGACTTCTGGCGAGCAATAGTGCCTCTCCCAGCAATGAACGGCCGCCTCTCGCCCGCCATCACACGGCGCCGGAACGCACCCTCGGCCTTGCCCAGGCCTGATTCGGCCTGCGCGGCGGCCGAGTGCACGCTCCGGCTTGGTGCTGACGACCGAGAGACTGGCCGGCATCACTGGAAGAGGCACTGATGTTCACCTTCCGCTACCACGTCGTGTCGCTTGCGGCGGTCTTCGTCGCGCTCGTCGTCGGGATCCTCGTCGGAATCGGGATCTCCGGACGCGGCTTCGTCGACAAGTCCGAGCGGCGGCAGCTGCAGAACCAGATCGACGACCTCCGGAACCAGCGCGACGATCTCGGCGCGCAGCTCGCCGCGAGCCAGAAGGGCCAGAAGGCGGCGCAGGAGTACGTTGCGAACACGTACCGCGCCGTGATGTCGGAGCGGCTGCACGGGAAGCGGATCGCTGTGCTCTTCGTCGGACACGTCGACCCGAGCATCCGCGGGAATGTCGACGACACGCTCACCGCCGCGGGCGCCCCCGCGGCCCTTCGGGTCCGCGCCCTGAAGACACCGGTCGACCCGGCGGCGCTCGACGGCGTCCTCACCAAGCGTCCGGCCTTCGCGCAGTACGCCGGCAACGCGAAGCTCGAGGATCTCGGCCGGGCGCTCGGCGAGGAGTTCGTCGCCGGCGGCGACACGCCGCTCTGGACCGCGCTTTCGGATCTGCTCGTCGAGGAGCGGACGGGTCCGCCGCGGCGCCCGGCCGACGGGGTCGTCGTGGTGCGCACGACCGGCCCGCAGCAGGGGCCGACCGCGCGGTTCCTCACGGGTCTGTACGCCGGTCTCGCGGCAGGAGGCGTTCCCGTCGTCGGCGTCGAGACCACGAAGACGACGCCGACGACTGTGCCCACGTACGCGCACGCCGGCTTCTCGAGCGTGGACGACGTCGACATCCTCGAGGGACGGCTGGCGCTGGCGCTCCTCCTTTCCGGCGCCGATCCGGGCCATTACGGACTCAAGCAATCGGCGAGCACGGGCTACCTGCCGCGGGTCGAGCCGCTACCGGTCGCGACGACGGGTGGATGAGGCTCTGACCGTCCTCGTCGCCGCCCGCGACGAGGAGGGCCGGATCGGGCGGACGGTCGGCGCGCTGCGGGAGGCGTTTCCGGAGGCTGAGGTGCTCGTCGCCGACGACGGCTCGCGCGACGGCACGGCCGCGGAGGCCGAGGCGGCGGGAGCAATCGTCCTGCGACTGCCTCGCCGCGGGAAGGGACAGACGCTCTCGGCCGGCGAACGCGCGGCCGTCCCCGGCAGGCTCGTCGTGTGCGACGCAGACCTGTCCGGCGAGCTGCGGCCGCTGCTCGACTCTCGTGCCGACGTCGCGGTCGCGGCGTTCGCCGAGCGCCAGGGCGGAGGGTTCGGGCTCGCGAAGCGGACCGGGCGGGCTCTCGTTCGCCTCCGCAGCGGGTTCGAGGCGCGGGAGCCGCTCTCGGGCCAGCGTGCGCTCTCTCCACGCGCCCGCGCAGCGTGCTTCCCGCTCGCGCCCGGGTTCGGCTGCGAGGTGCGGATGACGATCGACGCGGTCCGGGCCGGCCTCGCGGTCGAGGAGCGCGACCTGCCGCTGCGTCACAGGGCGACGGGGCGCGACGCACAGGGCTTCGCGCACCGCGGCCGGCAGCTCCTTGACGCGGTCTTCGCGGCCGGCCCGCTCGCGCTCAACTTCCGCGGGACTCGCCTGCCGCTCGTTGGGTGGACGGTCGCGCTGCGCCGGGACCCCGCGGTGGCGGCGATCGCGGCGATCGGGCTGGCGGACGACCTCTGGAGCGGCCCCGAGCGCGGCTTCCGCTCCCACCTGCGCGCAGGCGGCACGACCGGCGTCCTCAAGCTCGTCGGGATCCCGCTCGTAGGCCTCCTCGCGACGCGGAAGCTCTCGGGCGCGCTCCTCGTAGGCCTCGCCGCGAACGCGCTCAACCAGCTCGACACGAAGCCCGGCCGCGCCCTCAAGGCGTACCTCGCGGCCGCGCTCGCGGTCGACGCGCCGCTCCGGGCCGCCGTCCTGCTCGCGCCCTACGATCTTCGCGAGATGGCGATGCTCGGCGACGCAGGCTCGAACGCGCTCGGTGCGCTGCTAGGCTTGAGTTCCGTGGAGCGATTCACGGAACGAGGCCGGTGGGCTGCTATCGGCGCCCTTGCAGGCCTCACCCTCCTCGGCGAACGGCGCTCCCTCGGCGCGCTGATCGAGCGGACTCCGGGGCTCCGCGAG
>DHWI01000015.1:34922-35240 GCA_002413095.1 Thermoleophilia bacterium UBA5186
GGCATCGTCGCCGCCTCGCTCGGCCGCCTGCTGAAGTCGCGCGGGCTCTCGGTCCAGGCGCAGAAGTTCGATCCCTACTTGAACGTCGACCCGGGCACGATGAGCCCGTTCCAGCACGGCGAGGTGTTCGTCACCGAGGACGGCGCCGAGACCGACCTCGACATCGGCCACTACGAGCGCTTCGTCGACGAGAACTTGTCGAAGAACTCGAGCCATACGGCCGGCGCGATCTGGGAAACCGTCCTGCGCAAGGAGCGGAAGGGCGAGTTCCTCGGCGCGACCGTGCAGGTGATCCCGCACATCACGAACGAGATCAAG
>DHWI01000015.1:35435-40386 GCA_002413095.1 Thermoleophilia bacterium UBA5186
CGCAGCACTCGGTCAACGAGCTACGGCGCATCGGTATCCACCCCGACATCGTCGTCTGCCGCTCGCAGGAGGAGCTTGGGCGCGAGATTCGCGAGAAGATCGCGCTCTTCGCCGACGTGGACGCGACGGCCGTGGTCGCAAGTCCGGACGTCCCCGACGTGTACCTCGTCCCCTCCATCCTCAAGGAGCAGGGCCTCGACCGGCTCGTCTGCGAGAAGCTGGGCCTGCCGGACGGGGAGGCCGAGCTCGGCGAGTGGCAGGAGCTGACCGACCGCATCCAGGCGCAGCGCGAGGAGGTCGAGATCGCGCTCGTCGGCAAGTACGTGAAGCTCCAGGACGCGTATCTCTCAGTGCACGAGGCGCTCAAGCACGCCGGAGCGCATCACGGCTGCCGTGTGCGCGTGCGCTGGCTCGACGCCGAGGGAATGTCGCTGGAGGAGGCCGCGGGCGTCCTCGACGAGGTCGACGGCGTGCTGGTCCCCGGTGGCTTCGGGTCGCGCGGCTGGGAGGGCAAGATCCTCGCCTGCCGCGTCGCCCGCGAGCACGGGATCCCGTATCTCGGCATCTGCCTCGGCATGCACGTGGCCGTCTCGGAGTTCGCCCGCCACGTGCTCGGGCTCGAGGGCGCGAACTCGACGGAGATGGATCCCGAGACGCCGCACCCGGTGATCGATCTGCTCCCGGAGCAGAAGAGCGTCGAGGATCTAGGGGGGACCATGCGCCTCGGCGCGCAGGCGGTCGAGCTCGAGGCGAACACGCGGACGGCCGAGGCCTACGGCGACGTGACGATCCACGAGCGGCACCGTCACCGGTACGAGGTCAACAACCACTACCGGCCGCGGCTCGTCGAGGCGGGACTCGTCGTGTCAGGGACGTACCAGGAGGGTCGCCTCGTCGAGATCGTCGAGCTTCCCGAGCACCCGTGGTTCGTCGCCAGTCAGTTCCATCCGGAGTTCAAGTCGCGGCCCACGCGACCGGCGCCACTCTTCCGCGAGTTCGTCGGCGCGGCTCTCGCGCGCGCTCGCGAGCGCGCGGACGTCGGCGTGACGACTGCCTAGGCCGGCAGAAGCACCGACACGTAGAGCTCCATCCCCGCGACCGTCGTCTTGCTGGCGACGTAGCGCGCGGAGATGGCCTTGCCGTCGGCGTGGTTGAGCTCGGTCGTGCCGGTGAGATAGCCCTTGCGGATCATCTCGGTGTACTGCTCGGGCGAGTTCGGCGCGGGCGCGACGTCGGTGACGCGCAGGTCGAGCAACTCGGCGCGCGTGTAGCCGATCAGGGCGCAGGCGAACTGGTTCGCCGCGATGTAGCGCATGTTCTCGTCGGCGACGAGTACCCCGACGGGGCCCTGGTCGATCGCCTCGCCGAGGAGGCCGACCTGGATGAGAGTCTCGGGGGACGGCATGGGCGTGGGAGGCTAGCCCGTCCCGTACGATCGTTCCATAAGCGTTTCCACACAATCGCCGGTGCTCGACCTCTTCCTGGAGCTGGCTGCGCTGCGCAGCCCGCCGGGCGAGGAGCGCGAGGTCGCCGACGTCGTCGCCGCGTACATGCGCGATCTCGGGCTCGACGTCGACGAGGACGGCGCCGGCGGCGAGGTCGGCTCGACGATCGGGAACCTCTACACGCGGCTCGAGGCGACCGCGGACGGCATCCCGATCTTTCTCTGTGCGCACCTCGACACCGTGCCGCCTGACGGACAGCTCGAGCCGGTCGTCGACGACGGCGTCGTCCGGAATGCCGGTGGGACGATTCTCGGCGCCGACGACAAGTCGGCCGTCGCGGTCATGCTCGAGGCGGCGCGGCGCGTACTGGCCGAGAACCGTCCGCATGCCGGGATCGAGCTCCTGTTCACGCCCAAGGAGGAGGTCGGTCTGCTCGGCGCTGCGGCGTTCGACCACACACGGCTCCACGCTCAGGTCGGCTACGTCTACGACCAGGCGGCGCCGATCGGCGAGATCATCCTCGGAGCGCCGTACTCGCAGGCGATGAAGGTGCGCTTCCACGGCCGCGCGTCCCATTCGGGCATGTATCCCGAGGAAGGGCGTTCCGCGATCGCGGCAGCTGCCCGGGCGATCGCGGACCTGCGCCTGGGCCGCGTCGATGACGAGACGACCGCGAACGTGGGGACGATCCAGGGCGGGACGGCCGGGAACATCGTCCCCGAGTGGTGCAGCTTCGACGCGGAGGCGCGGTCGCACGACGAGCGCAAGCTCGCCGACCTCGTCCGGGAGATGCTCGAGACGTTCGCGTTCGCGGCGAGCCTCGCCGACTGCGAGGTCGAGACGTCGGTGAAGAAGAGCTATCGCGGTTACCGGTTCAAGCGTGACGACCTGGTGGTGCAGCTCGCGGCCGCCGCGCTCGAGCGGAGCGGGCACGCACCGACCTACGGGCTGTCGGGAGGCGCGGCCGACGCGAACGTCTTCAACGAACGCGGCCTCCCATGCCTGAACCTCGCTAACGGGATGACGGCGATCCACACGTCGGACGAGCACATCGCGGTCGACGATCTCGATGCGATGGTCGAGGTCACGCTTGCGCTCGTCGACGCCGCTCGTGGCTCTTAGTCTCCGCCGCGGCCGCGTGAGCGCGGTCGTGGAGCGCGCCGAAGGGCTGGCGCGGCTCGAGGTGGACGGCGCGCCATGCGTGGCGTACCCGCGTCTGACCGGGCCGGTGGCGGTAGGCGACGAGGTGCTCGTCAACGTCCAGGCGCGCGAGCTCGGGCTCGGTTCCGGCGGCTTCGACGTCCTGTACGCGAACCTGACGCGCGGAGTCGGGCTCGCGGCAGAGCCCGGCGCGCATGTGATGACCCTTCCCTACACGCCCGCGCAAACGGCCGTCCGACACGCCGAAGAGGACGGCCCGCTCGCGGAAACGCTCGGCGGGATGCCGGTCGTGTGCTGCTCGCTGCACAGTCAGCTCGCGCCGGTGTGCGCGGGCATCGGCGCCGGCATGCGCGTCGCGTACGTGCAGGTCGAGGGCGGCGCGCTGGCCGTTTCGCTGTCCGACGCGGTGCGCGCGCTGAAGGAGCGGGGCCTCTTGGCCACGGCGGTGGCGGCGAGCCCGTGCGTCGACGGCGACGTCCAGTGCGTGAACGTGGCGTCGGCCCTCGCGTGGGCGGCTGTCGCAGGCCATGACTGCGTCGTCTGCGCGGTCGGTCCGGGGATTGTCGGAACGGGATCGTTCCTCGGACACGGCGGAGTAGCTGGTGCGGAGGCGGCGAACGCGGCGGCGGCGCTCGGAGGCGCGGCCGTGCTTGCTGTGCGCGCCTCGTCGGTCGATCCGCGCAAGCGCCACCGCGGCGTGTCGCACCACACCCGCGCGGTGCTGGCGCTCTCACTCGGCCCTCTGACGGTGGCGTGGCCGAGGGGCGAGGAGGCGCCCGGGTGGCTGGAGCCGCGCCGGGAGGTGGACGTCGCTGGGTGGGAGAAGGCCTGCGCGGACCTGCCCCTGTCGCACATGGGCCGCGGCCCGAGCGACGATCCCACCTTCTTCCGAACAGCCTTCGCCGCAGGCCGGCTGGCGCGTGAGCTCGTCGCCGCGGAACGATGACGCACATTCGACACGCTTTCCGCACAGACACGTACGCCACGGCGTGGCACGCTGTTGGCAGGGGGGCCATCGCCCCCTTGGGGGCACGTGGGCCTGCGCTCGAGTCCGAGCATCGCTTCAACGGCGTGGCGTGAACGAGCCGCGGTCGAGCCGGACGGCGTACGACGGCAAGCTGTTCGACGTCGTCGTCGAGGACTGGGACGGCCGCGACCGCGAGATCGTGGTGCATCCGGGGTCGACGGCGATCGTCGCGGTCCACGACGGCGCGGTCGTGCTCGTTCGGCAGCGACGCGAACCCGCGCGGAAGCCGTTGCTGGAGCTGCCCGCGGGCACGCTCGAGGGCGGCGAGGAGCCGCTCGCGTCCGCCCAGCGTGAGCTCGCCGAGGAGGTCGGCCTGCGTGGGGGCCGCTGGCGCGAGCTCGGTGGCTTCTGGACGTCCCCGGGCTTCCTTCGCGAGTACATGCACGTCTTCTTGGCGGAGGAGCTCGAGCCCGGCGAGGCGGAACCCGACGAGGACGAAGACGTGGAGATCGTGCGCTGGCCGGTCGCCGAGATCCCGGAACGGATCGGCGAGCTCGAGGACGCGAAGACGATCGCGGGCCTCCTGCTCTACCTCCGCAGTCTCTAGGCGGAACCCGCTCACAAGCTAAGGTTTCGCGGCTCAAATGAAGATCGGTGTCGCCAAGGAGATCAAGCCGGACGAGTACCGCGTCGCGCTCACGCCTGCCGGCGCGCTCGAGCTCGGCCGCCGCGGCCACGATGTCTCCATCGAGGCCGGGGCGGGGGACGGCAGCTCGTTCCGCAACAGCGCCTACGAAGCGGTTGGTGCGCGGATCGTCCCGGTCGAGGAGGTCTGGTCGGAGTCCGACCTCCTCCTCAAGGTCAAGGAGCCGATCGCACCCGAGTACGGCCGCCTCCGCGAAGGGCTGATCCTCTTCACGTACCTCCACATCGCCGCCGACGAGGCCCTGACCCGCGCGCTCGTCGACAGCGGCATCACTGCCGTCGCGTACGAGACCGTCGAGACGGACAATCACGCGCTCCCGCTGCTCGCGCCGATGAGCGAGATCGCGGGCCGGCTCGCCGCCCAGGCCGGCGCGTACTTCCTGGAGAAGCCGCTCGGGGGCCGCGGCCTCCTCCTCGGCGGAGTGCCCGGAGTGGCTCCCGGCCGCGTCGTCGTCATCGGCGGCGGAATCGTCGGCTACAACGCGGCCGTGATCGCGATCGGCCTCGGCGCGAGCGTGACCATTCTCGAGCGCTCGATCGACCGGATGCGCCATCTCGACGAGATCCTTTCCGGGCGGGTCAGCCTTGTGATGTCGTCGAGCCTCCAGATCGAGGAGTCGGTCAAGGAGGCGGACGTCGTGATCGGAGCCGTGCTGATCCCAGGCGCCGTCGC
>DHWI01000015.1:40604-41326 GCA_002413095.1 Thermoleophilia bacterium UBA5186
CGGCCTCGCGGAGGCAGTCGCCCGCGATCCGGCGCTCGCGCGAGGCGTCAACGTCCTCGACGGGCGGATCACCTACGGAGCGGTTGCCGATGCGCACAACCTCGAGTACACGCCGCTCGAGGACGTGCTCCCGCTCTCGCCTGTTTAGGCCGATCTAGGCCGCCGGCGGGTCGCTCTCAGCCTTCTTGTTCGGCGTCAGCCGCACGACCACCCACGTGACTCCGGCCGCGAGACCCATCACGCAGACGATGAAGACGGCGATGCCGAGCAGGCCGAGAACGTCCCAGAGCACGGCCGTAGACTACCGCCATGGCCAGGGCATGCGTCATCGTGCTCGACGCAGTCGGCGCGGGCGCGTTGCCGGACGCCGCCGCCTACGGCGACGAGGGCTCCGACACTCTCGGCAACGTCGCGCGCACGGTCGGCGGCCTCGACCTCCCGACGCTCGAGGCACTGGGAATCGGGAACGTCGAGCCGCTCGAAGGCTGCCCGCCGCAGCCGGGAGCGCCGGCGATCGCGGGCCGCCTGGTCGAGGTCTCGAAGGGCAAAGACACGACCACCGGCCATTGGGAGCTGATGGGCGTCGTCACGCCGCAGGCGATGCCGACGTATCCGCACGGCTTCCCCCACGACGTGGTCGATCCGTTCATGAACCGGACGGGACGTGGCGTGCTCGGCAACAAGCCGGCTTCCGGGACGGAGATCATTCAGGAGCTCGGCGA
>DHWI01000015.1:41359-41869 GCA_002413095.1 Thermoleophilia bacterium UBA5186
GCAAATGGATCGTCTACACGTCTGCCGACTCGGTCTTCCAGATCGCCTCGCACGAGGACACGATCCCGCTCGAGGAGCTCTACGACGCCTCGCGTACCGCCCGCGAGATCCTGACCGGCAAGCACGCGGTCGGGCGCGTGATCGCCCGACCGTTCATCGGCGAGCCCGGAAACTACGAGCGGACTCCTAACCGCCACGACTTCTCGCTCGAGCCGCGTCGACCGAACTATCTGAGCCTCGTCCGCGACGCGGGCGCGGTCGTCCACGGCGTGGGCAAGATCCACGACATCTTCGCGGGCTCCGACATCGACGAGTCGCACCCAACCCGGTCGAACGTCGAGGGGATCAATGTGACGGAGCGGCTTCTGCGCGAGCTCGACAGCGGCCTCGTCTTCACCAACCTCGTCGAGACGGACATGCTCTGGGGGCACCGAAACGACCCCGTGAACTTCCACCGCTGCCTGCAGGACTTCGACCGCCGGCTGCCTGACCTCCTCGACGCCCTGCGCC
>DHWI01000015.1:41909-43091 GCA_002413095.1 Thermoleophilia bacterium UBA5186
GACGTGGGCGCGACGGTCAACGCCTGGCTCGGAGGGAAGAGCCCGCCGCGCGGGATCCCTGGGCAGCCGATCGTCACGCCTTGAGCCCGCGGGGCGCGTGATCCGTCCCGCCGACCTGATCCAGCGGAAACGCGACGGCGAGGAACTCGGCGCGGAGGAGCTCGCCGAGCTGATCCTCGGGTACGCGCGCGAGGAGGTGCCTGACTATCAGATGGCGGCGTTCTGCATGGCCGTCTACTTCCGCGGGCTGACGAGCGCCGAGACGTTCGCGCTGACCGACGCGATGATCCGGAGCGGCGAGACGATCGATCTCGGCGCCGAGCTCGGCCGCAAGGTCGTGGACAAGCACTCGACCGGTGGGGTCGGCGACAAGACGTCGCTCGCCGTGGGCCCGATCGTCGCGGCCTGCGGCGTGCCATTCGGGAAGATGAGCGGACGGGGGCTCGGGCACACGGGCGGCACACTGGACAAGCTGGAGTCGATTCCGGGGTTCAGGGTCGAGCTGTCGCGCGAGGAGTTCGTCCGGCAGGTCCGCGAGGTCGGCATTGCGATCATCGGCCAGACGGCCGAGCTCGTCCCGGCGGACAAGAAGCTCTACGCGCTGCGCGACGTCACGGCGACCGTCGACAACGTCTCGCTGATCGCGGCGAGCATCATGTCGAAGAAGATCGCCGGCGGAGCCGATGCGATCGTTCTGGACGTCAAGGTCGGCGACGGGGCGTTCATGAAGTCCATAGCGGACGCGCGCGGGCTCGCCGAGGCGATGCTCGAGCTCGGGCGGCATGCCGAGCGCGAAGTTGTATGCCTCCTCACAGACATGGATCAGCCGCTCGGGCACGCCGTCGGGAACGCGCTCGAGATCGCGGAGGCGCACGCGACTCTTCTCGGCGAGGGGCCTGCCGACTTCACCGAGCTCGTTCTGGCGGCCTCGGCGCATCTGCTCGCGCGATCGGATCTGGGGCTCGACGAGGCGCAGGGGCGAGCGCGCGCCGAAGGCACGATCGGCGACGGCTCGGCGGCCACGGTCTGGGACCGCTGGATCCGCGCGCAGGGCGGCGACCCGGACCTCGGCTCGTTGCCGCGCGCTCCGGTGGTCCGCACCGTCACCGCACCGCGCGACGGATTCGTCCATCGGCTCGGCGCGATCCGCGTCGGCGTGGCCGCGCTCGAGCTCGGCGCCGG
>DHWI01000138.1:0-290 GCA_002413095.1 Thermoleophilia bacterium UBA5186
ACCATGGCCGGGAAGTTGAACGGCGTGATCCCGGCGACGACGCCGACGGGCTGGCGGATCGAGTACACGTCGATTCCGGTCGAGGCCTGCTCGGTGTACTCGCCCTTGAGGAGGTGCGGGATCCCGCAGGCAAACTCGATCACCTCGAGCCCGCGCGCGACCTCGCCGAGCGCGTCCGAGGTGACCTTGCCGTGCTCGAGGGTCAGGAACCGTGCGATGTCCTCGCGGTGCTCATGGAAGAGCTGGCGGATGCGGAAGAAGACGTCCGAGCGCTTCGAGAGCGAGGTGGC
>DHWI01000138.1:443-4486 GCA_002413095.1 Thermoleophilia bacterium UBA5186
GGGTGCGGTCACGGTCTCGGTCATCGAAATCTCCCTCGTCGCGTCACCTGCAGGGTACCCCTGCGCGCCCGTTATGGCACCAGGACGAGCTTCGGGCCGCCGCTCGCGGCCTGCCGCCGCCACGCCTCTGAAACGTCTTCGAGCGGGACCGCCTCGACGTCGAGTCGGATGTCGCCCGCGAGTGCGTGGCGCACGAGGCGGTCGTATTCGCTTCGGAGGACGTCCATCGGCACGGCAAAGCTCGAGAAGCCCAGCAGATCGAGCTGCTTGCCGCGGACGGCAGCGGATGTGAGGCACGCCTCCGGCCCGGCGGACTGGCCCACGTGGACGATCCGGGCCCCCGGGGCAGCCGCGTCGAGGGCCGCCGGCAGTACCTCGCCCCACACCGGGTCGAAGACAAGCGTCGCCCCGTCCTCGCCCACGGCTGCGCGCAGCTCCTCGCGGAAGTCGCCCTCGAGCTGCACGGTCGCGTCGGCTCCCGCCGACCGTGCCTGGGCGAGCCCTTGCTCGTTCCGGCCGGCGGCCACGATCCTGCCGGCTCCGAGGAGCCTCGCGGTCTGAACCGCCACGAGTCCGACCGTGCCTGTCGCGCCGAGCACGAGCACCGTCTCCCCCTCCCGCACAGGCGCACGCCGTGCGAGGGGGAGCCACCCGGCAAGGCCCGCGATCCCGAGCGCGCCCGCTAAGACCGGATCCGCCTCCTCGGGGACCGGGACGAGCCGCTCCGCCGGCGCGACCGCGAACTCCGCCATCGCGCCGTTGCGGCTCATGCCGAGCCCGCCGGCGAACGTCCAGACGAGCTCGCCGGAATCGCGGACTCGGCCGACGCCCTCCGCCCCCGGCACGTACGGAAGCTCGGGATGGCCACCGTAGAACTTCCCGGATCCGACTGCGACGTCGAGTGGATTCAGCGGCGCGGCGAGCACCTCGAGCACGACCTCGCCCTCCGCCGCGGCCGGCTCGGGCAGCTCCCCCGGCGAGGGAGGCTGCCCGAGCTCGGTTACGACGGCCGCACGCACGCAGCGATTAGATCTTCTTCAGCTTCCGCCACTTGGCGAAGATCGTCCCGATGTCGCGCTGAGCCCCGCTGGCCGCCTCCGCAGGCGTCATCTTGCCCTGGGCGACCTCCGCGAACATCTGCGGGATCAGGAACTTGTTGAACACCTCGTCCATCGCGGCGTTCGAGTAGCCCGGATACCCGACGTTGTGGGTGTATTTCTTGTTGATCGTCTGCAGGACGCTGTACTTCCCGCTCGGCTCGTGCGGGTCGCGGGCCAGCCGGCGCGAGAGGTTCGACACCGAGCCCGGGAAGGACGGGAAGTTGTAGAAGCGACTGTTCTCGAACGCTCCCGTGTACTGCACCTCGAGATCGATCAGGAACTTCTTCGCCATCGGCTTGTTCTTGGCGAACTTCCAGATCACGTAACAGCCCATCACGTGCTCGAGTCCGACACGGCCCTTCGGGCCCGCGGGGATCGGGGAGAGCCGCAGGTCCTTGGCGAACGGGAGGTTCGTGGTCTCCGCGCTCCGCACGATCGAGATCGCGTTCAGCGCCAGCGAGAGCCGGCCCGCCAGCATCGCCTGGTTGTTCGACGCGGCCGTCCACGCGAAGATCTCGTTCGACATCCCGGCCTTGAAGAGCGAGGCCGCGTACTTGAGCGCGTCCCGCGTGCCCTTCGAGTTGATCACGACGTGCTGCTCGGCGTTCTGGATGTAGCCGCCGAAGCACATCATCATCGCCATCAGGGCCATGTTCGAGTCGATCTCGTTCGACATGCCGATCCCGATCGGATGGCCGATGTCCCGCAGCTTCGGAGCTGCCTTGAGGACGACGTCCCATGTGGTCGGGCCGTTCGGATAGCCGACCTGCGTCCAGTAATCCTTGCGCCAGTGGACCGGATCGGGCGCGTACGTGTCCGAGAAGGCGAAGTACTTCTTCGTCCGCGGGTTGTACGTCGAGCGACGGCAGACGTCGGCCATCTTCCCGCGCTTCTTGGTGATCGCCTTGACGATGCCCGCGTGGTCGATCACCTGGTCCTCGTACTGCGCCGGCGGGGCCAGGAACCAGAACAGGTCGTGTCCGCTCTGGGCGGCGACCTCGGCCGCTGCGCGGGCGGGGATGTCGGCCTGACCGATGTGATCGACGATCACCTCGGTGTCGTTCGCCTGCCCCCACCGCTTCGTGTAGACCTTGTCGAACCACACGTCGTACGCCGGCACGAAGTGGCTCCACTGCGCGATCCGCAGCGTCCCAGCCAGCTCCTTGTGCCGGTACTGCGGCACCTTCGCCACCGCCGTCTTCGCCGCCGCTCCGCCGTAGGCGAAGACGACCGCGCCCGTGCTCGCGCGCCGGAGCAGCTCCCGGCGCGACGTGCGGCGGTCGCTCACCTCTTGCGTGCCATCGTGACCAGACTCGTCGTCCGCCATTTCCCCCTCCTTTCGCTCACCGGAAGGCTCCTCCGGTGAATCCCTGAATGAACCGGTCGAGAAACGTGTTGTAGAGCAGTGCCAGCGGGATGCTCGGGATGAGGGTCGCCGCCATCAGCGCGCCCCAGTAGAAGACGTCGCCGCGGATGAGCTCGGTGTAGATGCCCGTAGAGACAGTCTTGCTCGTCGAGGTCGTGATGAAACTCACGGCGTACACAAACTCGTTCATCACGAGCGAGAACGAGAAGATCACGACCGTGAGGATTCCGGGAACCGAGATCGGGATGATGACGCTGACGAGCGTCCGCAGCCGCGAGGCGCCGTCGACCATCGCCGCGTCCTCCATCTCCTTCGGGATCGACTTGAAGAAGCCCATCAGCAACCAGGTCGAGAACGGAATCGTGAAGCCGGGGTAGACGAGCATCAGCGACCCGAGCCGGTCCTGCAAGTGCACCTCGGCGATCACGCGCGAGAGCGGCAGGAAGAGCAGCGTCGGCGGCACGAGGTAGACGAGGAAGATGCCGACGCCGAGGCTCTGTCCCCACCGTCCCGAGAGCCGCGCGAGCGAATAGCCGGCGGGCACCGAGACGAGCAGCGTGAACAGGACGACCACGACCCCGACGAGCAGCGTGTTGCCGATCCAGCGGACGTACTGCGTGTCCGTGAACAGGAAGCTGTAGTTGTGGATGGTCGGCGAGCCCTTGCTGAAGCCGAACGGCGTGTTCTCCGTGTTGTAGAGGTCCTGGTCGGTCTTCAGCGAGGTCTGCAGCATCCAGTAGAACGGGAACGCGAGCACGATCGCGAACGGCCCCACGGCGAGGTACGTCCAGAAGTTGTTGTAGGTGCGGTGGGACTTCACGGCGTCAGCTCACTTCCACCCGCTTCGCCGCCCACAGCATCAGGACAGTGACGACCGCGAGCACCGGCAGCAGGTAGAGAGCGACCGCCGCGCCGGGCCCGAGCGAGCCGGAGCTGATCCCGGTCTGGAACGCCCACATCGGCAGCGTCTGCGTGCTGTTGAACGGGCCGCCGCGCGTGAGGATGTAGACGACCGCCATGTCGGTCGCGGTGAAGACGATCCCGAAGAGAACCGCGATCAGCGCGATCGGGAGCTGGAGCGGCAGCGTCACGTACCAGAGCTTGCGCAGTCCGACGGCGCCGTCGATCCTGGCCGCGTCGTTGACCTCGGTCGGGATCGAGGCGAGCCCGGCGATCATGATCACGGTCGCGAAGGGGAGCAGCCGCCAGGCATGGACGGTGATGATCGCCGCCATCGCCAGGCGCGGCTGCCCGAGCCACTGCGGCGGGTTGAACTTGTCGACGAGATGCGCATGGACGAGCACCCAGTTGAGCACGCTGAACAGCGAGTCGAAGATCCACAACCAGCCGATCGTGCTGAGCGCGACCGGCGCCGCCCAGGGGAGGAGGACGAGGAAGCGCACGAACCATTTCCCGCGGAAGTCGCGGACGAGGAAGTGCGAGAGGAAGGCGGCGCCGACGACGATCACCACGTTGGCGAGCACCGTGAAGATGACCGTATTCTTGAGCGCGGTCTTGAAGTTCGGGTCGCTCCACGCGGCCGTGAAGTTGTGAAAGCCGACCCAGTCGCCGTGCAG
>DHWI01000138.1:4578-4891 GCA_002413095.1 Thermoleophilia bacterium UBA5186
AGCAGCGCGATGAAGATGACGGCGGGTGCGATCAGCACCGGCGCGAGGAACCGCCGCTGCTCGAGCAGGTTCCGTCGACGACGAGGTCTCGGCCTCGCTTCCGCGGCGACCGCCATGCCCGAGCATAACTCTGTTTGTGTGTTGTGGAAAATGGCCGGCCCGGAGTACGCTCACGGCTTCCGTGGCTGCAATCCAGCTCGAGAACGTCTCGAAGGTCTACCCGGACGGGACGCGCGCGGTCCGCTCGCTCGACCTCGAGATCGCCGACGGGGAACTCGTCGTATTCGTCGGGCCGTCCGGCTGCGGGAAGACG
>DHWI01000097.1:0-7745 GCA_002413095.1 Thermoleophilia bacterium UBA5186
TACGACCCGCTCCACCCGCAAGGGATGGACGTACGGTCGATCCTCCGGAAGATCTGGGGCGGGATCGTCGCCGTCGCCGTTTTGCTCTTCAAGTTCGGCTTCGTCGCGATCAAGTTCTTCGGGATCTTCATCTCGATCGCCGCCTACGCGCTCATCTGGGGCTGGAAGTTCGCCGTCGGGTTCGTCCTGCTGATCCTCGTCCACGAATCGGGCCACTATCTCGAGGCGCGCCGCCAGGGGCTGAAGCCGTCGCTGCCGCGCTTCATTCCGTTCCTCGGCGCCTACGTCGCGATCAAGGACGCGCCCAACGACCCATGGCGGAACTCGCTGATCTCGATCGCCGGGCCGTTCCTCGGCGGTGTCGCCGCCGCCGTGTGCTGGGGAGTCGGCGCCGCCATCGACTCGCGGCTGATGTACGCGCTCGGCTATTCGGGCTTCCTGCTCAACCTGTTCAACTTGATCCCGTTCATGCCGCTCGACGGCGGCTTCATCGTGGGCGCGGCACGCGCGCTGCGGCGGCCGATTCCGGCCATGCAAGGCGAGACGCTGGTCTACGAGCCGCCGCGGAACGCAGGCCGCGGGATGCTCGTCTGGGCGATGTACCTCGGACTCGCAGCGCTGCTCGTGCTCGGGATGATCTACGCGCACGTGCCGCAGCACCGGCTGTGATGGAGGACCGAAAAATCCTCGACTCCGAGGTCGCGGACGTCGAGGAGCACGTCGCGAAGATCGCCGCAGACTTCCGCGGCGGCTTCGAGGCAGTCGCCCGGATCGACCGTCCCGCCGTAACGATCTTCGGCTCGGCGCGGACACCTGCCGGAACGAAGCCGTTCGAGGACGCTCGCGACGTGGCGCGGCGCTTCGCCGAGGCCGGCTGGGCGGTCGTGACCGGCGGTGGCCCCGGCGTGATGGAGGCCGCGAACCGCGGCGCGAAGGAGGGCGGCGGGCTCTCCGTCGGCTTCAACATCGAGCTTCCCCACGAGCAGCACGAGAACCCGTACCTCGACATCGAGTACACGTTCCAGCACTTCTACGCCCGCAAGACGATGTTCGTGAAGGCGGCCGAGGGCTACGTCGTCTTCCCCGGCGGCTTCGGGACGATGGACGAGCTGTTCGAGTCCCTGACGCTGATCCAGACCGGCAAGGTGGAGCACTTCCCGGTCGTGCTCTTCGACGTCGACTACTGGACGGAGCTGCTCGTCTGGGTTCGGAACGAAGCCCTTGCCGACGGGATGATCTCGCCGGAGGACGTCGAGCTGCTGCACCTCACCGACGACCCCGACGAGGCCGTGCAGCTCGTGCTCGAGTGCTACGAGCGGCGCTGCGCTCACGTCCCCGCCGAACCGGCCAAGGCCGATGCTCAGTGATCAGGGAGAGCTAGGCAGCACGAAGTACGGCCCGGGCGGAGTGCGGCCGGGCCCGTAGATGTACGTGGGGCCTTCCGGGATGTAGCGCGAGGGGAACTTGCCGCGGCGGAGGAGTTTCCCGCGCTCGTACACGGTTCGCTCCACCGTGATGTCGAAGCCGGAGCGCCCCGAGCCGCTCTCCACGCGCACGGAGCCGGCCGGCGCGGCCGGGTCGACCGCGTACGACGTGGTCGGCGCCTTGAAGTTCATCTCCGGCCCGGTGCGAGCGACGACCCGGCGGGCCTGCGGCGCCCCGTAGAAGCTGAACGTCAGCGTCGAGTTCGTGTAGGAGGTCTTGATCAGGATCGCGTGCTTCAGGTCGTTTCCGAACTTGAGGTCCGGGCCTCCCCACGAGACCGTCGCGTCGCGCCCGAGCGGGTAGTGCGAGAGGTAGAGGTTGTGGTTGTGCCGCTCGAGGATCGGTAGGCCTGCTTCGAAGGCATTGTTGAAGAGCGTCGTCGCCGTCTGGCACACGCCGCCGCCGATCGCCGGGAGCACCAAGCCGCCGACGATCATCTGGCCCTCGAGGAAGCCGCGTTCGGCCGTGCGCGGGCCGACGACCTCGTTGAACGAGAAGACCTGTCCCGACTTGATGATCGTCCCGTCGATGAAGTCGGCCATCAGGTGGACGTTGTGGATGCGATTCGACGAGGACGGGCCCATGTCGGTCGTGAAAGTCGTGAGCCGGCGGTGGATCCCGAGCGCCTGCGCTTCCTCCGTCGTCAGCTCGGCCGGACGGGCGTGAAGCGATAGCTCGGCGGTGCGGTCGACACTCGAGTACGCGGCTGCGGCGAGCGCGTCGGCGACGGCCTGGTCGTCGATGTCGATCCCGTCGCGCGACGGGATCACGCGGACGACGGGGTGCGAAGTGTCGAACTGCGCGTTCCTGGCGCGCTTCCGCCACGGGTCGACGAAACGCCGCAGGACGTTGCCGGCGCGCTCGGCGTCGAAGGTGACTACGTAGCGGTGGCCCGACGGCTGGAAGGCGAGCAGCCGCGCGAGCCGGTCGGGCTGGAGCGTCGTCACCGGCGCGCCGCGGAAGCGCACGCTGACGGGCGCGGCAAGCAGCGTGCGGGCGGTGCGTGCGGCCTCAGCAGCCTGGGCGTTCCCGATCGCGGGTGCGGCCCGGACGTAGCGGACGAGGATCGTGCTGTGCCCGGTCGCAACATGGCGTCGGAGCGCCGCGAAGAGGCCGGTGGCGTCGACGCGCGTGCCGACTCGCGCGGGCTTGACGACGAGCCCGGCGTCCGTCAAGGCGACCGTGGCCGACCGCGGCGGGTTCGAGAATGCGGCGAGCTTTCGGACGAGCCGGGCGGTGGCGGGTTGACGGAGCCGCAGCACCGGGTCGACGTTGCGGGCAGGCGGCGCCGGCGAGAGGAGCGCGATCGCGCGCTCCGGCAACGCTCGTCCCGAGGCGAGGGCCTCGCCGGCCGTTGCCCGCGCGTCCAGCCGGAGCACCTGCACCGGCGTCAGCTTCAGGATGTGGCCCGCCGCGACGATGCGCACCGGGGCGAGAAGCCGCGGGGCCGCGACATCCGCGATCTCCCTGGCGGCCGAGGCACGGTCGCGCCCGCCGACGTCTGCTCCCAGCACGCGAACGCCGGGCAGCGCCTCCCCACGATAGAGCTGCGCGCGTGCGAAGAACGCCGCGGCGACGGCGGCCGCGAGCGTCGCAACGGCGACCGCGATGTAGAGCGGCGCGCGGGAACGGCGGCGAAGGGGAGCTGCGACGAGGACAGACATCTGCATAGGAAGAACGCCAGGAGTTAAGCAAGCGTTCCGGCCCTCCTTACACTTTACGGCGATGCGCCTGCGTGACCTGCCTTCCGTGGACGAGCTTCTCCAGGACCAGCGCCTGGCCGCTGAGCCGCGCCCGCTGGCGCTCGCGGCGGCGCGCACTGCCCTCGCGCGCGCGCGCGAGGAGATCCAAGCAGGAGCCGAGCCCGGGAACCTGGTCGAGCGCGCGCTGGCCGAGCTCGGGTCGGCGCGCACCCCGCGCCTGCGCCGGGTGTTGAACGCGACCGGCGTGATCGTCCACACGAACCTCGGCCGAGCTCCGCTCGCCGACTTAGCCCTCGAGCGCGTCCGCGAGGTCGGGCGCGGCTACTCGAATCTCGAGTACGACTTGGCCGAAGGCGCACGCGGATCCCGCCAGGATCATGTCGCCGAGATCCTGCGGCGGCTGACCGGAGCCGAGGCTGCGCTCGTCGTGAACAACAACGCCGCGGCGATCCTCCTCGCCCTCGCTGCGCTGATCGAGCCAAGTAACAGTCTGTTACTAAGTCGGCGGGACGAGGTGATCGTCTCCCGCGGAGAGCTGATCGAGATCGGCGACGGGTTCCGGATTCCCGACGTGCTCGCGCGGTCCGGCGCCCGGCTGCGCGAGGTGGGGACGACGAACCGGACGTGCGCGGCCGACTACGAAACGGCTGTCGGCGAGCAAACGGCGGCACTGCTCCGCGTGCACAAGTCGAACTTCCGGGTCGTCGGGTTCACAGAGCAGCCGCGCGTCGAGGAACTGGCCCGCATCGCGCGCAGGCACGAAATCCCGCTCGTCGACGACCTGGGCTCGGGGGTCCTCGTAGCTCCTCTCGATCCAAGTAACAGTCTGTTACTTGGAGATGTGGAGCCGAGCGCCAGGGAGAGCCTTGCCGCGGGCTCGGATCTCGTCACGTTCAGCGGCGACAAGCTGCTCGGCGGGCCTCAGGCGGGGATCGTCGTCGGCCGCGCCGACCTCGTCGAGAAGCTGCGCCGCCATCCGCTGCAGCGCGCACTCCGCGCCGACAAGCTCACCCTCGCGGCTCTGGAAGGCACGCTCGCGCTCTATCTCGAGCCCGAGCGGGCTGCGCGCGAGGTGCCCGTCCTGCGGATGCTGCGCGAGCCGGGTGAGACGGTCCGCGCCCGTGCAGAGCGCCTCGCGGCGGCGGTCGGAGGCGAGGTCGAGGAGACGACAGCGCGCGTCGGCGGCGGCGCACTCCCGCTTGCGGAGCTCCCGAGCTTCGCGGTCGCGATCGAAGAAGAGCTCGCGGCCCGACTGCGCGAGGGCGACCCGCCGGTCGTGGGGATCATGCGGGACGGCCGGCTGCTGCTCGACTGCCGGACGCTCCGCGACGACGAGCTCGACGAGGTCGCAGCAGCCGTCGCCGCCGCGCGCGCATGAGCGAGCCCTCGCCCGAGGGTCGCATCTGGGATCTCCTCCGCGGCGCGCTCGGAACCCGGGCGCTCGCGATCGTCGCCGACTTGCGCGTGGCCGACGCGCTAGCCGAAGGGCCGCGCGGAATCGAAGAGCTCGCACGCGAGGTCGGCGCCGACGCGGAAACGCTGCACCGGCTCCTGCGCGCGCTCGCGAGCGACGGCGTCTTCGCCGAGAACGAGCCCGGCGTCTTCCGCAACACCGACCCGTCCGAGGTTCTGCGCCAGTCCGGCTGGGACGACTTCGCGCACCTGTTCGGCGGTGTCTGGCTGCGGGCGATCGAGCCGCTCGGCGCCACGGGCGAACCGACCTTTCCACGTGTGTTCGACACCGACTTCTGGTCGTGGCTCGCCGACCACCCCGGCGAGCGCGCCGCGTTCGACCGCGCGATGGAGCAGGGGAAGGAACGGCGGATCGAGCGGCTAGCGGGGCTCGAATGGCGCGGCGACGAGACGGTCGTCGACGTCGGCGGCGGCAACGGCGCGAACCTCGCGGGGCTGCTCGAACGGCACCCGAGGCTCAGCGGGATCGTCTTCGACCTCCCGGAGACCGTCCGCGACGAGGAAGCGCTCGGCGACCGCGTGACGTTCGTCGAGGGCAACTTCTTCGACACGGTCCCCGCCGGCGACGTCTATGTCCTCTCCACGATCCTCCACGACTGGGACGACGAGCGAGCCGCTGCGATCCTCGGCACGATCCGCGCGGCCGCCCCCTCGGGCGCGCGCCTTGTCCTGATCGAGTCGGTGATCCAGCCGGGCAACGAGCCGGACGGCTCGAAGTGGCTCGACCTCCTGATGCTGACGCTCTTCGGCGGCCGCGAGCGCGACGAGGCGCAGTGGCGAGAGCTCATCGAGGGCGCCGGCTTCGAGATCGAGCGGCTTGAAGACGGATTGATCCAGGCGAAATGCCCCTGACGGTCGGTACTGCCGGCCACATCGACCACGGGAAGACGTGGCTCGTGCGGGCGCTGACCGGCAAGGACACGGACCGGCTCCCGGAGGAGCAACAGCGCGGCATCTCGATCGAGCTCGGCTATGCGCCGCTCGAGCTTCCGGGCGGGCAGCGCCTCTCCGTGGTGGACGTGCCCGGCCACGAGCGCTTCGTCCGTACGATGGTCGCCGGCGCGACCGGGATCGACATGTTCCTCCTCGCGATCGACGCCGCCGAAGGGGCGCGACCGCAGACGCACGAACACCTCCAGATCCTCCGTCTGCTCGGCGTCGAGCGCGGCGTGGTCGCCGTGACCAAGGCCGACGCGGTCGACGAGGAGACGCTCGAGCTGGCGCTTGCCGAGGCGCGGGAGCTCGTCCCCGCAGCCGAGGCCGTAGCGGTCAGCGCCAAGACGGGCGCCGGACTCGACGACCTCCGCGCCGCGCTCGCCCGTGCCGCCGCCACGCTCGAGCGACCCCCGCGCCTCGGCGCAACCCGGCTCTACGCCGACCGTGTGTTCACGCTCAAGGGGATCGGCACCGTCGTGACCGGCACGCTCTGGTCGGGCTCGATCGCGGAGGGCGACGAGCTGCGCGCCGAGCCGCAAGGGCTTCCCGTGCGCGTGCGCAGCGTCCAGGTGCACGACGAGCCCGTGGAGGAAGCAGCGGCGGGACAGCGCGTCGCCGTCAACCTCGCCGGACTGGAGCGGACGGCGCTGCAGCGCGGGAACGTCCTCGTCGCGCCGGGCTANNGACGCGCCTGACCGTCCACCACGGAACGTCGCAGCACCCTGCGCGCCTCGTCCGCGCCGACGGCCCGTACGCGCAGCTTCGGCTCACTACCCCCGTGGTCGCGGCGCGGGGCGACCGGCTCGTCCTCCGGCGCGAGACGACGCTCGGGGGTGCACGCGTCCTCGATCCCGATCCTCCGCGCGGCGCCGAACCGGGCCGGCTCGAGCTGCTCGACCGCGGCGATCCGGTGTCGATCGTGCGCGCGATCGTGCGGGAGCCTGTGACCGGTTCGGACCTCCAGGGACATGGGCTGCTCGAGCCGCACGAGCTGGCGCTCGGACTCGGCGAGCTCGCTCACGCGGGCGAGTGGTTCTTCGCGCCCGAATGGCTGGACGAGCTGCGCGCCAAGACGCGTGCGCGGCTGGCCGAGCGCGCCGAGGCGTCGCCGCTCGACCCCGGCATCCCGCTCGCGCAACTCCTCCCCGCCGAGCCGTGGGCGCCCGCTGTCGCGCCGCTGCTCGAGGTCGAGCGGCGCGGCACGAAGGCCTATCTGCCCGGAGCGACGGCGCGCCTCGGCGAGCACGAGGAGGCGGCCGCCAAGCTCGAGGCAGAGCTCGCCGCGGCGGGCTCTGACGCGGTCAAGGTCGAGGATCGCGCGCTCGCGGCGTTCCTGGAGGAGCAGGGCCGCCTCGTGCGCGTCGGCGACGGCTTCGCGGTCGGCGCAGAGGCTTACGCCGCCGCCTGGAAAGCACTCGTGGAGGAGTGCGAGAGCGCGGGCCGGATCACGCTCGCGCGCTTCCGCGACCTCGCCGGGAACTCGCGCCGCTCCGCGCAGCTGATCCTCGAAAGGTTCGACGCCGACGGGCTGACGCGGAGGATCGGGGACGAGCGCGTGCTCAGGCGCCGGGCGCCGACACCTTCAGGCTGAGCACGTCCGGCCGGTGGTAGTGGCCGGCTGCGTCGAAGCGCTGGCGCTCCTCGTACAGCATCTGCGGATCGAGGTCGGCGTAGAGGATCCCCTCCTCGTCCCAGAGCGGGCCGGCGAGATACGACCCGTCCGGTGCGAGGATCGCCGAGCCGCCGCGGCCGACGAGCTCGTCCCCGTCCGCAAGCTCCACGTCGTCCGGGTAGCTCGACGCGCGCTGGAAGACGCAGCAGCTCAGCACGAACGAACGCGACTCGCGGGCGATGTACTGGATCGAGATCTGCCACGTCTCCTCGTCCTCCGCCGTCGGCGCGAGGTAGATCTCGACGCCCGACTGGTAGAGCGCGAACCGCGCGAGCGGCATCATGTTCTCCCAGCAGATCAGCCCTCCCACGCGCCCGATCTCGGTCTCGACCGCCTCGAGCCCGCCGCCGTCGCCGAGCCCCCAGACCAGCCGCTCGTGGTTCGTCGGCATCAGCTTCCGGTGATGGATGTCGAGCGAGCCATCGGGCCCGAAGACGAGCAGCGCGTTGTAGAGCGTCCCGCCCGCGCGCTCGTTG
>DHWI01000097.1:7856-9207 GCA_002413095.1 Thermoleophilia bacterium UBA5186
GGGAAGAGCGCGAGCTTCGCGCCCTCGCCGGCGGCCTCCGCCACGAGGCCTTCGAGTTTGTCGATCGTCGCGGCCTTGTCGAGCACGACCGGCTCGGCCTGGACGCACGCGACCTTGACGGTCTCGTTCATGCCGCCTCGGCGGCGAGCTCCTCGACTGGATCGCCGACGGCAATCTCGCCGTCCGTGAGGATGTCCGCGTTCAGGCCGCCACGGTTGACGAGGCCCTTGATCACGCCCTTCTGCGTCATCTTCTCCAGGCTGCTGCAGGGATGGCAGAGCTCGACACCGACGCATTCGACCAAGCCGACGCGGAAGCGCTTGCCGACGAGCGCGTTCAGATCGATCCCGCTGGTGAGGACGTTGCGACGGCTCTCGGCGGCGGAAAGCTCGATGCCCGTGTCCTCGAGCATTCCGTCCAGCGCCTCGGACTGGATCAGGGTCAGCGCGCGTCCGGGCGGCGCCTCGGCGTAGAAGTAGCGGTTGCCCTCCAGCCCGCGGCCGGCCACCGCGCGCACGCGCTCGACGGGCTCGGGCAGCGTGCGCTCGGGCCCGATGAAGATCCCCTCGACACGTCCGGCGCTCACGTGCAGAGCCTACTCTGGCGGGCCGAAACCGCCGCCCCCTGGCGTCTCGACGGTGACGACGTCCCCGGGCTGCAGGTCGCGGGTGACCTTCGCCGGGAGCTCCTCGCCATTCAGGCGATTGCGGCCGCGCGCGCCGTCCGCGCCGCCCGCCACGCCCGCGGGCGCGTGCTCGCGACGCTCGGAGACGATGGAAAGTCGGCACGGCTCGAGCACGCGCAGCTCGCGAACGACGCCGTCTCCGCCTCGGTGCGCTCCCTCCCCGCCCGAGCCCTCCCGCAGCGCATACCGCTCGACCCGGAGCGGATAGGCGAGCTCGAGTGCCTCCACCGGCGTGTTCAGCGTGTTCGACATCGTCACGTGGACGCCGCTCGGGCCGTCCGCGTCGGGGCACGCGCCCTGGCCACCGCCGATCGTCTCGTAGTACGCGAAGCGGTCGTTCCCGAGCGTGACGTTGTTCATCGTCCCCTGCCCCTGCGCGGGCACCGGCACCGCCTGGCCGAAGGCGCGGAAGAGGACGTCGACGATGCGGCAGGAGGTCTCGACGTTCCCGGCGGCGACCGCCGCGGGCGCGCGCGCGTGGACGAGCGAGCCCTCGGGCGCGCGGACATGCACGGGCGCGAACGCGCCGCCCGACGCGGGCACGTCCGGATCGGCCAGGCAGCGGACGACGAAGTAGCACGCGCTCCGCGTGACCGCGAGCGGGCAGTTGAGGTTTCCGCCGTGCTGCGGCGCGGTTCCCGCGAAGTCGAGCTCGACCTCGTCGCC
>DHWI01000097.1:9234-10567 GCA_002413095.1 Thermoleophilia bacterium UBA5186
CCGTCCGGGAGCGCGGCGATTCCCGCCCGAATGCGACGCTCGGAGTAGGCGAGGAGCTCGTCCATCGCCGCGCGAACGGCGTCGAGCCCGCGGCGGTCGCAGAGCTCCGAGACACGCTGGTCGGCCAGCCGGTGGGCGGCGAGCTGAGCGCGGAGGTCGCCGCGGCGCTCGTCCGGGTTCCGCATCCGCGCAACGAGGTCGTCGAGCACGGCGTCGTCGAAGCGGGTCGGCGGGATTACCACGCCCTCGTCGGCCAGCGTGCGCGAGTCGGCCGGGAGGCTCCCAGGCTCGCGCCCGCCCACGTCGGCGTGGTGGGCGCGAGTGACCGCGAAGCCGGCGTCGGTGCGCGAGACGAGCGTGATGTCGGGGAGGTGCGTGCCTCCGGCGAACGGGTCATTCAGGACGTAGACGTCGTCGCGTCCCGGATCGCACGCCCGCACGGCGGCGACCGCGTCGGGCATCGCGCCGAGGTGGACCGGGATGTGCTCGGCTTGCGCGACCATCCGTCCTTGCTCGTCGAAGAGCGCCGTCGAGCAGTCGCGCCGCTCCTTGATGTTCGGCGAGAACGCGGAGCGGACGAGCACGGCGCCCATCTCGTCCGCGATCGAGCGGAGGGCACTGCCGAGAAGTTGGAGCTCAATCGTCACGGTTTCGTCAGGCGCAGCGTGGCACCATCCCTAACCCCCACCCACCCGGGGGGAATCCAGGCCGTGGCGCCGTCGAGCTCGACCACGGCCGGGCCGGCGACCTCGGTCAGGTCGGCGGGCGGGAGCTCCAAGCGCGGGCCCGGCCGAATCTCCGCGGCCCGCACCGCGACGAGCTCGACTTCACGCTCCTGGTCGGCGTACCCGTAGCGCTCCTCGTGCGCGGCGTGGAAGTCCGCCTCTACGTCGCCGCCGAGCGGAATCGTCAGCTCGAACGACTGCCCGGCGTAACGCAGGTCGGCCTCCCCCTCTTGCGGCAGCGGGCCCGCCTCGGCCAGCGGGACGAGGTACGAACGAACCTTGTCGCGCCGCTCCTGGCCGGCGACGAGCCCGAGCGCCGAGAGCACTCCGGCGGCCTCGGGGACGAGCACCGTCCGGCTCCCGAGCTCCTCGGCGAGCTCGCACGCGTGCAGCGGCCCGGCCCCGCCGAACGCGACGAGCGCGTGGTCGGCAGGATCCACGCCGCGCTCGACCGTCACGACTCGGAGCGCGCGCAGCATCTCGGCGTTCACGACGGCGACGACTTCGGCTGGATCAAACTCGTCCAGCGCACGCTCGGCCGCAGCGCGGTCGAGCTCGAGCCCGCCGGCGATCCGCGCCGGAAGCCGGCCGAGCAACAGGTTCGCGTC
>DHWI01000097.1:10626-20446 GCA_002413095.1 Thermoleophilia bacterium UBA5186
GCGCTCGGCGCTGCGTCCGACCCGGCCGTCCTCGATCAGGCACACGTCGGTGGACGTTCCGCCCATGTCGAACGCGATCGCGTCGGCGAAGCCTGCGCGGCGGGCGACGAGCGCCGCCCCGACGACGCCGGCCGCCGGGCCCGAGACGAGGATCGTGGCGGGATGCGCAGCGGCCTCTTCGAGCGACGCGACCCCGCCCGAAGAGCGCATCACGAGGGGCTGCGGCAACCCCTCCGCGTGGCAGCGCTCGCCGAGGGCGCGCAGATACCGGGCGACCGCCGGGCCGAGGTACGCGTCGACCGCGGTCGTCGACGCGCGCTCGTATTCGCGGAACTCGGGAGCGACCTCGTGAGATGCGACCACGTGCGCGGCCGGAAGACGTCGGCGAAGCTCCTCCGCGACGCGCCGCTCGTGCTCCGGGTACCGGTAGGCGTGGAGGAGACAGACCGCGACCGCCTCGGCGTCGATCTCCCCGAGCGACTCGAGCTCGAGCGGCGCCACCTCTCCCTCGGGCTCCATCCGCCCGCGCACGCCGACGCAGCGCTCGAGCGGGACGAGTGGCTCGGGATGGGCCGCGCACAACCGGTAGAGATGCGCGCGGTCTTGCCGGCGAAGGTGCAGGAGATGCTCGAACCCGGCGGTGCCGACAAACGCTGTCCGCGCACCCGTCCGCTCGAGGAGCGCGTTCGTCGCGATCGTCGTCCCGTGCGCGAAGCGGTCGAGCGCGGCGCGGGCCCCGACCGCACGAGCCGCCGCGAGCACTGACTCTTCCTGCGCAGCGGCCGTCGGCACCTTCGCGGTCCGCAGCTCGCCGCCGGAGAGGAGCACCGCGTCGGTGAACGTCCCACCGACGTCGATGCCGAGGACGTTCATCCGCGCGCGACCGCCTCGCGGGCGTAGCCGGCGGCGGTCGCGACCTGGCCGAGGGCGACGAGCGCGCCGACGCGCGGCCCTTCCGCGAAGCCGTGCGCGAGCAGGGACCCGTAGAAGCCCGGCCGTTCGAGCCGCCATGCGTCGCCATGCGCGCCGCGGTAGCGGCACGAGCCGCGCCCGTACGCCAGCTGTTGACGGACGAACCNNGGGTCGAACTGCACCTCCCGGAAGACCTCCGTTCTGCAGCCGAAGTTGTTCGACGAGCCGTACGCGCTCCGATCGCCCGCGACGGACCGCTCGACCAGGTGCGAGACGACGAGCTGGGAGGCGGTAGCCGTCGCGGAGCCCGGCTCAGCGTTGACGGTCCGCCCGACCGCCGCCGCGGCGCCGGCGGCGAGTCGCAATTCCAGGCGCTCCGCCCAGTCGGGCTGCGGCTCGCAGTCGTCGTCGGTGAAGCATACGAGCGGAGCGCGGGCGGCCGAGACGCCGTGGTTGCGCGCAGCGCCCGGGCCGGCGGGCTCCTGCCACAGGAGCCGTGCACCCCGAATCACCCCGACGACCGCGTCCAGATCCGCTGTCCCACCGTCCTGGACGACGACCAGCTCGAGCGCCTCGCCCAGCGTCTGCTGCTCGAGCGCGGCGAGGCAGCGCCGCAACGAATCCGGCCGGTCCCGCGTCGGCACCACGACGGTGACCCGGGGGTCGTCCACTCCGGCGAGCGTATCGTGGTAGAACCGCGCCGCGTGGACACCGCCGTGCAGCCGCTGCTCATCCTCGGAACCCACTTCTTCGCGCCGGAGGTGCTCGATCTGATTTCGGAGACGCCAGGCTTCAGGGTCGATGGCTTCGTCGAGAACCTCGACCGTGAACGGACGACCGAGCCGCTCGCCGGGCTGCCGGTGCACTGGATCGACGACGTCGTCCGGTTCGCGCCCACCCACCGCGCCGTCTGCGCGCTCGGGACGACGAAGCGGCGGCGCCTGATCGAGGAGGCTGCCGCGCTAGGGCTCGGCTTTGCGACGGTCATGCATCCGCGGGCGCGCGTCTCGACGCGGAGCACGCTCGGCGAGGGAACGATCGCAAGCGTCGGGGTGATCGTCGCGGTCAACACGCGAATCGGCCGGCACGTGATCCTCAACCGTGGCGCGCTGATCGGGCACGACACGGTCGTGGGCGACTACGTCACGGTCGGACCGGGCGCGAACGTCGCCGGGCTCTGCACGATCGGCGACGGCGCTTACATCGCGATGGGCGCCGTCGTCGTCGATCGCGTCGAGATCGGAGCGAGCGCGGTCGTCGCCGCCGGCGCAGTCGTCACGAAGGACGTTCCGCCGAACGTCCAGGTCNNGCGTGACGCTCGCGGAACTTCTGGGCCTTCTCGCGGTTCCCGCAGACCTCCATCGAGCACCACGCGCGCGAGCGGTTGCGCGCCTGGTCGTAGAACGCCCACAGGCAGCTCTCCCGCCTGCACGCCTTCAGGCGCGACCACTCCTCGGTGCCTGCGGCATCGGCGACGATCGCGACGAGCTGCCCGATCGCGGCTGCCGCGCCCGTGGCAGCCGGGACAAGGTCGGTGGTGCAATCTGGATTGAACCGCACCTCGAGCGCGGTCTGCCGGGCAGCGCGGTCGATCGCCTTGGCCGCGGCGTCGGTGTCGATTCCGTCCTCGTTATGCGCTAGGAGGAGCGTCCGCAGCGCCTCGCGAAGCTCGACGGCCTGGTCGACGTGAGCCCGCGTCGCTCTGGCGCCCTTGGGCAGCAGCCCGCGCTCCGACAGCCACGCGGCGAGGGCACTCGGCTCAGAGATCTCGTCCCGTTCGGGGTCGAGGTCGCGGGTGTTCACGAAGTCGCGGATCAGCTCCAGCTCCTTCGGAATCGGTCGTTCTGCAGTGCTCATTGATAACCACTTACCCTGGTTTAGAAGTTACGTAACTGCTATTATCCTATCACTGGTTAGCAAGATTCGGAAGGAGGCAGACATGCACCCGTACCTCATGTACACAATCGCCGCCACGCGGCAGCAGGAACTGCTCGAGGAGGCGCGCGTCCGTGGGCTCGCAAGGGCCGCGCGGCGTCCCGCGCCAGGCCCGGACGTGACCGTCCGCTTCGCCCGGGACACCGACGCGCTTGCGCTCGACCGGCTCGCCGTTCTGGCCGAGCGGCCCGTCCCGCAGGGGACGCTGCTCCTCGCGAGCGTCCACGGCGAGGTGATCGCCGCTGCGGCCGTCGAGGGCGGCCCGGCGATCGCCGATCCGTTCCGCCGGACAACTGACGCCGTGTCGCAAATCTGCAGCCTCGCGAAGTCCCTCCGCGGCCCGATCCCATGGCTGCGCCTCCCAATGCGCCGACTGCGCGCAGCGTTCTGAGAGGGCGGATATGACCCGGTACGCGACCGCACGGCTACACGAGATCCCGCGCCCGCAGAACCTGCCCGAGAGCGAGGAGGGCGCCGTTTGGAAGCCGGTCCGCCACCACTTCGACGTCCAGGCGTTCGGGGTCAACGCTTGGACGGCACGCGCCCGCGGCGACGAGGTCATCGAGGACCACGACGAGACCGGGAACGCGCCCGGCCACGAGGAGCTCTACTTCGTCTCGAGCGGGCACGCGACGTTCACCGTCGACGGCGACGAGGTCGACGCTCCGGCCGGGACGTTCGTCTACGTTCCGACACCGGGCGTCCGCCGCAAGGCGGTCGCGAAGGAGCCGGGCACGACGGTGCTCGCCCTCGGCGGCTGGTCGGACCGCCCGTTCGAGGTGTCGGCGTGGGAGCAAAGGTGGACGGGATGATCGCGCGCGTTTGGCGCGGGTGGACGGCACGGGAGGACGCGGCCGCCTACGTCGAGTACCTCGGCGAGACGGGCATGCGCGAGTCCAGGGCGCTTCCCGGCAACCTCGGCGCGATGATCCTGCGCCGCGACGACGGCGAGCGGACGGAGTTCCAGACCGTGATCCTCTGGGACGACCTCGACTCGATCCGAGCGTTCGCCGGCGACGACCTCGAGCGCGCGGTCTTCTTTCCGGAGGACGAGCGGTTCCTCGTCGAGCGCGACCCGCATGTCGTCCATTACGAGGTCGCCAAGCCACTGTGACGAAGCCGCTTGTGGAGATCCCGCTGCGCGGCGCCGGCGGCGAGCCGGTCGACCTGGCCCGGACGCTGAACTCGCACGGAGTCGCGTCGCTGCCCCCGAACCGCCTCGACGGCGACACGCTGGAGGTGACGCTGGCCGTCGGGCGTGGCCGCGCGCGCACCGTCACGCTCGCGCCCGGTCGCCGGGGACATGCGCGCGTCGACGGGGATGCGAACGCGGGCGAGGTCGTTCCGATCCTCCGGACGATGCTGCGGCTCGACGACGACCTCTCGCCGTTCTACGCGGTCGCGGCGACGGACGACGACCTGAGCTGGGCCGTCGGCGGCGCGGGCCGGATGCTGCGCAGCGCCACGCTCTTCGAGGACGTCGTCAAGACGATCTGCACCACGAATTGCGCCTGGGGCGGAACCGTGCGGATGACGACCGCGCTCGTGTCCGAGCTCGGGCCGAAGGCTTCCGGCGGCGGTCGAGCATTCCCCTCCGCAGCGGTCATGGCCGAGACGGACGAGGCGTTCTACCGCGACGTCGCACGGGCCGGCTACCGCGGGCCCTACCTCCGCTCACTGGCCGCCTCGGTCGCCGAAGGGACGACCGTCCTCGAGGAGCTGGAGGATCCCGAGCTGCCCGACGACGAGGTCGCCGCGCGGCTGCTTGAGCTCCCCGGCGTGGGCCCGTACGCGGCCGCGCACGTGATGACGACCGCGCTCGGGCGCTACTCCCGCCTGATCCTCGACTCGTGGACGCGCCCGACGTACGTGCGCCTCGCGGGCGCGAAGCGAAAGCTCGCGGACAAGACGATCGAACAGCGCTTCAAGCGCTACGGCCCCTATGCAGGGCTTGCGTTCTGGCTTTACCTGACCCGCGACTGGGTCGAGTAGCACGGGGGAAACCATGTTTCCCCGGTGAGCCCCCTTCTTCGCGGGTCGCCGGGATGGCGGCGGCGAGCCTCCCGGCGGGCCAAGCCCGCCTCCGGCAGCGGATGCAGCCGATCCCAGTCGGCTAAGGCAGGGATACGCTTCTCTACGGAGCGGCAGGGGCCCGGTGGCCCAGCTGGTCTTCAAAACCAGTGCGGCCGTGTAACCCACGGCTCGGTCGGTTCGACTCCGGCGCCGCTCCGTCGTCCTCGCGGTCGCTCGGACTAAAGATCCGCCTCGGAGGGAACTCTTACTCCATGAACTTTGCGACTGTTGCGATTGTTTTTGGCCTAGTCGTGTTCCTGCCCGCTGTTCTCGTCGGTGGCCTGTTCGTCTGGGCAGCGTTGAAGGATGGTCAGGAGGACACGGCTCTGCAGAAGTTGCTCGGCATCCGTCGCCGCACGAGGCTCGGCCGCTAGCCCGATCTAGTCTCTCTACATGGAAGACGGTCTGCTCGATTCGGGAGGGCGGTTCGAGGAGTACGCCCAGGACGCGCTCGACTCACTGCCACCAGATTTGCGCGCGCAGATGTCGAACGTGGAGATCGTGGTCGAAGACGAACCGCCTCCGGGCCAGCGGCTGCTCGGCCTCTACCAGGGTGTGCCGCTCACCAGGCGCGGCAGCTACTACGGCGGGGTGCTGCCGGACAAGATCACGATCTACCGCGGCCCGCTCGTGCGTCTCTACGGGCACGACCCGGAGACGCTTAGACGGGAGGTCAGCCGGGTCGTCCTCCATGAGGTCGCCCACCACTTCGGGATCAGCGATGAGCGCCTGATCGAAATCGACCGGTACTAATGGCCCGCTTCGTCGGACGGGAGAATGTCCGCAAGCGCCTAGGGCCACTCGAGGGTGAGCAAGGCCGGACGAGCTATGCCAACGGCGCGGTGCGGATCGAGGTCCCCGGCGAGGCCATCGTCGTCCGGCCGCCCTTCGGTCTCCCCCATGAGCACGACTACGACACGGTGCGCCTCGCGCCTCTCTTCGAGGCGCTGGCCGCGGATCACGTCGTCGCCGCGCTGCTCGTGCGGCTCGGCGGCTACGCGGTCGGCGTCTTCGACGGCGAACGCCTGGTCGCTTCGAAGGTCGGCTCGCGCTTCGTCAAGAACCGTCACAAGAAAGGCGGGTCGTCTGCCAACCGCTTCCGGCGGCGTCGCGAGGAGCAGGCGCGCGCGTTGATCGAGGAAGCGGCCGAGGTCGCCGTCCGCGTGCTCGAGCCGTGGCGCGACCGGGTCGAGTTCGTCGCGCTCGGCGGCGATCGCGCAGCGATCAGGGACGTACTCGCAGCGAGCCCGCAGCTCGGCTGGTTGGCGGAGCGGCAGCTCCCTCGATTCTTCGCCGTCTCGGAGCCTCGTCAGCGCGTGCTCGAGCGGCTGCCCTACGACCTTTATGCGGCGGAACTGACCTGACCCCGTCGCGGGGCTGCATTTCCCATCCGGGAGGTCTATGCTCGCCCCGTGCAGCAGACGCGCGCCGCCGCTGGGACGCAGACGAAGTTCCTTCTCCAGGAATCGCAGCTCCCGCGGCGCTGGTACAACATCCGCTCCGACATGCCCACGGCCCCGCAGCCCGTGCTGCATCCGGGCACCGGGCAGCCGGTCGGCCCGGACGATCTCACGCCGCTCTTCCCGATGGAGCTCATCGGCCAGGAGGTGAGCGAGGAGGCGGAGATCGCCATCCCCGAAGAGGTGCTCGACATCTACCGCCTCTGGCGGCCGACGCCTCTGTACCGCGCGCACCGGCTCGAGGCGGCGATCGGCACCCGCTCACGCATCTTCTACAAGTACGAGGGCGTCAGCCCGGCGGGGAGCCACAAGCCGAACACCGCCGTGGCGCAGGCGTTCTACAACAAGCAGGAAGGCCGGACGCGCCTCGCGACGGAGACGGGCGCAGGCCAGTGGGGGAGCGCCCTCTCATTCGCCTGCAAGCTGATCGGGCTCGAATGCAAGGTCTACATGGTTCGGATCTCGTACGACCAGAAGCCGTTCCGGCGCTCGATGATCCAGGCCTGGGGTGCGGAGATCGTGGCGAGCCCGTCGACCGAGACTCAGTCCGGCCGCGCGATCCTGGAGGAGCACCCCGACTCGCCCGGCAGCCTCGGGATCGCGATCTCGGAGGCCGTCGAGGACGCGGCCGGGCGTGACGACACGGCCTACTCGCTCGGAAGCGTCCTCAACCACGTCCTTCTGCATCAGACCGTGATCGGCCAGGAGGCGCTCGCGCAGATGGAGCTCGCAGACGCCTTCCCCGACGTCGTCATCGGCTGCGTCGGAGGCGGCTCGAACTTCGCGGGCCTGGCCTTCCCGTTCTTGCGGGAGAAGATTGCCGGCCGCGAGATCGACGTTCTCGCCTGCGAGCCGGCCGCCTGCCCGACCCTCACGCGCGGTGTCTTTGCGTACGACTTCGGCGACACCGCCCAGCTGACGCCACTCGTGCCCATGCACACGCTCGGGCACGACTTCATTCCGGCGCCGATCCACGCCGGCGGGCTGCGCTATCACGGCGTCGCACCGCTGATCTCGCAGCTCGTGCTCGACGGCCTGATCCGTGCGGAGGCCTACCTCCAGAACGACGTCTTCGCCTCCGCCGTCCTCTTTGCGGGGAGCGAGGGGATCCTTCCGGCGCCGGAGGCCTCCCATGCGATTCACGGGGCGCTCCAGGTGGCGAAGGCCGCCGACGAAGCGGGCGAGGAGCGCACGATCCTCTTCAACCTCTCGGGTCACGGCCACTTCGACATGGCGGCGTACGACAACTACTTCGCCGGGAAGCTCGAGGACGTCGCCCTCGACGAGGAAGAGATGGGGCGCGCACTTCACGCGATCGAGGGTCTCCCGAGCCCCGCGTAACGATCGAGCGGGCTCGGCTTCACGCTGCTCCAGGCGCGACCGCGAGTCGGGTGAACGTGCGCCGCGCGTGCCAGAGCCCCCAGAAGACGAGCGCGACCAGAATCGGCGCTCCCGTCACGGCCGACACGAGGACGAAGCTCCCGACGCCGGAGCCGAGCAGCACGACGAGCCGAAGCGCCGCGCGCCCGAGGCAGTAGACGCCCCAGACGACCGACTGCATCCCGAACTCGCGCCGGTACAGCGCACTCGCGCGAAACTCCGGCGGGAACGGGTACCACGCGTTCGCGAACACGCCGATCAACGGCCGGCCCACGATCACCGACCCGAAATAGACGAGGCCCCAGCAGGCGCTCAAGACGACGGGTTGGGCGAGATAGACCGTCGCGCTGTGCGCGGCGAGCGCGACGAGGGCCTGGATGACTACGAAGATCGCTGTCGCCACTGCGAGCGCGCCGCCCCGCTCGCGACGGATCTGCCAGCCGGCGATCGCCAGCGAGAGGAACGTGGCGCAGACGACGGCGCCGGCGAGCCCGAGGAGCTTCCAGGCGCCGTAGAACACGACGACCGGAACGATGCTCTCGAGCCCGAACTGCGGTAACCCCCGCTGCAGGAGCGACCGCCAGGTCGGCTCGGGCATCTCGTTCAGGCTGTCCGGCGCAAGCGGCGTTCCTGCCGTGCGCACCATTCGATCCCCCACTCGCAGTAGTCGATGCCCCACCGATAGACGAGATCCACAAACGGTGGATCAGGGCCCGTGCCGTCGTCGAGGGCGCGGAGTTGGGCGAGCATCTGCTCGTAGCCCTGACGCCGCGCCTGCAGCAGCCCGAGCCCGAGCTCGTCCGGCCCGGCGTCCGCGAAGAAGAGCCGGAGCAGCGACTCGTCTCGCAGCTCGATCCGCGTTTCCCGCCCCTGCAGCCAGTCGCGCAAGGCCTGCCGACCCTTCGGCGTGATCGTGAACACCCGCCGCGACCGTCCGCCGCGAGGCGCGTCCGCTCCCGCGATCCAGCCGACGTCCTCGAGCCGGGCGAGCTCGGGATAGATCTGGCCGTAGCTTGCCGCCCAGAAGTGGCGAATCGTCCGGTCGACGATGCGCTTGATGTCGTAGCCGCTGCGCGGCCCGAGCGCGATCAGCCCGAGCACCGCCCAGGTGACAGCGGTAGGTTCCATACATCGAAAAGATATATCTATGCGGTGTATTCGTCAAGCGGTAGAGTCGCCCGCGATGTCGACCGAGCGGGAGCGGAACGCGCAGATCATCGAGGAGTTCCGGGCCAACGACGGCCGCGTCGGCGGGCACTTCGAGGGCCGGACGCTCCTGCTCCTCACGACGACCGGCGCGCAGACCGGCCGCACGCACACGACGCCGGCGATCTATCTCGAGGACGCCGAGCGGTACATCGTCTTCGCGTCGAACGGCGGCGCGCCGAACAACCCGGGCTGGTACCACAACGTCCGCGCGAATCCCGACGTCCAAGTCGAGGTCGGCACCGAGTCGTTCCCGGCCACTGCGGCAGCGCTCGACCGGCCGGAGCGCGACGAGCTGTTCCGGCGGCAGGCGGATCGCGACCCCTCTTTCGACGAGTACCAGGCCGGGATGACCCGCGCAATGCCCGTGGTCGCGCTCACGCGGATTTCGTGACCGTCCGGAGAACGCGCGCGCAACGGCTCCCCATCTGTCAAGCTCGCAGGGCCGTCTGCGCTTGGGAGAGACCGACTTGACTCGCACGCTGGACTTCGCGCTCTTGACGCGGCTGCGGGAAGTGCTGGGGAACGAACCCGCGACCGAGACCGAGCTTCGCACGCTCGGCGAACAGGCAGACGCCTGGGCCCGAACCCTGCAGGCCCAAACCGAGTCGTCTGAGCGCCGGCTCGAGGCGTTGGCCGCGGATCCCCATGCCCCGCTGACCGAGATCGCCGACGAGCTACGTCGCGTCGCGAGGCTGCGGCCGGCGCTGAATGAGGCGACCGGACTCCTCGGCGAGCTGGAGACCCGAACGCGCGCATTGCGGACGACGTGGCTGGCGCATCAATCCGAGCGCAGACGGCCCGGTGCCCGTTCGACGGGCTAGGAGGGTTCGACGAAACGCAGCTGTGTCGTC
>DHWI01000097.1:20572-20752 GCA_002413095.1 Thermoleophilia bacterium UBA5186
AGCGACGTTCCGTCAAACCCTCTAACGATCCTTGAAGCGGGCTGCTTCGCCGGAGCCGCCGGTCGCGTCGCCCGCGCTGTACGAATGAGCGCCGGCGCCCGCTAGCGTTCCGCGATCGACGATCAGGTATTCCTCGCGGATCGGACGACCGTCGAACCAGCACTCCAGGATCTCGCGCAC
>DHWI01000156.1:0-235 GCA_002413095.1 Thermoleophilia bacterium UBA5186
TCCGCGGGCTCGGCGTGGCGACGCTCCAGCAGGTCAAGGAGGAGCCGTTCGCCGATCTCCCGTACCCAGGCATGCCAGAAGCCGTGCGAGACGCCGACGGGGTCGACCCTGTCCAGGTGGAAGGGCTCAAGGCCACGTGGTACGTGCATCACAGCGACCTCGCTCGGCTCGAACAACCGGAGCCCGAGCCGTACACGACGCTCCTATCCCCTTTCGACCCGCTGATTCGGAACCG
>DHWI01000156.1:375-2175 GCA_002413095.1 Thermoleophilia bacterium UBA5186
TTCTTCGTCCTGCCTGTCCTACACGGCAACGACCTCGTTGCGCGCATCGACCCGACGATGGACCGCAAGGCGGGCGTGCTGCGCATCAACGCGATCCGTTGGGAGCCCGGCGCGCCGGCGGACGTGCCGCTCGACGACGCGGTGGCGCGGCTCGCGGAGTTCCTAGGCGCTAGGCGCGTGCTGTGGGGTCGCGTACGGCGAACGCCCCCACGGCCTCGTCGATAGCGGCGAGCGTCTCCTCGTCGAGCTCGATCCCCGACGCGGCCGCATTCTGCTCGACCTGCTCGGGCCGCGACGCGCCGACGATCGCCGACGCGACGTTCGACTCGCGCAGCACCCACGCGAGCGCGAGCTGCGCCATCGTGATCCCGAGCCCGTCGGCAATCGGCTGGAGCCGTTGGACGCCCGCGAGCAGATCGTCCGAGCGGAACCTGTCCATTGCCCAGCCCATTCCTTGGGACGCCATCCGCGAGTCTTCCGGCGGTGGCTCCCCGGGCCGGTACTTGCCCGTTAGGACGCCCTGCGCGAGCGGCGACCAGACGATCTGCGAGATCCCGTTCTCGCGGCAAAGCGGGATCACCTCTACCTCGGGAACCCGCCAGAGGATCGAGTACTGCGGCTGGCTCGAGACGAACTTCTCGACACCCGGAACCATGTCGAGCGCCGCCTTGATCTGCGGCGCCGTCCACTCGCTGAAGCCGAGGTATCGCGCCTTCCCCGCGCGGACGACCTCGGTCAGCGCCTCCATCGTCTCCTCGAGCGGCGTCTCCTCGTCGTAGCGATGGCACTGATAGAGGTCGACGTAGTCCACGCGCAGCCGCGCGAGCGAAAGGTCGATCTGCTTCAGCACCTGCTCGCGCGAGAGGCCGCGGTTCTCGTCGTCCATCGGGAAGTAGAGCTTCGTCGCGAGCACGTACGACTCGCGCGGCCGCGACGCGAGGGCCTCGCCGAGGAACTCCTCCGCGCCGCCGCGCGCGTAGACGTTCGCCGTGTCGATGAAGTTGATCCCGAGCTCGAACGCGCGGTCGACGCACGCTTGCGCGTTGTCCCGCGCGACCCCGCCGCCGTAGGTCAGCCACGAGCCGAGGCTGATCTCCGAGACTTCGAGGTCGCTGTCGCCGAGTTGCCGGTACCTCACGACTTTGTTCTACCTGCGCGGAGCGCCTCTACACTTGCCGCATGGACTTCGAGACCCGCGCGATCCACGAGGGGCAGGAGCCGGATCCCGCTACCGGCGCGGTGATCGTCCCGATCTACCAGACCGCGACCTACGTCCAGGACGCGGTCGGCGAGCACAAGGGCTACGACTACTCGCGCGTCGCGAACCCGACTCGGAGCGCGCTCCAGGAGTGCCTCGCCTCGCTCGAGAACGCCGAGCACGGAATCGCTTTCTCCTCGGGCCTCGGCGCGACGACCACGCTGATGCACCTGATCAACCCAGGTGACCGCGTCGTCCTGATCGCGGACGTCTACGGCGGCGTCTACCGGATGACCTCGCAGGTCTACGAGCCGAANNGCGCACAAAGGCGGCGCGCTGCTCGTCGTCGACAACACCTTCGCGACCCCGTATCTCCAGAACCCCCTCGACCTCGGTGCCGACATCGTCGTCCACTCGACTACCAAGTACCTCGGCGGCCACTCCGACGTCGTGGGCGGCTTCGTGGCGACGAACGACCCGACGATCGCGGAGCGGATGTACTTCCTGCAGAAGTCGCTCGGCGCGATCCCGGGTCCGTTCGACTCGTGGCTCGTGCTGCGCGGGATCAAGACGCTCGCGGTGCGGATGCGCCAGCACTGCCG
>DHWI01000156.1:2247-3197 GCA_002413095.1 Thermoleophilia bacterium UBA5186
GATCGCCGCGCGCCAGATGCGCGACTTCGGCGGGATGATCTCGTTCCTCGTCGAGTCGGAGGCCGAGGCGGTCGAGCTCGTCGCGCGGACGAAGATCTGGAAGCTCGCGGAGTCGCTCGGCGGCGTCGAGAGCCTGATCGAGCACCCCGCGCGGATGACACACGCGTCGACCGCCGACGCGCCGTTCGCCGCCCCGCGCAATCTCATCCGCCTCTCGGTCGGGATCGAGTCGGCCGAGGATCTGCTCGAGGATCTCGAGCTCGCCCTGGCCGCGGCCGTCGGAACCACCGGCGGCGCAGCGGTGTAGTTCCGGCACCAACGTCGGAAAGGACATCGCGATGAGGAAGGTTCTGCTCCTGCTCGTTGTCGTGGTCGCAGTCGCGTTCCCGGCGAGCGCGACCGCCAAGGGCGCCTCGGACGCATCAATCGAAGGGCCCGGGCTCGGCAAGACGGTCAAGATCAGCGGGAACGGCGAGACGACTGGGGACCGGCTCGGCAATCTCGGTCAGTCCGCGGGCTTCTTCCCCGCCGTCTTCGGCCAGTCGCCGGATCCGATGACCGACAAGCAACCGGCCGGGAAGCTCGGCCCCCGCTATCGGATCGTCTGGACGGTTCCCGGGCCGAACGGCGAGTCGAAGATCGCCCAGGACGCCTACCCGTACGCGCAGCCGCAGCCGGTCACCTATATGAGGTCGGGCCAGGTCTTCTGGGATGGGCAGCACACGCGCGGCGGCTGGTACGTGGGCAATTCGCAGCTCCGCGCGAGTCTGATCGCCGTCGGAGTGCCAAGGAGCGCACCCTCGGGCAGCAGCTTCGACTGGGCGAAGTGGACGTGGATCGGGCTCGCCGGCGCGGCGCTCGTGCTAGCGCTCAGCTTCGCGGCGACGCGCGGGCGGCGACTGCGACCCGAGCCGGCGGTCTAGCGGGAGGGTTTGGCGGAACGTCGCTCG
>DHWI01000053.1:0-1987 GCA_002413095.1 Thermoleophilia bacterium UBA5186
CATCATCAGCGGGTAGTTCCACGGCGCGATCCCGCCGACGACGCCGAGCGGCTCGCGGCGGATCATCGACGTGTACCCGCGCATGTACTCGCCGGCCGACTTGCCCTCGAGCACGCGGCCCGCGCCGGCGAAGAACCGGATATTGTCGGACGAGACCGGCATCTCGTCGCGCGCGTACGACAGCGGCTTGCCGACGTTGCGCGACTCGAGCTCCGCGAGCTCCTCGGCGTTCTCGTCGATCAGGTCGGCCAGCTTGAGCAGCATCTCCGCGCGCTCGCCCGGCGTCGTGTCGCGCCACTCCTCGTACGCCTTCTTCGCGGCTTCCACCGCGCGGTCGACGTCCGCCTGCGTCCCGCGCGGAACCTCCGCGATCGTCTCGCCCGTCGCGGGATTGATCACCTCCATCGTCCCGCCCTCGGCCGCGTCGACCCACTCACCGCCGACGAAGTTCTTCATTCGCGTGATCGTGCTCATGTCGACCTCCCTAAGTCCTACGCAGGATTCCAGTATCGCTTGTGAGGCGTTGCGCGATGGTGACGGGGAGCACCGTCGCCGCGATGATCACGAAGACGACCGCGTTCACCTCGGGCAGTTGCTGGCCGAGGCGGATGTTTCCGAAGATCCAGAGCGGCAGCGTGTTCTGGGCGCCCGCGGTGAACGTCGTCACGATCACCTCGTCGAACGAGAGCGCGAACGCCAGCAGCGCGCCGCTGATCAGCGCCGTCGAGACGACGGGGAAAGTGACGTAGCGGAACGTCTGCCAGCCGTCCGCACCGAGATCCATCGAGGCCTCCATTAGCGACGTCTGTGTGCGCCGGAGGCGCGCGACGACGTTGTTGTAAACCACGACGATGCAGAAGGTGGCGTGCCCGACGACGATCGTCCAGAGCGAGAACGTGATCGTGCCGAAGCTGAAGAACGACGCGAGCGCGATGCCGGTGATCACTCCCGGAAGCGCGATCGGCAGGACGACGATGAAAGAGACGACGTCGCGCCCGAAGAAGCGGAAGCGCGAGACGGCGAAGGCGGCCATCGTGCCGAGCACGAGCGCCACGCTGGTCGCAAGCAGGGCGGCTTCGAGCGAGAGCCAGAGCGCCGAGCGAGCTTCGGTGTCGTGCCAGGCGACGCTGAACCAATGCAGCGTGAACCCCGCGATCGGCCAGCTCTGGATGTTCGACGAGTTGAACGCGTACAGGCAGATCAGCACGAGCGGGAACCACAGGAAGAAGACAACCGCCGCCGCCCAGACCGCGAGGCTGAATCGCGTGCCACGCGTCTCCACCTAGAGCGCCTCGAAGGCGCCGGCCCGCTTGGCCAGCGTCAGGTAGACGCCCATGACGAGGAGCGGGATCGTCGCGTACGCGGCCGCGAAGGGCAGGTCATGCGAGAGCCCGAGCACGTTGCGATAGACGACGTTCCCGATGAACTGCGTGTTCCCGACGAGCGTCGGCGTGATGTAGTCGCCGAGCGTCAGCGAGAACGTGAAGATCGAGCCCGCGACCACGCCCGGGAGCGCGAGCGGGAGTACGACGCGGCGGAAGGTCGTCCAGCCTTTCGCGCCGAGGTCGCGCGAGGCCTCGACGTACGAATCCGGGATCCGCTCCAGCGCCGCGTAGACCGGCAGGATCATGAACGGCAGCCACACGTACGAGAAGACGATCCACATTGCCGTGTTCGTGTAGGCGACGCCGGTCGTCGGCAGCCCGAGCTTCGCGAGCGACCAGTTCAGCGCTCCGTCGTGCGCGAGGATCAGCCGCCACGCGTAGATCCGCGCGAGGTAGCTCGACCAGAGCGGCAGCAGGACGAGGACGAAGAGCAGCGTGCGCGTCCGGCGGCTCGCCAGGCGGGCCATGTAGTACGCGAACGGGAAAGCGATCAGCGCGTCCGTCAGGGTCACGAGCGCAGCGATCCCGATCGTGCGCAGCGCGATCGTCCGGTAGGTCGCGTTGTTCACGATCTCGCGGAAGTTCGCGAGCGACCACGTGTG
>DHWI01000053.1:2167-3564 GCA_002413095.1 Thermoleophilia bacterium UBA5186
CGGCGGGCCGTCGCGCGCGGACGGCCCGCCTCGATCGCCGGTGCTTCCGTCAACCCTTGATCTCAGTCCAGGCTTTCTGCCAGGCGTTGTAATCCATGCAGTCGGTCTTGCCGTTGCCGCAATCCGCCACGGGCGTCTTCCAGAACTTGATCGAGTTGAAGTACGACGCCGGCGCGTCGCCGTGGTACTGGGCGCAGGAGCCCTTGCTCAGCTTGTCCATCTCGGCGCAGGCCTTCGTGTTCGCCGGGGTCTCGCCGAAGTAGATCGCCTGCTGCGCCTGCACCTTCGGCGTGGAGACCCACTTCATCCACTCGTAGGCGCAGTTCGGATGCTTCGAGCCCTTCGCCAGCATCCACGTGTCGGCCCAGCCGGTCGCCCCCTCGCTCGGGATCATGTCCTTGACCGGCGCCTTGGCCGCGATGAGCGTATTCGTCTGGTACGGCCAGGACGCGCCGATCACCGCGTCGCCGTTCTTGAACAGGTCGATCTCGTCGGACGCGAGTGCCCAGTACTTCTTCACGAGCGGCTTCTGCTGCTTGAGCAGCTTCACGGCCGCGTCGAACTGAGCCTGGTTGAGCTCGTACGGATCGGTGATCTTCAGATCCGGCTGCGCCTTCATCAGATACAGCGCCGCGTCCGCGATCTGGATCGGGTTGTCCGGGACGGTGATCTTGCCCTTGTACGTCGGCTCGTAGAGCACCTTCCAGCTCGTCGGCGCCGGGCTGACCGACTTCGTGTTGTAGAGGAGCGTGTTCGGCCCCCACTGCAGCGAGATCCCGTAGTGCACGCCCTTCACCGTGTTGTGCGGGGGCGATTTCAGCGCCGGGATGAAGTTCGCGTAGTCGGGGATCAGAGCGGGGTTCACCGCCTGGACGTCGCCGCCGCTGATCAGGCGCAACGACGCGTCGCCCGAGGCTGAGACGAGGTCGTAGCCCGCGCCTGAGCGCATCAGCGTGACCATTTCGTCGGACGAGCCGGCGTACTTGCGCGACACCTTGCAGCCGGTCTGCTGCTCGAAAGGCTTCACCCACTGGGGCTGCGCGTAGCCCTCCCACGCGACGAGGCTCAGCTTGCCCTCGCCCTTGCCGATCGACTGCGGCAGGTTTGGCCCGCCTCCCGCGGCCGTGGTGCCGCCCTTGGACGACGAACTCGAGCCGCCGCAGCCGGCCGCGACGAACGCGAGCGACGCGGCCAGCGCGGCGAACGCCGCCCATCCGGCGCGCCGTCTCCCGACGTTTCTCATCTGTGCTCCTCCTTTGGAGATGTGATCTCGTAGGTGTGCTCCGGACGCCACTCCAGCCGCACGCGCGATCCGCGCGCCTCGGCGACCTGCGAGGAGGACGTCTCGAGGTTCTGCCGGACGACCGTCAGCTCGCCGCCCGAGTCCAGCTCGACGA
>DHWI01000053.1:3605-4919 GCA_002413095.1 Thermoleophilia bacterium UBA5186
CGCCGCCCGTCGCGCTCGAGGACGTTCGAGGTGCCGACGAAGCCCGCGACGAACTCGCTGGCGGGATGCTCGTAGATCTCCGCGGGCGTGCCGACCTGCTCGACGCGCCCGTCGTTGAAGACGGCGACGCGATCGCTCATCGTGAGCGCCTCTTCCTGATCGTGCGTGACGTAGACGAATGTGATCCCGACATCCTGCTGAATCCGCTTCAGCTCGAGCTGCATCTCCTGCCGGAGCTTGAGGTCGAGCGCGCCGAGCGGCTCGTCGAGGAGCAGGACGCGCGGCCGGTTCACGATCGCGCGGGCGAGCGCGATCCGCTGGCGCTGGCCGCCCGAGAGTTGAACCGGCTTGCGGCGGCCGACGTCGGGGAGGCGCACGGTGCGCAGGGCCTCTTCGACCCGATCCGCTCGCTCGCGCCTCGGCACCTTGCTCACGCGCAGGCCGTACTCGACGTTCTCGGCGACGGTCATGTGCGGGAAAAGAGCGTAGTCCTGGAAGACGGTGTTGACGTCGCGCTCGTAGGGCGCGCGGTTGGTGACGTCGACGCCGTCGAGCTCGACGTGACCGGCGTCCGGCCGCTCGAAGCCTGCGATCAAGCGCAGCGTCGTCGTCTTCCCCGAGCCGGAGGGGCCGAGCATGGTGAAGAACTCGCCGCGAAAGATCTCGAGGTCGATGCCGGCGACCGCAACGACGTCCCCGTAGGCACGCCGGACGCCGCGGAGCCCGACGTCCACCTCCGCGGGTGCTGCCGCCGCGGAGGTCTCGCTAGTTGCCTCGCGCACCTGCGTCGCCAAGCGACTCCTCCAGCAAATCGAGCCCGCGGGCCAGGTCCTCGTCGGAGATCGTCAGCGGGACCAGGATGCGGATCACGTTCCCGTAGAGCCCGCACGAGAGCAGGACGAGCCCGCGCTCGCGCGCCGCGGCGGTGATCGCCGAAGCGAGCGTGGGGGAGGGCTCGGCGAGCTCGAGCGCGAGCATCGGCCCAATCCCGCGCACCTCTCCCTCCAAGTGACAGTCTGTTACTAAGTCTTCGAGGCGCCCGCGGATCGCGGCGCCGATCTCCTCGGAGCGCGCGCGGAACTCCGGCTTGGCGACCTCGTCGAGGACCGCGAGCGCCGCCGCGCACGCGAGTGGGTTGCCGCCGAAGGTGCCGCCGAGACCGCCGGGCGGGACGGCGTCCATCACCTCGGCGCGGCCGGTCACGCCTGCGAGCGGGAGCCCGCCGCCGAGTGACTTGCCCGAGACGAGCAGGTCGGGCTCGACGCCGTAGTGCTCGATCGCCCAGACCGGGCCCGTGCGGCCGATGCCCGACTG
>DHWI01000053.1:4984-5397 GCA_002413095.1 Thermoleophilia bacterium UBA5186
CCCTCACCCTGCACCGGCTCGAGCACGACGCAGGCGACCCGCTCCGGGGACACGTCCTGCTTGAACAGGAGCTCGAGCCCGCGGATCGCGTCGTCCGACGTCACGCCGCGGTACGGATAGGGCGCCGGCGCGCGGTAGACGTCGGGGGCGAACGGGCCGAAGCCGTCCTTGTACGGGACGACCTTGGAGGTGAGCGCCATCGTCAGCGTCGTCCGGCCGTGGAAGGCGCGGTCGAACGCGACGACTGCCGTTCGCCCGGTGGCGACGCGCGCGATCTTGACCGCGTTCTCGACCGCCTCGGCGCCCGAGTTCAGGAGCACCGACTTGGTCTCGGCCACGCCCGGCCAGAGCTCGGAGAGCCGTCGGCAGACCTCGACGTACGGCTCGTACATCCCGACCATGAAGCACTGGTG
>DHWI01000053.1:5662-5815 GCA_002413095.1 Thermoleophilia bacterium UBA5186
CCGCGACCCGCTCGCTCGCGGTCTGTTCCGTCGTCGCCACTACTTGTATGCCGCGAGGATCTCGCTCGCGACGCGCTCGCCGGTGTCCACGGCGCCGTTGAGGTACCCCTGGAAGTCCTGCGAGGTGTGCTCGCCGGCGAAGTGGCACGTCCC
>DHWI01000123.1:0-4323 GCA_002413095.1 Thermoleophilia bacterium UBA5186
AGCTGAGCTCACGCCCCCTCTTCGGGCTTCCCCTTCGCCTCGAGGGGCTTCCCGAGCTGCTTCGCCCACCAGTCGGCATCGCCGCCGCCCACGGCTTCCACCTTCGCCTGCAGTTGCCCGACGTAGGCGGCGAGATCTGCTTCCTTTCGCCCTAGCTTGTTCTCCAGGTCCGCGACGAGCTTCTCCCGGCGTTCGAGCTTGTCGTCCCGGATCTCGTGGTCGGCCTCGAGGGTCGCCTCGCGGATGTCGACCTGGCCCTCGCGCTCCTCGAGCTCCTTGAGCCGGCCGGTGACCTGGGTCTCCGTCTTGGCGAGACGCTGCTCGAGCCGGTCGAGGCGCTGCTTGCGCGCGTCCAGGCTGCCCGCGCTGCCGTCCAGCGTGGCCTCGCGGCTCGCCAGCTCGCGCTCCCGCTCTTCGAGCGCTTCGGCCTTGATCTCGAGCTCGTGACCGCGCGCCGCATCGGCGCTGTCGCGCTGGATCGACGCCTTGAGGCGGTTCAGCTCGGCCTCCTTCGCGCTGAGCTCGGTCTCCTTGGCGGAGATCAGCGACTCGCGCTGCTCCAGCTCCTGCAGGCGCGCAAGGGACTCCTGCTCCACCTTGCCACTGCCCGCGCGGATGCTGTCGAGCTGCGCGGTCTCGGCACGGACGCGCTCCTGCTCGGTGCTGAGCCGGTTGAGCTCTAGCTCGAGCTTGCTCTCGCGCTCGGCAAGCTTGTCCTCGCCGCTCGAGATGCGCTCCTGCACCTTCGCGAGGTCACGGTCGCGCGTGGAGAAGCGCTTCTCCTGCTCGGCGGCGACGCGCTCGCGCTCGCGGGCGGCGCTCTCGCGCTCGGCGAGGGTGCGCTCGCGGCTCTCGAGCCGGTTGGCGGCCTCTCGCTCGCGCTCGGCGAGCTGCGCTTCACCCTTGCCCAGCTTCTTCTCGCGCTCGGCGACCGCGGCGGCCTGCTTCGACACCTCCGCGGCAGCCTTCCCGCGCTCGCGCTCGGCGTCCGTCAGCTCGCGGAGCTTCGCCTCGGTCTGCTGCTCGCGCTCCTCGAGTCGAGCCTGCCTGGTCGTCAGCTCGGACTTGAGCGCGGAGAAACGGCGCTCCTCGGCCTCCAGGGTCTCAAACTTCTTCGCAATCGTCCGCTCGCGCTGGACGAATGCCTGCTCGCTCGCGTTTGCCTTGGCGACCCGCCCATCGAGCTCGGCCTCCCGGAGCGCAAAGTCGCGATCCGCGTTCAGTCCGCGCTCGTACGCCTCGACCTGCTCTTCGAGCGTCGTACGAAGGTCCTGCTCGCGCGCGAGCGCGGCGGTCAGCTCGGCGCGGAGCGCCTCCAGGTTCGCGTCATAGCTGACGTCGAGCGGCGGCAGAGGCGGTGCAACCTCGAGCTTCGGCCGCGCGGGCACCGCTGCAGGGGCAGCCGCGGCCGGCGGTTTGGCCTGGGTCGGCGACGCCGCTTCGGCAGCGGCCTCTTTCTTCCCGCGCTTTTCCTCGAGCTGGGCGCGCAGGCCCGTCCCGAAGCCCTTCTCGCGCTCGCCGGTCTCCTTCGGAGCGGGCTTGGCCATCTAACCGGAGAACAGCGCCGTCAGGTTGAGGAGGGCCGGGCCCAGGATGACCAGGAACATCGACGGGAAGATGAAGATCACCGTCGGGAACAGCATCTTGACCGGTGCCTTCATCGCCCGCTCCTCGGCGGCGGCCTGGCGGCGCAGGCGGGTGTCGGCGGCCTGCACGCGCAGGATCCGCCCGAGCGAGATGCCCAGCTGGTCGGCCTGGATGATCGCGCGGACGAACGCGGCCAACTCGGGCGCGTCGACCCGCTGCGACATCTTCTTGAGCGCCTCCGCCCGGCTCTCGCCGATGCGCATCTCGCCAAGCGCGAGGCCGAACTCCTCGGTCAGAGCGCCGGGGAGGTGCTCGGTCAGCTTGGAGATCGCGCCGTCGAAGCCGAGACCGGCCTCGACGCTCACGGCGAGCAGGTCGAGCGCGTCCGGCAGCTCGGCGCGGACTCGCTCGCGCCGGCTGCGCGCACGGGCGCCGATCACGAAGTCGGGGATCGTGAACCCGCCCGCCGCGCAGGCGAGACCGAAGAGCAGCGCTCCGCCGATGCCGGCGGCGGCACTGCCGAACAGGAGCCCGAGCAGCCCGCCCACGCAGGCGAGGAGGCCCTTCGTGGCCAGGAAGCCCGTGGGCGTCATCGAGCGGCCCATTCCTGCGGCGAGCAGCTTCAGTCCGATCGCCTCGGTCGAGGTCTTCGGGCTGATCTTGAGGACGAGCCGAGCGAGAGCCTGGGCGGCAGGCTGGAGGACGCGCTCCTTGAACGGCGTCCGCTGGCGGCCCGAGAGCAGCCGGACGCGGCCGTAGGTAGCGGCTCGGCGAGCCGACCGGAATCGCTCCCTGGAAGGAGCAGTGATGACCTCGCCGATCAGCACGACGGCTCCGGCGAGACAGGCGACTGCGAGGAAGAGAAGCAGAGACATCGGCATCAACCTTTGAAGGAGACGATCTTTTTCAGGATCAGCGAGCCGAATGCCATCAGCACGAGCATCATCCCGATCAGGAGATGCCCTTTCGCCGTGTGGTAGAGCGGGTCCATGTACATGCTGTTCAACAGGGTGATCGCGCCCGCGATGAAGAACGGCAGGCCGATCAGGACGTAGGCGGACATGCGGCCCATGGCGGTCAGCGAGCGGATCTTGCGCGTGAACTGCTGCCGCTGGCGGACCGTGTCGGCCACCATGTCGAACAGACCGGCGAGGCTACCGCCGACCTGCCGCTGGATCGTGACGGCGGTGATCGCGAACTCGAAGTTCTTCGAGCCGACGCGCTCCGACATCTCGAGCAGCGCATCCTCCATCGGCCGTCCCAGTTGGGTGTCCGTGAGGACGCGCCTGAACTCGCCCGCGGCGGGATCCTGGCCTTCGTCGACGAGCGTCTGGATCCCCTGCCGGAAGCTGTGGCCGGCCTTGAGCGATGCGGCAACCGTGATCAGCAGGTCGGGGAGCTGGTTCTCGAACGCCTTCAGGCGGCTCTTCGCCTTGAAGGAGACGAAGCCGTACGGGAGGAACGCCGCGAAGAGCATCATGACGAGGATGGCCCAGCTCGGGAACCTGCCGAGGGCCCCGATGAGCCCGCCTGCGATCCCGGCGCCGACCATGATGTAGAAGAGCTCGACCGTGCGGAGACGGATGTCGGCGCGCTCCAGCAGCTTCTGCGCCGAGCGCCACTGCCTGAGGTTGCCGAGCGCCCGCTCCGTCGCGTGGAACAGGCCTGCCGCGGCCGCCAAGCGCTCACGCTTGCGCGCCTCCTTCACCCGGTGGGACGAGGCCGACACGTGCGGCTCGAGGCGTTCGCGCACCCACGCGCGGCGCGATCCCGCGATCAGGAGCACGCCCGCGAGGAGCACGAGGCCACCGACGGCGAGCATGATCGCGAGCGTCCCGCCGATCCCGCCCGCGGAGACGGGCACGAGCGCCGAGCCGGCGCCCTGCGAGCTACCCCCGCTAGAGCCTGGAATCGTCAGGTTCGTGCTCGAAGAGCCTACGCCGGCGATGGAAGCCGTCAGGTTGACGTGCGCCCCGGGCCGCGCGGCGGTGATGTACGAGACGCGCCACGTCCGGGCGAGCTCTGCGGCGATCGAGCCGTAGATCTGGCGGAGAGTGCTGGACGAGGCCGCCCTGTGGTACGCGCCGCCCGTCTCCTTGGCGATGCGCTGGAGCGGCTCAGCGGTGAAGTCCCGCCCGGCGATCGCGATCGGATACACAGCGACGCCGGCGTCGCGCGCCGACTTGATCGCCTGTTCGAGCGACGCCTTGCTGGAGACGTCCTTGCCGTCGGTGAGCACGATCAACACGCGCCCGGCCGACTGCTCGGCGTTCAGGGAATTCGCCCCGAGCACGATCGCGTCGTAGAGCGCGGTGCCCGACCTTGGATCGATGTTCATGGTGCGGAGCGCGTCGTCCGCGTCGATCGTCGCCGAGGAGAACTGCGTCAGCTTCACGGGATGCGAGCCGAACGCGATCACCTCGATGCGGTCGGCCGGGGGCTTCGCCGCGACGAACGAGCGCGCGCCGTTGGCGGCGTCGACGAGCGACTGACCGGCCATCGAGCGCGACCAGTCCACCGCGAGCACGACGCTCTTCGAGCGTCCGAGCGCGGCGGCCTGGTACCCGGCGACGTAGGCGCCGTTCTCCTTGAAGCTCGGCGGCGTCGGCGATGCGGTCGGAGTGACCACCGACAGCCTGATCGTCGGGTAACCGCTCGCGTCCACGCCGTGGATCTGCACACCGCCGCTGCCGGCCTGAGCGTGACCGCTCGCCGCGAGGGCGGCGAGGCTGGCCA
>DHWI01000123.1:4372-4820 GCA_002413095.1 Thermoleophilia bacterium UBA5186
TAGCTCGGCGCGGTGAAGCCCGTCCGGGCGTCGTCGCCTTCTGCGGCGAAGAACGTGGGGGGCAGGACGACGCCGTTCGCCGCGAGCTTCTCGAGGAAGTGCGGCTTGAGGCCCGTGCAGGCCAGCGGGGCGAGCAGACGCGTACCGCTCCCGGCGCCCGCGTGCCCTTCCTCATCCGGAGGCTTCGCGATGAAGACGTCCTGCAGCGTGATCACGTCGGACTCCATACGGAGGACCTCGGTGATGTGCGTGACGCGGCGGGAGCCGTCGACGAGGCGCTGGATCTGGACGAGCAGGTCGAACGCGCTCGCGATCTGCTCGCGGATCGCGCGGTGCGGAAGCTCCACGCCGGCGGTCATGACGAGCGTCTCGAGGCGCGACAAGGCGTCGCGCGGCGAGTTCGCGTGGATCGTCGTGAGCGACCCCTCGTGGCCCGTGTTCATCGCCT
>DHWI01000123.1:4871-7298 GCA_002413095.1 Thermoleophilia bacterium UBA5186
AGGGTCTCGGGGCCTCTGACCTCGCCGACGATGATCCGGTCGGGGCGCATGCGCAGCGAGTTCCGGACGAGCTCGCGGATGCGGACCTCGCCCTGGCCCTCGATGTTCGGCGGCCTCGCCTCGAGCGTGATCACGTGTTCCTGCTGGAGCTGGAGCTCCGCTGCGTCCTCGATCGTCAGGATGCGCTCGTCGCCGGGGATGAACGCGGACATCGCGTTCAGCATCGTCGTCTTACCGGTGCCGGTACCACCCGAGATGAGGATGTTCAGCTTCCCCTTCACGGAGGCGGAGAGGAACTGCGCCGCCTTCGCGGAGATCGAGTTGAACGTGATCAGGTCGTTCATCGTGTACGGGTCGCGCGAGAACTTCCGGATCGTCAGCGTCGGACCCCGCAGCGCGAGCGGCGGGATGATCGCGTTGACTCGGCTGCCGTCCGGGAGACGGGCGTCGACCATCGGCGAGGACTCGTCGATGCGGCGGCCGACCTGCGAGACGATCTTGTCGATGATGCGCAACAGGTGCGCGTTGTCGACGAACGAGACCGGCGTGCGCTCGATCTTGCCCTCCCGCTCGATATAGATCTGGTCGGCGGCGTTGACCATCACCTCGGTGATGGAGTCGTCGCGGAGCAGCGGCTCGAGCGGGCCGTAGCCGAGGATGTCGTCGCTGATGTCGCGGACGAGCTGGCGCCGTTCTTCCCGCGTCAGCGGCGTCCGGTCGAGCGCGAGCTGCTCGGTGACCGCGCGGAGCACGCGGTCCGACAGATCCTCGGTGGTCTCGCGCTTGAACAGCTCCGGGCCGAGACGCGCGATGCACTCGTGGTGGATCCGCGTCTTCAGCTCGGCATACGGGTCGCCGCCCTGCGACGCTGCGGCGCTCTCGCCCCCGGCCTTCCCGGCCGGGTGCTCGAGGGTCGCCGGGGTCGCGGCGGCGCCGTTCGTACGGTTGATCCGGTCGTGGAGGCCCATGGCTAGGCCTTCGCGAGGAAGCGGCGCTTCTTGCCGGCGTCCTCCTGCTGGGGGGTTGCGACGACCTTGGCCATCTCGCGGACGGCCTTCGAGAAGTCGGCGCCCGACTCGGCGAGCACGACCGGGTTCCCGCGGTTGACCGAGAGTGGAACGGCGCGGTCGGACGGGACCTGGAACCGGACGCGCTGTTCGAGCGCGCTCTCGACTTCCTTCTGCTTCATCCCGACCTTGGTGTTCGCCCGGTTCAGGACGACCTGGACCTTGGTGGTCGGGAAGGAGAGCAGCTCGAGCGTCTGCAGGCTCAGCCGGACGTTCTTCACCGTCGGCACGTCGAGCGAGCAGACCAGGAGGAGATCGTCGGTCTGGTCGAGCGTCGCCAGCATCGGCCCGTGGAAGAACGGGGACGTGTCGACGACGATCATGTCGTAGGACTCGCGGGCGACCTCGAGCAGACGCCCGAGCTTGCCCTCGGTCACGAGCTCCGCGTCCTCCGGCCGAAGCGGCGCGGGGAGGATGTCGAGCCCGGCCGGATGGCGCGCGATGTACCCGGCGAGCTTCTCCGAATCGAGCTCGCCGGGAGCGACGACGAGGTCGTAGATGGTCTTGTCCGGCTCGAGGCCGAGCATGATCGCGGCGTCGCCGAACTGGAGGTCGAGGTCGAGGAGCAGAGTGCGCTTCCCCTCGAACTTCGCGAGGGCCGAGGCGAGGTTCGTCGCGATCACCGTCTTGCCCGTCCCGCCCTTCGGCGAGAACACGGTCACGATGCGGCCCTTCTTGCCGATCGCGGCCGCTTGTGCGCGACGGCCGGAGTGGGCCGCTTTACGCACCGCGAAGACGACGTTCTCGGTCAGCTGCGGCAGGAGCAGGACGTCGGATATGTCGGCGTCGAGCGCCTGGTCGAGCAGCTCGGAGGCCTCACCGGCGGCCAGGATGATCAGCGGCGCCCGCGTGTGCTCGCGGATCCCGGCGATCTCGTCGAACGGCAGCGTGGCGGCGTTCGTCGCGTGCAGGACGACGTTCAGGTGCCCGCCGGCGAGGGCGCCCGCGGCGTCGCGGACCTCCTCGGCCGTCCCGACCACTTCGAGGTCGGGGTGGGCGGCGAGCGCCTCGCACAGCTGCGCGGAGCCCTCGCAAGCGCCCGTGACGAAGATGCGGGTCGCCTCGGAAGAACCATTCTCGTGGCTCATCGTTACCGCCTCCTTCCGAGCACGAGCTCGTCGATCTGGTTCGGGTGCAGTCCGTCTCCAAGAACGGAGCCGACGGTCTCGACGCTCTCCGGGCTGTCCGCTGCGTCGATCACGGGTCGGAGCTGCAGCGTCCAGTCGCCGTTCTTCATGACGAAGAAGAGCTTCTGGGCCTGGCTGTCGGTGACCCGCAACAGGGCGGAGAAACCGCCGCTCGGGCCGTTGAGTTGGCTCTTGTTCCCCGGCGAGCTCGGGGCTTTCAGCACCTCGAGGTC
>DHWI01000123.1:7343-7758 GCA_002413095.1 Thermoleophilia bacterium UBA5186
ACCTGGAACGCGCGCATGTTCCCCTTCAGCTCGGCGCGGACGCCGGCCTGCGAGACCGGGTTGAACCGCCGGCTGGAGACCTGCTCGCCGGCGTAGACCCACTGGGTCGAGAGCTTGTCGGCGATCTCCTTCGGGTCGGAGATAGCGCCCGGGACAACCGTCCCTTGCAGCACCTGCTCCGAGGTGAGGTAGTTCCCCGAGAGGACGTCAGCGGCTGACGTTCCCGGCGGGATGTCCTTCTTCGCGACGAGCACCGAGACGTGCTCCTCGGAATGCTTGACGTTGTTCTTGTAACTGGTGACATAGAAGCCGGTGAGCAGGGCGGCGACAACCGCAAGCACCACTGCAACGGCGATGTTCCTTGCTCGGTAGGTCATGAGGCGATGTCCTTTGCTGTGGTGTTGCGGTTTGCGTT
>DHWI01000123.1:7975-12790 GCA_002413095.1 Thermoleophilia bacterium UBA5186
TCACTTCGGAGGCGTTGAATTTCGCGCCGGAATCCGAGTTGTACCAATCGAGCGGCATGTACGCGTCGAGCCCATTCGTAATCCAATTGGCCAGGATCTGCTGGCCGGTTCCGCCGCGGGAGCCGTCGATGTTCAGGATCCGGAAGGCACCCGGGCCGACCTTCTGGAGGTCGAGGGTCGTGTTCTGCCCGAAGCAAGGGCAGCCATTGCCGGACAGCATCGGGTGTTTTACGTCGACGCCGATGGGTGCGGCGTACTGGGCCTCGTTCATCGTGCCGACGCGGGCCGAAGCGTGCGCGCCTACGGTGACGCTTTTGAGGCCGAACACGTTGCTGAAGAAGCCCGGTGCCTGCTTCGTCATGTTGACCTTGATCGTGTCGTTGGCCATGAACGACCCGGAGAATGCGATTCCACCGCCTCCGAGACCTCCGCCGTTCTTGTCGGCGTACTCGATCGCGAGACCGGTGGCGTCTCCGGTCGACTCGGGGAGCGCCTGCGCGCCCGCGAGCGCCGCGGCGTCCGCGGTCTGCTGCAGGGCTCGATCCGAGCGGTACCACGAGCCAACGTCGAGGACGAGCGCTGCCATACCGAGCAGCACCGTCATGAAAACGAGAGTTAGAACCGTTGTTTGCCCGCGGTTGTCGCTGCGAATGGTCATTCCACACGCTCCGTCGTTGAGGATTTGAGGTTCCCGGTCACTACCGGAATACCGAAGAGAGAAATGCGAAACGGGTACTGCGCCGAGACCTTCACGTCGGTGCCGGGCTGCCAGCTCGAAACGACGCCGGGGTCCGGGAGCTTTGCCGGATCGAGGTCCGCGGCCGCGTTCCGAACTGCGGTCTGGGTGGCGCCGACCGGGTCGCTCAAGTTGCGCGAGACGGCGGCCTTGCGGGCGCCGGCCCGTACCGCGTCCGTGAGAGACAGGTAATCCTTGAACGCGATGCCGAACTGGATGATCCCGAAGAGGAGCACCACGAGGATCGGCAGGACAACCGCAAACTCGGTCGTCGCCTGCCCTTTCTCGCTTCTGGGTGAAATGTTCTTTCTCATGGCTCCTCGGTAATGCTCTTGTCAGAAATTCGGGCGGGCCTCCCATTACGGCTGTGGGAAGCCCGCCCGCAGTACTGCCGGAGGTCCTAGTTGACCAGGATGCCGGCGACCTTCTTGATCTCGTTGCCGATGTTCGTGGAGAGCAGGGTGATCGCTCCGATCACGAGAAGCGTGACCACGGCGAGCACGACCGCGTACTCCGCCATCGTCTGACCCTCATCGCGGCGAAGGCGCGCGATCTGGGTCTGTCCGAACGTGTAGAGCTGCAGCACAGGATTCACCTCCCTTCGCCGATCCGAGGCACGCCTACCCTGCGCGCCAAAAACTGCGGGGAAATCAATGCTTGCCGTTCTGTTCTGCTCAGCTACCGGAGCGCTACGTGCTGCCACGCTGGACATTCCTTCCTGCATCTGGGGCGTGGCCGCGCCGCCATGGATTTGCTGACGTGGCCCGATCATCGAACCGAGAATCCCGGCTCGTTATCCCTCTGTTGGGTGATCCAAGCGGCGCTTCACCCCTTCGGGGGAACAGCCTCGGAGCGTTAGGCCCCGATACTCGACCTGTTCCGTAGCGGCCGCGGATCCAACTCGAAAACCGCGCCGGCGGAACCCAGCATTGCCTTCGGCGCCACATCCGACGAGGAGCCAAGGCAAATGCCAACACCTTCAGGAAGCAAAGTGACCAGGGCCGTCCGCGGAACGCCGTCGGTCTTCGCGCACGCGATCGCGTTCGTGCTCGGAGGCTCGCTCGCCGCGGTCGTGTCGCGCCGGCCGCAGGATGACGGGCCCGCATCGGCGCCCCTGAGCCTCCCGGCCGCGACCACGCTCGAGGCCGACGAGCCCGAGGAGCCTGCCATGGCCCGCTGGGAGTGGGCCGCAGAGCCCGCGCCTCAGCCGGCCGAGTTCGCCACCGACGACCCGGCATGGAGCCCGAACCAGATCTGGGAGCGCCTTGCGCTCGAGGATCCGGACGACTTCGAGCCGGCGCCGGCGATGCCGGTCGCCCCGGCCGAGGATCCGACTCCGTCGGTCGCCCCGGCCGCCGAGCCGGACCACGAGCCGCGTCCGCGGCTGCCGCACCGGTTCGCGGCGACCGCAGCCATGGTGACCCTCTTCTTCGCAGGCGCCGCGTTCTCCGCGGGCGCGGGCGACCAGGTTGCGAGCATGCTCGACACCACCACGACGGACACCACGGCTGCCGCGCCCAGCGACAGCGCGGCTCCGGCTGCCGACCCGGCGGCAGAGCCCGCCGCGCCGGCAGCCGATCCGTCCGCTGCCGACGCGAGCGCCGCGGCGCCGGCCCCCGAGGCCGCGCCTGCGGATCCCGCACCGGCAAGGGGCTCGTCGGGTTGGCACAGCGCGTCGTCCGCCTCGCCCTCCTCGTCCGGCGCCTCGGCGTCCGGTTCGGGCAGCGGAGCGGCCGCGTCGGGCCCGCCGGCGTCGAGCCGAGCGAAGCCGTCGCAGGGCTGGGTGCAGCAGCAGGCGGTCAGCCGCCTCAAGCAGGCGATCAAGTCGCCGCCTGCGAAGCTCGACCCGGAGGCCTCGATGCCCGGCATGTCGCCGGTCGTCTGGCTCAACCGGGCGATGCCGGATCCCACGCCGGCCGCGAAGCGTCTGACCGATCCGTTCGCGCATGACCTCACGGTGACGTCGAAGAAGGCCGGCGCCGACTGGGCACTCGTGCTCGGCACGCTTCGCGCCTCCGGCGCCGAAGGCAAGGTTCCCGCCGGTCACGCGACCCTCCGCGGGCTCGCACTCCGGCTGGCGAATCTGAAGGCGAACGGGAAGGACGACCACGAGGCCGTGGTCGCCCTCACCGGCGACTCGATGCTCGCCGACAAGGCTGTAGCCCTGTCGCACTACGACCGGGCCGTCGGCCTGTGGGCGCTCGTCCACGGGCTCGAGGCCGCGAAGCCGGCGCTGACCAAGCGCGTCCTCTCCGACTCGCGGATCGACATCTACGTCGGCGGTCGCGAGGATCTCGCGAACAACAAGATCAACGTTCGCGTGATCGCGTTGATGGCCTACATGGCAGACACGTTCAACCAGGTCACGGTCTCGTGTCTCCTGAGCGGCCACCGGCTGTACGCGCGGCCGGGCGTCGTGTCGGCCCACATGTACGGCCTCGCGGTGGACCTCGCCGCGGTCGGCGGGACGACCATCGAGGGCAACCAGGAGCCGGGCGGGATCACCGAGCAGGCCGTCCGCGACATCCTGCTGCTCCCGAGCGAGCTCCAGCCGAAGCAGGTCATCTCACTGCTCGGCCTGGGCGGAGCGTCGTTCCCGCTTCCTGACCACGCCGACCACATCCACGTCGGCTACTAGTGCGTAATTCCGCGGTCATTCGGGCGAACGGCCAGGTCGTCTGCGAGAAGTGTCTCGTGGCCGACCGGCCGGTCGCCCGGGTCCGCGGGCTTCTCGGGCGTCGGGAGTTGCCGGCAGGGGAGGGGATCCTGCTCCGCCCGGCCGGCTCGATTCACACGTTCTTCATGCGTTTCGCGATCGACGCCGTCTTTCTCGATCGCGAGCTGCGCGTCGTGAGGACGGCGACGGACGTCGCCCCCTGGAAGGCGCGTGGCGCTCGCGGTGCGAAGGCAGTCCTGGAGCTTGCTTCCGGGGAGTGCGAGCGGCGCGGGATCCGGGTCGGGCAGCAACTCGCGCTCGCCTGAGTCGCGCAACAGAATCTGTTGCGCTAGAATACGGGTGTGCCGATCGCAACCGCAGCCAAGGTGGACGCGCTCCGCGTCGACTTCAAGTCGGGCGCCGCGCTGGCGGACCTACTCGGCGTCAGCCGCTCGCGCGTCACTCGATGGCTCAAGGGCGCGGGAATCGACCCGCTGAACGCGGAGAAGGTCGACCTCCTCGAGCTCGTCTGGTCGAACCTCCTGCGGATCTACGAGCCTGACGTCGCCCGCTCGTGGCTCTTCGGGCTCAACCCGGTGCTCGGCGACCGCCGCCCGATCGACCTGGTGCGGGCGGGCAAGGCCGAGGAGCTGATGCGGGCGATCCGTGCAGAGCGCACCGACTCCTTCGCTTGATCCTTTATCGGTGCTTCGCCTGGAACCGCCGCGCCCGGCCGGCTGACGCGGACGGCGCGCTTTGGTTCCCGCGCGCCTACCAGGGTGAGGGCCGGCACGACAATCCCGATGTCTACGGCTGCCTCTACCTCGCGGACAATCCGGTATCGGGCGTAGTGGAGCAACTCGCGCGCTTCCGCGGGCAGCGTCTCGTCCCCGGGATGCTGGACCGCCGCCGCCTGCCGCTCGCCATCGCTGAGCTCGAGCTCCACCACCGAGAGTCGCTGGTCGACCTCGACGATCCCGCGGAGCTCGTCCGCCGCGGACTGCGGCCGTCGGAAGTGGCGACCCGCCGCCGTGACGTCACGCAGCCGCAGGCGCTAGAGCTGTACCGAAGCGGCAAGGACGCGGGTCTGCGCTGGTGGTCCACCTACGAGGCACTGTGGGCGAACGTGACCGTCTTCGACCGGGCCGCCCGCAGGCTGCATGTAATGGACGTTCGCCGACTCTCGGTGGAGGATGCGAACGTGATCGAGGCGGCGGAGCTGCTGGGTGTCGCCGCGTAAGCCCGGCTTGCGCAGTCCGGACCGAATCGCAAGTCTTCAGACTGGGCCTCTTATCCGCGCATCCAGACGTCCCGAGTTCGCCGCGGTCGCGGGGGCGCGCGCCAGCCGGCGGCGCGGGGCTCGCTCGGTGGCGGTCGGTCCCGCCGCGTCGGCGAACTGAGCGCCGTGGTCGACATCGTGGGC
>DHWI01000123.1:12976-13188 GCA_002413095.1 Thermoleophilia bacterium UBA5186
GTTCAGGCGCGCATGCCGCCGCGCGCGTGGCCAGGCGGCGTGTGCGAGATCGGGATCTCGCTGTTCGCCGACGCGCGCGGCGAGGGCTTCGGGCGGGAGGCGGTCAAGCTGTTCACCGACTACCTGTTCCGCGAAGGCCTCGAACGCGTGCAGGCCTCGACGTCGGTCGACAACGCCGCGATGCGCCGCGTCCTCGAGCTCGTCGGATACGG
>DHWI01000123.1:13298-14412 GCA_002413095.1 Thermoleophilia bacterium UBA5186
ATCAATGCCAGGCACGGAAGTGAAGAACTTCGACTCGCCCGACGAAGTGCGGCCGTTCGAGGGAAACGGCAAGGCGGACGTCCTCAAGATTGGTGGCCAGACGGTTGGTCGCGGCACCTTCGAACCCGGATGGCGCTGGTCGAACAACGTCAAGCCGCTTGCCGGAACTGACTCGTGCCAGGTTTCGCATCTCGCGTACATCGTGTCCGGCCGAATGGGGATTCGGATGGACGATGGGAGCGAGGTCGAAGTCGGCCCCGGCGACGTATTCGCGTGCCCTCCTGGTCACGATGCGTGGGTCGTCGGCGACCAGGCGTGCGTGTCCGTGGACTTCGGCGAGTTCGGCGAGTACGCCAAGCGAAGCTGACGAGGCCGCACCGGCCTCCCAGGACACAAAAGGCCCGCGATTGCGGGCCTTTTTCTTCAGGCTGCGGGACTAGGATTCGAACCTAGACTACCTGATCCAGAGTCAGGCGTCCTACCATTAGACGATCCCGCACCGGGTGGATCGGGCGCGAATTGTAGCGTCGGATCCGGCCGCTGTGCCGGATTCCAGCGGCGTGGTCAGGGAGCGCAGACGGCCGCATCGGCAGAGCCGACGCGGCCTGAAACGGCGCCGCCGAGTCGGCGCCTTGGGCGTTCAAGTCTCCAGCCTGTAGACCTGGATCAGGCGCTTCTCCGACTCCGTGTCGATGTGCGCCACGACCTCGACGTACGGCTCCAGGCCCGAGCCGCGGAGCTTGGCCTTCAGGAGCCCGTCCACCTGGTAGATGCCCGACGAGTTGTTCATCTGGATCTCGATCAGGATCGGGTGCGCCTCGCCGTCCTTGATCGTCACCTCCTCGATCGCCGCCGCGGAGAGCGAGTGGATTCCGACCTTCCCGTGCTCGAACGGGATCCGCGAGCGGCCCTTCGCCATGTCGAGCGCGTCGGCCACGCGGATGATCCCGGCCTCGAGGGTCAGCGGCTTCCCGTCCGCACGGTGCGACGTGATCTCCTGCAGCACCTCCGACACCAGCACGGTGATGTCGGGCTCCTCGTACAGGCCCGACAGCAGCTCGCGGGCCTTCGGCTCGGCGAGGAAGAGCGAGAAGTCCTCGTGCCCGTCGCGGTG
>DHWI01000123.1:14451-17855 GCA_002413095.1 Thermoleophilia bacterium UBA5186
CGTAGTCGCGCACCATCGACGGCTCGACGCCGTGCTTCGTGAGCTGGCGCAGGAGCTTCAGCGCGATGTTCGAGACGATCTGGATGTGGACCCAGGAGTGGTCGTTGATCTCCATCCGGACGACGGCGTTCACGTTCGCGACGTGCCACCAGCCCTTGAGCTGGCGGTCGGCGTTGACGCGTTCGAGCAGCGTGCGGAGCTTTCGATTGCCCCGCACCGGAACGTTGATCCGCATCTGGTCGACGGCCTGAGCGGGGGTGAGGCGCGCCTCCCGCTCGGCCTCGTCCGAGACCGGAGAGTCGATGCGCTCCTCGGTCTGCGGATCGAGATCTGTCATCGCGCCGAGCCTAGCGCGAACAAGGCGCCGGGGCCCGTCTCGCCACGGACCCCCGGCGGTGGCTACAGCGGCTCAGGCCGGAGGCGCGGTGGCCGGCGGCGCGGCGGAGCCGAGCTTCGCGTTCCGGATGTCGAGCAGGCTTTCGTTCATCCGGAAGATCACGATCAGGATCTCAGCGTAGATCCGTACACCGAGCGGACCGAGCAACAAGAGGAGAATCCCGGCGGCGGTCTTCCCGTTGCTGATTTGCACAAGCCCGGCGATCACGATTCCGATCACGGCAATCCAGAAGATGATCTGGATGAAGACCGGGGTAATCATCCGTCTGAAAGTCAAGTAGTCGCCCAAGGCTGCCTCCGTGGCGTCGCGGGATCTCGACAGAGCGAACCTACTCCTTCTGGCCGTGCCCTCATAATCCCCTGGGTGGAGCCGCACCCGATCCGCATCGTCGTCACAGACGACCTGCGCAGGTCCCGCCTGACTGTCTTCTTCCGACTGCTGCTCGCGATTCCGCACATCGTCTGGCTGCTCCTCTGGTCGATCGCGATCGTCGTCGTCGTGCTCGTGAACTGGGTCGTGACGCTGATCATCGGTCGGTCGCCCACGGCGCTCCACAATTTCAGTGCCGCGTACATCCGCTACTCGGTTCACGTGCGCGCCTACGTCTTTCTCGCCGCCAATCCGTTTCCCGGCTTCACCGGAGAGCCGGGCTCGTACCCGATCGACGTCGAGATCGCCCCGCCCGCGACGCAGCGACGGCTAGTGACGTTGTTCCGGATCGTGCTCGTGATCCCAGCCCTGCTGATCTCTTCTGCCCTCGCCGGCTCGAACTTCTCGCTCGGCACGGGACGTACGCGGGGCGGAGGAGGCTCATTCGGCGGCGGTGGTGGTGGCGGCGGTATCGCCACGCTCGCGGCGTTCTTCGGCTGGTTCGTGTCGCTTGTCCGGGGCCGGATGCCGCAAGGGTTTCGCGACCTGCTCGCCTTCGGTCTGCGCTACGAGGCGCAAGTGGGCGGCTACGTTCTGCTGCTCACCGATCGCTACCCGTCCAGCAATCCCCTCGACCCGGTGCCTGCGCCGGCGCCGCCGCTCGGGGTGCGCATGCACGTGAAGGACGACCTGCAGCGCTCGCGGTTGACCGTCTTCTTCCGCCTGCTGCTCTCGCTTCCGCACCTCGTGTGGCTCACGCTCTGGGGCATCCCCGCGACGCTCGCGATCCTCGCGAACTGGGTCGCGACCCTGGTCGTCGGGCGCCCGCCCGCTCCGCTCCACCGCTTTCTGAGCGCGTACCTGCGCTACCGGAACCACGTGTCCGCATACCTCTTCCTCCTCGCCAACCCCTTCCCGGGCTTCGTTGGCGCTCCACGGATCTACCCGGTCGACCTCGAGATCGCCGGCCCGGAGCGCCAAAGCAGATGGGTCACGGGCTTCCGGTTCATCCTGGCGATCCCAGCCCTCTTCTTCGGCGTTGGGTTCGCCATCGTCCTCGCCATCGTCGCGGTCTGCCTGTGGATCGTCGCGCTCGTGCTGGGCCGAGTCCCGCTCGGGCTGCGCAATCTGGGGCTGTACGCGCTGCGTTACACCGACCAGGCCAACGGCTACATCTATGTCCTGACCGATCGCTATCCGTACACCGGGCCGATCGCGACCGACACGCACGAGCTTCCGCGGGCGGAGCCGCCGCCCGCCCCTGAGCCAGAGCCACTGCCTGCGTGAGCGCGCGCCGGGGTCTGGCGCTCGCGTTCGCAGCAGGGGTCTGGATCGTCGCAATCGTCCTGCTCTGGCGGACGCGCGTGCCGAGCGGGCTCGACGTGTCGGGGGTCGACGTGCACCGGTACTTCAGCGACGCGGAGCTGCGCAGGTCGGATCGCTACGGGCGCGTCGGCCTGCTCCTGTTCCTCGCGTCGCAGCTCACGCTCGTGCTCGTGCTCGCCGGCTATGCGCGCTGGGGAGCCCGACTCACACGCGAATCGGCCGCGGGGCGGATCGGCACGGGAATGATGCTGGGAATGCTCGGGCTCGCGTTCGTGTGGCTCGCCGAGCTGCCGTTCACGGTGCTCCAGCTCTGGTGGGAGCGGCGCCACGGGCTTCTGAAGGTCGACTACTTCTCCGGGATCTTCGGGGGCTGGCTCGCACTCGGCGGGGAATTCCTGTCGATCTGCCTCGCGCTGGTGATCGTGATGGGCTTCGCGAAGTGGCTCGGCGAGCGCTGGTGGCTGGCCGGCGCGCCGGCATTTGTCGGAATCGCGCTCCTCTTCGCCTTCCTCAATCCCTACCTGTTGCAGACGCGTCCACTCCACGACCCCAATCTGGCCGCCGCGGCGCTCCGCTTCGAGCGAGCCGAGGGCGTTCCGCGCACCCCCGTGCGGGTCGAGGAGGTTCGGACGTTCACGAGCGCGCCGAACGCCGAAGCGACCGGGCTCGGTGTCAGCCGGCGCGTCATCCTCTGGGACACGCTCACGGACGGCCGCTTCAGTCCCGCCGAGATCCGCTTCGTGCTCGCGCACGAGATCGGCCACCTAGCCCGGGACCACATCTGGAAGAGCGTCGCCTGGTATGCGTTGTTCGCGTTTCCCGGCGCGTTCCTCATCGCGCGGTTGACGCGGCGCCGCGGGGGAATGGCCGACCCTCGAGCCGTCCCTCTCTCGCTCTTCGTACTCGTCGTCCTCAGCTTGCTCGCGCTGCCGGTGCAGAACGCGATCACGCGGCACCTCGAGGCCGAGGCCGACTGGATGGCGCTTCAGACGACCCGCGATCCCGCGGCGGGACGCAAGCTCTTCCACCGGTTCACGACGACCACGCTCGACGAGCCCAACCCCTCGACGTTCGAGTACCTGTTGCTGGAGAACCACCCGACGATCGCCCAGCGGATAGCGATGGCGAATGTGTGGGAGGCCCGGCAGCGACGCCCTTGATCGGTAGGTCAGGCCACGTCGGCGGCCCAGTCGCCGTACAGCGACAGGTACAGGCCGGCTAGGGCGAGCAACTCGTCGTGCGTCCCCTGCTCGACGATTTGCCCGTGCTCGAGCACGACGATCAGGTCCGCGTCGCGGATCGTCGAGAGGCG
>DHWI01000123.1:17901-18569 GCA_002413095.1 Thermoleophilia bacterium UBA5186
TGCGCGATGATGAACGCGGTCCGGTCGCGCAGCAGCACGCGCAGCGCCTCCACGATCTTTCGCTCTGTCCCGATGTCGACCGAGGAGGTCGCCTCGTCGAGGATGAGTACGCGCGGGTCGGCGAGGAGCGCCCGCGCGAACGCGACCAGCTGGCGCTGGCCGAGCGACAGGCGGGTGCCGCGCTCCTGCAGCTCGGTCTCGTAGCCGCCCTCGAGGCGGAGGATGAACTCGTGCGCGCCGACCGTCCGCGCCGCGGTCACGATCTCCTCCGGCGTCGCCCCGGGACGCGCAAACGCGATGTTCTCGCTGACGGTGCCCGCGAAGAGGAAGCCCTCCTGCGGGACGATTCCGAGCTGGCGGCGCAGCGACTCCTGCTTCACGTGCCGGAGGTCGACGTCGTCGAAGGTGATCGCGCCCTGCTGAGGGTCGTAGAACCGCGCCAGCAGCTTCGCGATCGTCGACTTCCCCGCCCCGGTGTGGCCTACGAGCGCGACAGTCGTTCCCGCCGGGATGTCGAGCGAGATCCCGTGCAGCACCTCCGGGCCGGTGCCGTACGAGAAGTGGACGTTGTCGAAGCGGACGTGTCCCTCGATCCGGCCGAGCTCGATCGCGCCGGGTGAGTCCTCGACGTTCGGCGTTTCGTCGAGGACGTCCTGGATCTTGTCCAG
>DHWI01000123.1:18579-23951 GCA_002413095.1 Thermoleophilia bacterium UBA5186
GAGAGGAACGTGTTGTAGAGCTGCGACAGCTGCTGCACGGGGTCGAAGAAGTTCGTCAGGTACCCGAGGAAGGCGACCAACGTCCCGATCGTGATCGAGCCGCCGAAGACGAGATACCCGCCGTAGCCGAGGACGATTGCTGTCGCGACCGCCGAGAGGAAGTCGACGAAGGGGAAGTAGAGGCCGTTCAGGACGACGGTCTGCTGGTTCGAGTCGCGGTAGGCCTCGCTGACCTGGCGGAAGTGCCGCTGGTTCGCCTCCTCACGCGTGAACGCCTGCACGACGCGCATCCCTGCGATGTCCTCCGCCAACGTCGCCGTGACGGCGCCGAGCGTCTCGCGCACCGCGCGGTAGGCGCGGCCCGAGCGCTTGCGGAAGATCGCGGTCGCGATGGTCATCCCCGGCATGACGGTCAGCGTCGCGAGAGCGAGCCGCCAGTCGAGGAAGAAGAGGACGATCGCCGAGCCGACGAGCGTGAGCGTGTTCTGGACGAGGCTCGTGACGCCGTCGGTGACGAGCTGGTCGAGCGCCTCGACGTCGTTCGTCAGGCGGCTGATGATCACGCCGGCTCGGTTCCGCTCGTAGAACCCGAGCGAGAGCCTTTGCAGGTGGCGGAAGAGATGGTTGCGGAGGTCGGCCAGCATCCGCTCGCCCGTCCAGCCGGTGAAGTAGGTCTGCGCGTACGAGAACACGAGCCCGAGCACGCCGACGACGAGGAAGGCGATCACGATCAGCTCGAGCCGGTGGAGCTGGCGCTGGCGGATGCCCTCGTCGATCGCGAGCTTGATCAGATACGGCGGCGCCAGCGAGACGAGCGTCGCGGCGAGCAGGGACCCGATCGCGAACGTCGTCCGTGCCTTGTACGGGCGGATCAGGCGAACGAGCGTGGTCAGCCGGCGCTTGGTCTGATCCCAGGACCAGTCCTGGACCTCCGCACCCCGCTGCTGCGAGAGATGGCTCCCGGGCTGCCAGACCCTCACGCGACTTCCTCCGCCTCGGCGACGACTCGCTCGAGCAGGCCGTGCTCGTAGATCTCGCGGTAGACGCTGCTGATGCCCAGGAGCTCGTCCTGCGTTCCGCGAGCTGCCATGCGCCCGTGCTCGAGCACGACGATCTCGTCGGCGAGCGCGATCGTCGAGAGCCGGTGGGCGATGATGATCGTCGTCCGGCCGCGCATCGCTTCCGTGAGACCGGTCCGGATCCTCGCCTCGGTCGTCGCGTCGACAGAGGCCGTCGCGTCGTCGAGGATCAGGATCCGCGGATCCATCACGAGGGCGCGCGCGATCGCGATCCGCTGGCGCTGCCCGCCGGAGAGCGTGATCCCTCGCTCGCCGATCACGGTGTTGTAGCCCTCCGGGAGCGCCTCGACGAACTCGTGCGCCTGCGCGAGTCGTGCCGCGCGCTCGATCTCCTCGTCCGTCGCGTGCGGCGTGCCGAAGGCGATGTTCTCGCGCACCGTCGTCGAGAAGAGGAACGGATCCTGGGGAATCACGCCGATCGCGCGGCGCAGCGAGTTGAGCTTCACAGCGCGAACATCGGCGCCGTCGAGCGTGACGCGCCCCGCCGAGACGTCGTAGAAGCGCGGCAAGAGCGATGCGAGCGTCGTCTTCCCGGAGCCGGTGTGCCCGACGAGCGCGATCGTGCGGCCGGGCGCGATCTCGAGGTCGATCTCGTGCAGCACCGGCCGGCCAGGCGCGTACTCGAAGGAGACGCCCTCGTAGCGCACGAGCCCGTCGCCCTCGGGAAGGTCGCGCGCCGCGGGCGCGTCCGCGATGTCCTCCGGCTCGTCGATCACCTGGAAGATTCGCTCGCCGGACGCCGTCGCGCGCTGCGCTTGACCGATCCACATCCCGAGCTGGCGAAGAGGCATGACGAGCATCGTCACGTAGAGCGAAAAGCGGACGAAGTTCTCCAACCCGAGCTGGCCGTGCACGACCATTCGCCCGCCGACGAGCAGCACGGCCGCCTGCGCGAACATCGGCAGAAACGACATCAGGGGCACGTAGAACGCGCGTTGCCGGTTCGCCTTCACGCTTTGTGCAAAGACGGCCTCTGAACGCGTCTCGAACTTGTCTTGCTCGGCCTGCTCCTGTGCGAACGCCTTGACCACGTGTACGCCGACGATGTTCTCCTCGGCGACCGTGGCGACGTCGGCCATCTTCTGCTGCACGTCGCGGAGCAGCGGGTGCGCGATGTGGCTGTACCGATACGCGAACGCGATCAGCAAGGGGAGGATCGCGAGCGCAACGAGCGAGAGCTTCACGCTCACGACGAACATCACGATCGTGACGCCGACGATCGTGAAGATGTGCTGGAAGAAGAAGATCAGCCCGTAGCCGAGAAAGAAGCGCACGCCCTGCAGGTCGACGGTCGCGCGCGACATCAGCTGTCCGGTCTGATGGCGGTCGTAGAACGAGAACGAAAGCCGGACGAGCCGCGCGTACAGCGCCGTCCGCATGTCCATCTCGACGGCGAGGGCTTGACGGCCCGCGATCAGTCTTCGGCCCATCATCGTGAGGGCCCGGACTGCGCCGACGCCGAGCACCGCCGCGACCAGCGGCACGAGCTGATGCCGATGGCCGTGGCGGACGACGTCGACGACGTTGCCCGTCAGGTAGACGATCACGAGCGCCGCGGCCTGCGAGGCGACCGCGAGGACGACCGAGATCCCCATCGAGAGCTTGTACGGCCGCAGGAACCCGAGCAGACGGACGAACGTGCGGCGATACGGCGGGCGCGACTGGTCGTCCACCCCGGAACTCTAGCCCCCGTCGAGACGGGCGACCTCGACGCGGATCAGGTCGACGGCGCGCTCGACGAGGCTGCGGTTCGCGGGCGAGTTCACCCATGAGCTCGCGCCCGAAGGGTGGGGAAGTGGGATCGCCGCCGCGCCGTCGTCGAGCTCGTAGCGGCGGCCGATGCAGGCCGCGAGGCCGGTCACGCCGAGCAGGCGCCTGATCGCCAGCCCGCCGACCGGGACGACGAGCTGCGGCCGGAGGAGGCGGAACTCCCATTCGCGCCAGAACGAGCAGAGCTCCTGCTCGCGCGGAGTGGGCGTCCGATCGCCTCGTCCCGACGCCGGGCGTCCCGGGTAGCAGCGGGTGACCGACGCGCAGTAGAACGTTCCGTAGAACGTGTCCTCGTCCATCGCGAGCCAGCGGCGCAGCGTCTTGCCGGCGCGACCGCGCCACGGGCGGCGTTCCTGGCCCTCGACGATCCCCGGAGCCTGGCCGAACATGTACGCGCGCTGTCCGGAGTAGCCGAGCACGACCGGGAGCGACTCGAGTGGGAAGCCGGCCTCGAAGCACGCGCGGCACACCCGATTGTCGCGCTGCAGCGAGGCGATCGAGCGGTACGACGAGCGGCGCCGCGTCACCTCGAGCGGACGACGACGAACCAGCGGCCCTCGTGCAGCACCTCGCCGCGGCCGAGCTCCGTGGCGAGCCCCGCGCCTATGAAGTGCCGCTTGTAGACCTCCCAGCGCGAGCCGTCGTTGAGGATGCGCTCCTGCTGCTCTTCGTCCTGCCGATCGGAGCGCTTCGCCGAGTCGACCACGACGAGCTCCGGCGCGACACGCCGCGCCTCTCGCAGGAACCGCTCGCGCTCGCCCAGCTCCAGATGACCGTAGAAATGCCCGGTGAAGATGCGATCGAACGAGCCGTCCTCGAACGGCAGCTCGAGCGCGTCGCCCTGGACGAACTCGCCCGCCGGCACCCGCTCCTGCGCGATTGCGAGCATCGAGGCGCTCTGGTCGAGGCCGACGATCTCACCGCGGAGGTGACGCGTGAGAAAGCCGGTGCCGCACGCGACGTCGAGGGTCCGCACCGGCGGCAACGAGGCGACGACGCCCTCGAGCTCGCGAACCTCGTCGTCCCACTGCGGCCGGTCGAGCCCGTCGAAGCGCCCGAGGCCTTCGTACCACTCGTCGTACTCGCGGGCCCGAGCGTCGTAGTACGCCTTCACCCTCCTAGAGTACGGCCGGTGCAGCTGCCTCTGGAGTCCGTGCCGAACTTCTCGGAAGGGCGCGATCAGACCACGATCGACGCGATCGCGACCGCGCTCGGCGGGCCCGCCCACCTGCTCGACGTGCACGCCGACGCGGACCACAACCGCTCGGTGTTCACCGTCGTCGGGGCCGAGGCGGAGCTGCTCGAGGCGCTCGTGGCCGGGGTTGCGTGCGCGCGCGAGCGCATCGACCTGCGCGCGCATGAGGGGGCGCATCCACGCGTGGGCGTGGCGGACGTCGTCCCGGTCGTGCCCATCCGTCCGACCGACATGTCTCGCGCCCAAGCGGCTGCGCTGGAGCTCGCCGGCCGGCTTGGCGACGACGGCACTCCCGTGTTCCTCTACGGCGAGTCGGGCGAGGGACGAGGGCCCGCGTTCTTCCGCCGGGGTGGGCTGGACGAGCTGCGGCGCCGCGTTGCGTCTGGCGAGCTCGCGCCCGACTTCGGCCCGCCGGAGATCGACACGCGCACAGGCGCTGCGATCGTGGGCGCGCGACGGCCGCTGATCGCGTTCAACGTCGACCTCCGGAACGCGTCGATCGAGGTAGCCCAGGAGATCGCGGCGGCGATCCGCGAGCGGGGTGGGGGCTTTCCCGGCGTCCGCGCGCTCGGGCTCGATCTGCCGCGCGCCGGGCGCGTCCAGGTGAGCATGAACGTCGAGGATTGGGAGGCGGCGGCGCTGCACGAGATCGTGGCGCGGATCGCGTTCGAGTCGGCGCGGAGAGGCGCGGAGCTCGCCGGCTCGGAGCTGGTCGGGCTGATGCCGGCGGGCGCTGTGGCCGCTGCGGCCGGGCACCTGCTCGGAATCGACGGGTTCGACACGCGCCACGTCCTCGAGCTCCGCCTGCTGGACGACGGCCCGGACTAGACTGGCCGCGGAATGGCCCAGGCCACCGCGATCCGGCTCAGCGGCGAGCGCCTCACCGTGGCCGACGTGTGGCTCGTGGCGTGCCGAGGCGCGCACGCCGAGCTCTCCGACGAGTCGCGCGGGAAGATGCGTGCCGCGCGCGCGCTCGTCGAACGGGCTGTCCATGGGAGCCGCGAGCACACCTACGGCGTCAACACGGGCTTCGGCCGCTTCGTCAACCGCTCGATTCCCGAGGAGCTGACGGAGGAGCTCCAACTGCGCCTCCTTCGCTCCCACGCCTGCGGGGTCGGCGACCCGTACCCGGACGAGATCGTCCGCGCCGCGATGCTGCTGCGCGCGAACGCGCTCGCGAAGGGCACCTCGGGCGCCCGCATCGAGACCGTCGAGCTGCTCATCGAGCTGCTGAACCGAGGCGTGCTCCCGTACGTTCCCAGCCGCGGCTCCGTCGGAGCGAGCGGCGATCTGGCCCCGCTCGCGCATCTCGCGCTGCCGCTCGTCGG
>DHWI01000123.1:23997-24440 GCA_002413095.1 Thermoleophilia bacterium UBA5186
AACGCGGCGACCGACAACCCGCTCGTGCTCGTCGAGGACGAGCTGCTCGTCTCGAATGGGAACTTCCACGGCCAGCCGCTCGCCTTCGCGCTGGACACACTTGCGATGGCCGTCGCCGAGCTCGCGAACATCTCGGAACGCCGCGTGGAGCGGCTCGTGAACCCGAATCTCTCCGACGGCCTACCCGCGTTCCTCACCAGCGACGGCGGCCTCAACTCCGGCTTCATGATCCCGCAGTACGTGGCCGCGTCGCTCGTCAGCGAGAACAAGGTTCTGTGCCACCCGGCGAGCGTCGACTCGATCCCGACGAGCGCGGGCCAGGAGGATCATGTCTCGATGGGGAACGCCTCGGGGCTGAAGGCGTGGCAGGTGCTCGCCAATGCCGAGAGTGCGCTCGCGATCGAGCTGCTCGCAGGCGCACAGGCGGTGGAGTTCCTGGCGCC
>DHWI01000123.1:24489-25284 GCA_002413095.1 Thermoleophilia bacterium UBA5186
GGACGACCGGCCGCTCGCCGGCGACATCGAGGCGGTCGCGACGTCCATCCGGGACGGGTCGTTCCTCGCCGCCGTCGAGGCCGAGGTCGGGCAGCTCGCGTGAAACGCAAGCGTGTCAGGTGGGCGGACCGGGCGCCGAGCCCGCTGCCGAAGCGACCCTATCGGGACACGGTCATCGTCAATCTCGGCCTCGCGGTGACGATCGTCCTGGTGGCGTGGCTCACGGGCGGCCGGATCCGGAGCGCCGTCTTCATCGCGGTTGCCTTCTTCGTGGTCGCGACCGCGTGGAGCTTCCGGGTCTGGCGCCGCAAGCTGCGCGACGCGGACGAGGAAGCGAGACCCCGCCGGTGAGCGCGGTCCGGAATCTCGATGCGGTCGTCGAGTCCCTGTGCGGCGACCTCTCGCGCATTCGTGCGCCGCGCGGGACACAGCTGAACGCTCGCTCGTGGTCGACCGAGGCGCCGCTCCGGATGCTCCTGAACAACCTCGACTCGGAAGTGGCGGAGCGCCCCGAGGAGCTCGTCGTCTACGGCGGCTCGGGAAAGGCGGCGCGGAATCCCGCGGCCTTGCGGGCGCTCGTCCGGACGCTGCTCACGCTCGACGCCGACGAGACGATGCTCGTGCAAAGCGGGAAGCCCGTTGGCGTCTTCCGCACCCACCCGGGCGCGCCTCGCGTGCTGATCGCGAACTCGCTGCTCGTGCCGCGCTGGGCGACCTGGGACGAGTTCAGGCGACTCGAGGCGGAAGGGCTGACGATGTTCGGCCAGATGACGGCGGGCTCGTGGATCTACATCG
>DHWI01000124.1:0-276 GCA_002413095.1 Thermoleophilia bacterium UBA5186
CGCAGCTAGACTCGGCGCGGCAATGGGGCTCTTCAACTCGATGAGCGGGTTCGGCGGCCGCGACATGGCGGTCGACCTCGGCACCGCCAACACGCTCGTCTACGTCCGCGGGCGAGGGATCGTCCTCAGCGAACCGTCCGTCGTCGCGATCGACCAGCGCAGTGGCGAGGTGCACGCCGTCGGCGTCGAGGCGAAGCGGATGCTCGGCCGTACGCCGGGCACGATCGCCGCGATCCGCCCGCTCAAGGACGGCGTGATCGCCGACTTCGACGTCAC
>DHWI01000124.1:463-2012 GCA_002413095.1 Thermoleophilia bacterium UBA5186
GGCCTACCTGATCGAGGAGCCCATGGCCGCCGCGATCGGCGCCGGTCTCCCCGTGGCCGAGCCGACTGGGAACATGATCGTCGACATCGGCGGCGGCACGACCGAGGTCGCCGTCATCTCCCTAGGCGGCATCGTCGTCAGCCAGTCACTCCGCGTGGGCGGCGACGAGATGGACGAGGCGATCATTAATCACGTCAAAAAGGAGTACAAGCTCCTGATCGGGCAGCAGACCGCGGAGGAGATCAAGCTCGAAGTCGGTTCCGCGTTCGACATGCGCGAGGAGGTCCAGGCCGAGGTACGCGGCCGCGACATGCTCACCGGCCTGCCGAAGACCGTCGTGCTCTCCAGCGAGGAGATCCGCCGCGCGCTCGACGAGCCCGTCAGCCAGATCATCGACGCGATCCGCTCCACGCTCGACAAGACGCCCCCGGAGCTCGCCGCGGACATCATGGATCGCGGCATCGTCCTCGCGGGCGGCGGCGCACTGCTCGCCAACCTGGACGAGCGCTTGCGCCACGAGACGCAGATGCCTGTGCACCTGGCCGAGAGCCCGCTGACGTGTGTGGCGGTCGGCAGCGGACGGAGCCTGGAGGAGTTCGAGGCAATCCACCGCTCGAACAAGGCCCGCAGCCGCAACCGCAACGGCCGCCGTTACTAGCGCGCGACCGGTCCGGCTTGGCCCTCCCCCGCAACCGTCGCTAACCTAGGGCGCTCTCGTGCCGCGCGAACGCACAGCCGTGCGGATGCCGGTGCTGGGCTCGTCCGTCCGGCGCTCCGCGTCCTCGTCGTTCCCCTCCCGCGCAGGTAACGCCCTTCGGCGGCGGATCCTGCTGGGGGTGCTCGTGCTGCTCGCGCTCGTGCTCGTGACCGTCTCGTTCCGCGAGTCGCAGGGCGGTCCGCTCCACCGCGCGCAGGGCGCCGGCGCCACCGTCCTCCACCCGTTCCAGATCGCCGCGGAGCGCGTCGCGCGGCCGTTCCGGGACGTTTACGGCTACTTCGCGGGACTCGTGGACGCAAAGTCCCAGAACGCGCGACTCAAGGATGAAGTGCAGCAGCTCCGCAGCGACAACCTCCAGGCCGAGTCCGCCCTCCAAGACGTCGCGAAGCTGCAGGCCCAGCTCAACTACGTCGAGGGCCCGACCTTCCCGAAGGACTATCGAGCCGTCAATACGCGCGTCATCTCGAGACCTGCGAGCCCGTACTCCCAGCAGGTCGGCATCGCGGCCGGCTCGAAGCAGGGCATCAGCGTGCACGACCCGGTCGTGACCGCTGCCGGCCTCGTCGGCGAAGTGACGTCCGTCTTCTCGCGCGAGTCCCTCGTCACCCTCCTCACCGACTCGACGAGCTCCGTCTCGGCCGTCGACCTGACCTCGCAGGGCGCGTTCGGCATCGTCTCGACCGGCCAGGGCCGCGGCTCCCTCGTCTTCGACCGGGTCCCGAAAGCGAAGAACGTCAGCGTCGGCGACAAGATCATCACCGCCGGCTCGCGCACCGGCCGCTTCGGCTCGATCTACCCCCGCAACCTGCTGGTCGGGACGGTCACCAGCGT
>DHWI01000124.1:2061-5780 GCA_002413095.1 Thermoleophilia bacterium UBA5186
TTCGGCTCCCTCGACTCCCTCGTCGTGCTCGTCAGCACCAGACCAAGGCCGGAGCTGCCCTGAGATGGCCGCCGCCGAAGCAGCCAAGGCGGCGGGGCTCCTCTTCCTCGCAGCAGTCGTGCAAGCCTCGCTAGTCTCGGGCGTGATCATCTTCGGCGGCTCGCCCGACCTTCTGCTCGTCACGCTCGTCGCCGTCGCGCTCCTCCGCGGCTCGTTCGCGGGTGCGATCGGAGGCTTCTTCGCCGGCCTCGTCCTCGACACGGCCACGCTCTCGACGCTCGGCCTCAGCTCGCTTCTGCTCACCCTCGCGGGCTACTGGATCGGCCGCTACGGCGAGACCACCGGACGCGACCGGGCCCATGCACCCTTCGTCTCGGTGGGCGTCGTGACGGTGCTCTACGCCCTGGGCGCGCTGCTCTTGCACTTCGTGCTCGGCGAGCCGGCGCCGGCTCGCGCCGTGCTGATCGACGGGCTGCTGCCCGCCGTAGCGCTCAACCTCCTGCTCACAGCGCCCGTGTACGCGATCGTCCGCCGCGTCCTCCGGCCGGTCAGCTGGACCGACAGGACATCCGAGGTGCGGCTCCTTGGCTAGCAGTCGGGGGAACGGGGCCCGGAGCAAGTCGCGCCGCTTCCTGCCGCCGGATCCGCGGACGGAGAGCCCGTACCGCGTCACCACCCAGATCGCGCTGCGGCTCGGCGTGCTCGGCGCGGTCGCGATCGGGGCGTTCGCGGTCCTCTTCCTGCGCCTCTGGGCGCTGCAGGTGCTCTCCGGCGACCAGTACCTGCGCACCGCGCAGAACAACCAGCTGCGGACGATTCGGATCGCGGCGCCCCGCGGGCAGATCCTCGACCGCTACGGACGAGCGCTCGTGACCAACAAGGCAGGGACGGGTCTCCAGCTCTGGCCCGCCGACCTGCCGAAGGAGCGCTCGGCGCGGCTGCATGAGCTGCGGGCCGTGGCCCGCCTGACGCACGTGCCGATCGGCCAGCTCGCGGCGCAGATCCGGCGCCGCAAGGGCGACCCGCTCACTCCGGTTGTCGTCCGCTACTCGATCCAGGAGGACCTCGTCGCATACATGAAGGAGCACGCGTCGGAGTTCCCGGGCGTCAACCCGGTGGACACATACCTGCGCCAGTACCCGTACAACACGCTCGCCGCCCAGATCCTCGGGTACGTCACGGAGATCTCGCCCGGGCAGCTGAAGCGCTACAGCAAGGAGGGCTTGCGCGCGGGGGACAAGATCGGCCAGACCGGCCTCGAGGCGCGTTACGACTCCTATCTGCGAGGCCGTCCGGGCCTGACCCGGCTGCGCGTCGACTCGCTCGGCCGCCCGCAGTCGAGCTTCTTCCCGAGCTCGAACCCGCAACCCGGGCACGCGATCCGGCTGACGCTCGACGTGAAGCTCCAGCAGGCCACGGAGAAGGCGCTGCAGTACGGGATCCAGCTGGCGCGAAACGACAACCAGTGGGCCGCGAACGGCGGCGCGATCGTCGCCATGGATCCGCAGAACGGCGCGATCCTCGCGATGGCTTCCAACCCGACGTACAACCCATCCGTCTTCGTCGGTCGGATCAAGACCGCGAAGCTCGCGGCGGCGGGCCTGACAAAGACGACGGCCCAGCACCTGAACTATCCCGCGATCAACCGCGCCGTCGACGCCAGCTATCCGCCCGGCTCGACGTTCAAGCCCCTCACCGCGATCGCCGGGATGCAGGAGCACTTGATTCAGCCCTACGGAACGAAGCAGTGCACGGGCAGCTACACGGTTCACGGCGAGAACGGCGTCAACTACGTCTTCAACAACTGGGATCCGTTCGTGAACGAGGCGATGTCCCTGCCGACCGCGATCTCGCGCTCCTGCGACACCTACTTCTACCAGGTGGGCTACGACTTCTACCTCCTGCCGCCGAGCGCCGGTCACCCGTTGCAGGGGTGGGCCAGCCGCTTCGGCTTCGGCTCCCGAACCGGGGTCGACCTCGCGGGCGAGTCGTCCGGTCTGCTGCCCACGCCCGAGTGGCGGAAGGCGACGTTCACGAGCAAGACCGATCCGTGCTGCTGGCAGGTCGACCGCCTCTGGAAGCCCGGCGACTCGGTTCAGCTCGCTATCGGCCAGAAGGATCTGCTCGCGACGCCGCTCCAGATGACGCGCTTCTTCGCCGCGATCGCGAACGGTGGGAAGCTCGTGACGCCGCACCTCGTGCAGCAGGTCGAGCAGCCGGGGACGAACGGCTCGACCTCGGTACCGCTCCGCACCTTCACGCCGCCCGCACCGCAGTCGACCAACGTCGACAAGACGGCGCTGCAGATCGTCCAGGACGGGCTCTTGCAGGCGACGCACTCCTCACTGGGGACGAGCTACGGCGTCTTCGGCGCGTTCCCGATCTCGATCGCGGGCAAGACGGGTACCGCGGAGAAGAACGTCAACCTCGGCGACGGGGTCGTGCACAACCTCAGCCAATCCTGGTGGTGCGGGTACGGCCCGACCGACAACCCGACGATCGCCGTCTGTGCGCTGATCGAGAACGGCGGCCACGGCGGCACGGCGGCGGCTCCGGCGGCACTCAAGGTCTTCGAGGCGTTCTTCGGCAAGCAGGCTGCGTCTCTCGGCCAGGTGAAGACAGACTGATGGGCCACTGATGGCGATCGACTACGCAGGCTCCCGCCGCACCGGCGTCCGCCGTCGCCGTTCCGAGCTCGCCGAGGCGACGTCCTTCGTCCGCCGGCTCGACCTCGTGCTGCTCGGAGCAGTCGGCGCGCTCGTCGTCTACGGGCTCTGGGCGATCGCCGGCATCACGCAGAACGACGTGACGGGCGACAGCAGCCTGTTCGTCGTGCGCCAGGGCGTCTTCGCCGCCGTCGGCGCGGTCGGGCTCGCGGGGGCGGCGCTTGTCGATCCCGACCTCTACCGCCGCTACCACCGGCCGATCTACATCGGGACGACGGGCCTGATGCTCTTCGTCTTCCTCGCCGCTCCGCTCACACGCGGGTCGCGGCGCTGGATCGACCTTGGCTTCTTCCGCTTCCAGCCCTCGGAGTTCGGGAAGCTCCTGTTCGTCCTCGCGCTGGCGGGTTTCCTCGCGCAGAACGGGCGCAGACTCGGCGAGGTTCGGACGACGCTTACGACGCTCGGTCTCGCCGCCGTGCCGATCATGCTCGTCTTCATCCAGCCCGACTTCGGGACGGCGCTCGTCTACGCAGCCGCCCTCGCGGCAGTGCTGTTCGTCGCCGGCACGCGCTGGACGCATTTCGCAGCCCTTGGCGCGATCACGCTGCTCGGCTCGCTCACGGTCCTGTGGTTCCTGCCCTCCGCGGGCGTCCACTTGCTCAAGCCGTACCAGCAGCAGCGGCTCGTGGGCTTCACCAACCCGACCAGCGATCCGAGCGGGGCGACGTACAACGCGAATCAGTCCAGGATCGCGGTCGGCGCCGGCCGCGTTCAGGGGCGGGGGGTCCAGGGCGCGACGCAGACGAGGCTCGACTACCTGCCCGAGCACGCGACCGACTTCGTCTTCGCGTCCTTCGCCGAGCAGCGCGGCTTCGTCGGCGCCTCGGTTCTCCTGCTGCTCTACCTGCTCGTCGTCTGGCGCGGTCTACGCATCGTCGCGCTCGCGCGCGACTCCTTTACAGCGATCGCCGCGGGCGGGATCGTGATCGCCTTTCTGTTCCAGGTCTTCGTGAACGTCGGCATGACGATGGGGATCGCGCCGATCACGGGCAT
>DHWI01000124.1:5914-7533 GCA_002413095.1 Thermoleophilia bacterium UBA5186
CGGATCGCCCGCAGGCGCTGCGTGAGGCGGGCCCACGCCCAGGGCTCGACCTCCTTGTAGCGGATCTCCGTCTGCTCGCGGATCGCCTCGAGATACTCGAACCAGGCGTCCGCCTCCTCGATCAAGAGCAGCTCTTGGGCTTCGATCTGTCCTGGCATGGCGCCTCCTTCCGCGTCGATGCCCGCCAGACTAGGTCCCGGGGCGGACGGAGCGCTAAAGAGGGCGTCGGGGGATGCCGTTGCTACTCTGTACCGGAATGTTCATTCCACTCATCACAACCCGCAGCGCGCGCCATCGCGGCCTCACCGGCGCGTTCGCGCGCGCGCATGAAGGAGATTTCGCTTGCGTTTGTTCCGACGACTCAAGAAGGGAGAGACGGCGCCGATCGAGGCAGCCGCTCCCGCAGCACCACCTGACCGTGTAGTTCCCGATCGACCGGTCGCCTCGCAGGGGGCGGCCTCAGACGAAGTCCAGAGGCCCAAGCGCCGCCGCGGAAACCGCGGAGGACGCGGGCGCAAGAAGCCGGGCACGGGCACGGCAGCCGCGACCACCGCGGCGAAGACCGAGGCGGAGAAGCCCGCCCAGCAGCCGTCCCGTAAGCCCAAGGAGGAGAAGACCGAGCGCAAGCCGGCGGCCCGCTCCTCGCGCGCGTCGACCAGACGCCGTGTGCCCGCCAAGCGGCCGCCCTTGCCAAAGGCGAAGCGCGAGCTACTCGTCTCCGTCGACGTCGGCGAGCAGCGCGTCGCCGTGCTCGAGGACGACAAGGTCGCCGAGGTCTATCTCGAGCGGCCCGAGAAGCGCTCGATCGCCGGCAACATCTATCTCGGCACCGTCGACAACGTGCTTCCCGGCATGGAGGCCGCGTTCGTCGAGATCGGCCTCGAGAAGAACGGCTTCCTCTACGTGGACGAGATCGTCGTCCCGGAGCTCGAGGGGAAGCGCCACCATGGCAAGAAGATCCAGGATCTGATCAGCCGCGGCCAGGAGATCATGGTCCAGGCGGTCAAGGACCCGATGAAGACGAAGGGCGCGCGGCTCACGACCGAGATCTCGCTGCCCGGACGCTTCGTGGTCTTCGTCCCGAACGGAGAAGGCCTCGGTGTGTCGCGCCGGCTCGAGGACGACGAGCGCCAACGGCTGAAGGACATCCTCAAGGGGATCGCGCCCAAGAAGGGCGGCGTGATCGTCCGCACGGCCGCCGAGGGTGCGTCCGCGGAGGACGTGGAGCGCGACCTCGTGTTCCTCCAGCGGCTCTGGAAGACGATCGAGACCCGCGCGAAGGCGTCCAAGGCGCCCGCGCTCGTGTACCAGGAGGCCGAACTGCCGCTTCGCGTCACCCGCGATCTCTTCACGGAGGACTTCGAGCGCGCGCTGATCGAGGACGACCGCGCGTTCAAGCGTGTCGTGGGCTACCTGAAGAAGACGTCGCCGCACATGGTCGAGCGCGTCACGCGCTACAAGGAGAAGACGCCGCTGATGACCGAGTACGGCGTCGACGAGCAGATTCGCTCGACGCTCTCCCGGCGCGTCGACCTGCCCTCCGGCGGCTACCTGATCTTCGACTACGCGGAGGCGTTCACCGTCATCGACGTGAACACCGGCCGCTTCGTCGGCTCGCG
>DHWI01000124.1:7615-8135 GCA_002413095.1 Thermoleophilia bacterium UBA5186
TCGACTTCATCGACATGGCGAATCCCAAGAACCGGGCCGCCGTCGAGGAGGCGCTCCGCACCGAGCTCGAGCGCGACCGGACGAAGACGTACGTCGTCGAAATCTCGCCGCTCGGCCTCGTCGAGATGACACGGCAGAACGTCACCGACGGGCCGCGCGAGATCCTGACCAAGAAGTGCCCGACCTGCGGCGGCGACGGAATCGTCGTCTCGGAGGCGACGGCGGCAGTCGACATCGAGCGGCAGCTCCGCGAGCTCGCGGCGAAGTCGCGCACCCAGGCCTACCAGGTCGAGCTGGCCGGAAAGACGGCGAGCATCCTCGTCGGACCCGGCGGGGAACGGCTCCAGGAGATCGAGGCGCAGACCAAGAAGCGCTTCTTCCTCGAAGTGCGCGAGGGCGTCCACAACGACCACTTCAGCGTGCTGAAGGAGGGCTCGATCGCGATGCTCTCGCCGAAGGCTCCGGTCGAGGAGGGCGCCGAGGTCGAGTTGAAGCTCGTCGAGGTCGGGCTGCACGACGC
>DHWI01000124.1:8283-9705 GCA_002413095.1 Thermoleophilia bacterium UBA5186
GTCGACGCGCCCGCGAAGGCGGAGGCTCCCATCACCGCCGAGGCCGAGGCCGAGAAGCCGACCCGTGCGGTGCGTCGCAAGGCCGCAGACCCTGAGGCGAGCGCGATCGACGCGGTTGCCGACGACGAAGAAGAGGAGACGGTCGAGCCGACGGAGGAGATTGTCGAGCCCGCGGAGGTGTCGGCCGAAGCGACCGCCGAGGGCGTGCAGCCGGCGAAGAAGAAGACGCGCCGCGGCTCCCGCGGTGGCCGCGGACGCACGAGGAAGCCTGCGACGACCGCCGTAGCCGCGCCCGAAGACGGCGCCGAGCCGGCTGCCGTCGCCGAGTCGGCACAGAAGCCGGAGGAGAAGGCGAAGCCGCGCCGCAAGCCGGCCGGTCCGCGTATCCATGTTCCGGACGAGACGCTCGGGCGAGACGGCGAGGCGGCCGAGGAGATCGTCGCCGCCGCCGTGTCGGAGAACGGTGCCGAGGCGCCTTCCGAGGACGGCGCCGAGGCGCCCAAGCCGAAGAAGCGCACGCGCAGGGGTTCACGCGGCGGCCGCAACCGCAAGAAGAAGCCGGCGGGCGCGGCAGCGGAGAACGGATCCGAGCCCACTCCAGGCGGCGAACCGGAACGGCAAACGAAGCCCGAGCCCGAGCCGGTCGTGGCCGCGCCGAGTCAGACGGAGAAGACCCCCTCGGAGGGCGCCGACTGGGAATACGTGCCGATGTCCCAATGGGACGACAACGACGAATGAGCGCGACCTTCCGCTAAACTGCGCGCCTCGCGGGCTCCGAAGCCCGCGTTTCGCACGCTTATGGCGACCAAGACCGACAACTACGCGATCATCGCCCTCGGGGGCAAGCAGTATCGCGTCCGCGAGGGCGAGCGGCTGCTCGTCGACCGGCTCCCGACTGACGCCGGGAAGACGTTCTCGCCGTCGATCCTGATGCTCGGAGGCGACGGCAGCGCCGACTTCGAGGCGAAGGGCGTCACCGTCACGGCGCGCGTCGTCGACCACGTCCTCGGCAAGAAGATTCGCATCGGCAAATACAAGGCCAAGAAGGGCTACAAGCGGCACAACGGCTATCGCAGCCGCCTCTCGCAGATTGAGATCGAGTCGATCGGCGGCGCGAGGAGCACGTCGCGCGCGGCGAAGCCCGACGCCGAGAAGCCCACTGCGGCTCCGAAGGCGGAGGCGGCGCCGAAGGGCCTGCCGAAGGACTACGAGGGGATGACCGTCGCGGCGATCGCCGAAGGGGCACCCGGCTGGAAGCGGCCGCAGCTCGAGGCGGCGCTCGAGTACGAGCAGGCACAGGCGAAGCGGAAAGGCGCGCTCGCCGCGCTCGAGTCCGCGCTTGCGGCAAAGGAGAGCGACTAGGTGCTCCACCCGGCGATCTCCTCCGGCTTCTCGCCCGCTATCACGCGGCGCGATGCTGCG
>DHWI01000124.1:9737-12408 GCA_002413095.1 Thermoleophilia bacterium UBA5186
CTCCCTGCGTCCTTGCCTCGCTTGGTGCTAGCGACCGAGAAACTCGGAAAGATCACCGGGAGGAGCACTAATGGCACACAAGAAGGGACTCGGCTCGTCGCGGAACGGTCGCGACTCGAACCCGAAGATGCTCGGCGTGAAGATCTTCGACGGTCAGACCGTAAAGGCCGGGATGATCCTCGTCCGGCAGCGCGGGACGAAGTTCCGCCCCGGCCCAGGCACGAGTCTCGGCCGCGACGACACGCTGTTCGCCCTCAAGGACGGCACGGTGAATTTCAGGACCAGCGGCGAGAAGCGCTTCATCTCGGTCGTCGAAGGCGAAGCTAGCTAGAGCGCTTCTGGCGCTCGCGCCACTGGTGCAGCGTCTTCGACTTCGTGAGTGACTTCGGTGTAGCCGGGGGAGGCGTCGCGTCGTGCTCGTCCAGCCAGCGCGCGGCCTCGTCCTCGGGATCCAGCCCGACGGTGCGCTCGCGCTCGCCCAGCTTCTGGGCTCCGCGGCTCGTCAGGTCGCGCTTTCGGCTCACGACGGGAGCGTAGCTACCCTCAGACGCGATGTTCCACGACCGAGCGCGCATCCACGTGCAGGCGGGTCGAGGCGGCGACGGCGGCCTCTCCTTCCGGCGCGAGAAGCACGTCCCCAAGGGCGGGCCGGACGGCGGTGACGGCGGACCGGGCGGGGACGTCGTCCTCGTCGCGGACCGGTCGCTCAGAGATCTCTCGAACTTCCGGGTCGGACGGCTCTTCAAGGCCGGTCGTGGCGGCAACGGCCGCGGCGCGAACAAGCACGGTGCGACCGGGGAGACACTCGAGCTCGGCGTGCCGATCGGCACCCAGGTGTTCGACGAGGAGGAGCGCCTCGTCGCCGACCTCGCGCATCCCGGCGCGCGTGTCGTCGCGGCGGCCGGCGGCGCGGCAGGCCGCGGCAACAAGCGGTTCGCGACGCCGACCCGTCGCGCCCCGCGCTTCGCGGAGACCGGTCTCCCCGGCGAAGCGGCCGATCTCGAGCTACGCCTCAAGCTCCTCGCCGACGCCGCGCTGGCCGGCTTCCCGAACGCCGGAAAGTCGTCCCTCCTCGCCCGCATCTCCAACGCGCGGCCGAAGGTGGCCGACTACCCGTTCACGACCCTCGCGCCGGTGCTCGGCACGGTCGAGTCCTCCGACGGGCGGCAGCTGACCGTCGCCGACGTCCCCGGCCTCATCGAAGGCGCGAGCGAAGGCGTCGGGCTCGGGCACGAGTTTCTCGCGCATCTCGAGCGCGCCCGCCTGCTCCTGCACGTGCTGGACGCGTCCGAGCCTGACCTGCAGGAGCGGTTCGACGCGATCAACCAGGAGCTCACGGCCTACGGCGCCGGGCTCGACGAGCGCCCGCAGGCGGTCGTCCTGAACAAGATCGACCTGTTGCCCGAGCCGCCCGAGTTCCATCCGGACGATCCCCGCGTCCTCCGCGTTTTCCATGTGTCGTGCGCGACCGGAGCCGGAATCGAGGAGTTCCGGCGCGCCCTCTTCGAGCTCTGCCCAGACGAGTCGCCGGCGCCTCCGGCGGACGACACGGGGCTCGTGGACTTCCTCGAGTACCGCCCGCAGCCCAAGGGCCGGCCTGCCTACCGGATCTTCCGCACCGAGCGTGGCTACCGCGTCATGGGCACGCCACCCGACGAGGAGGAGCTCGAAGCTGCACTCCGCGCCGCAGGTGCGAAGTCCGGGCAAGAGGTCGAGATCGGCGACGAGGTGCTCGAGTTCTCGTGACCGTCGCGCTCTTCGGCGGCGCGTTCGACCCGCCGCACGTCGGCCACGTCGCGCTGCTCGAGGCGGCGCGGGAGCGGTTCTCGCCGGACGAGGTCCGCGTCTTCGTCGTCGCCAAGCCGGGCCACAAGGACGTCGTCGCCGACGCGCCGAGCCGGCTGCGGCTGGCGGAGGCCGCATTCCCCGAGGCCAACGTTGAGCTCGACGATCACGCACGCACCGTGGACATGCTGCGCGACCTCGACCTCGAGGAGCCGCTGTTCCTGATCGGGGCCGACGAGTGGCGCGATTTCGCGGACTGGAAGGAGCCCGACGAGGTGCTCCGTCTCGCGCGCCTCGGTGTGGGCACCCGCGCGGGCGTCGAGGACACCACGGAGACCCCGGAGCGCGTCATGTTCTTCTGGTTCGACTCGCCGCCGGTCGCTTCGAGCGAGATTCGCGCCCGGGTCGCCCGAGGCGTGCCGATCGACGGCCTCGTCCCGCCGGCGGTTGCCGACCTGATCTGGGATCTCGGCCTCTACCGTCGCTAGACTGCGGACAACCGACCGGAGGATTCGACCCGACCTGAGCTCTCTCGAACTAGCCCGCCGCATAGCGAGCATCGCACAGGACAAGCTGTCCGAGGACGTCGTGCTCTTGGACATGCGGCCGGTGTGCACCTACACCGACTTCTTCGTCGTCTGCACCGGACGCAACCCGCGCCAGACCGTCGCGATCCACGACGAGGTCCACGCGCAACTGAAACGCGACCGCATCCTTCCGGGGTCGGTCGACGGCCCCCAGGAGGGCACCTGGATCGTCGCCGACTACCTCGACGTGGTGCTGCACGTCTTCACCCCGGAGGCGCGGAGCTTCTACCGGCTCGAGGACCTGTGGGCGGACGTGCCGACGCTCGACGTCGCGACCGCCTGATCGTCCTCGAGGGCGC
>DHWI01000124.1:12571-13208 GCA_002413095.1 Thermoleophilia bacterium UBA5186
CGGTGAGCGGCCGTTCGTCGCGATGCTCGACGGGATCGAGGATCCGTACAACTTCGGCTACGCGATCCGCTCGCTCTACGCGGCGGGCGCGGACGGCGTCGCCATCAGGCCACGGGACTGGGGCGAGTCGGAGGCGACCGTCGTGAAGGCCTCGGCGGGGGCGTCCGAGCTGCTTCCGATCGCCCATGTGCAGAGCGCCGAGGCCGCGGCGGACCTGTTCAAGGAGCGCGGACTCGCGGTCGCGTGCACCGCGAAGCGCGACGCGACGCCGATCTACGACGCCGATCTCTCCGGGCCGCTTTTCCTGCTCGTCGGCGGCGAGCGGCGCGGGATCACACGTGAGTTCCTGCGGCGGGCCGATCTCGTGCTCGAGATCCCGTACCGGCGCCGCTTCTCGCTCTCACTCGGCACCGTCGCCGCCGTCTCCGTGCTCGCGTTCGAGGTCATGCGCCAGCGGCGCTCGGCCGTCCCACCCGTCGCGTAGGATCGCCGGCGCGGGGTGGAAGCAAAGGGAGCGGAAGATGGAGCTGATCGACCGGATCGACGAGGCGCGCGAGCGCTGGGACGTGCTGCGGCACCCGTTCTACGCCCGCTGGGAGCGCGGCGAGCTGACGCGCGAGGAGCTCGCGCACTACGC
>DHWI01000124.1:13378-13590 GCA_002413095.1 Thermoleophilia bacterium UBA5186
CCGAGACGAAGCTCCGCGGCCTCGTCGAGCACTACGGCTTCGCGGAAGGCCCCGCCACCGAGTACTTCGCGCTGCATGCGAAGCGCGACATCGAGCACGCTGCCGAGGCACGCGACGCGCTCGCTGCGGCCAGCCCGCGTGACGAGGACGGACTCGTCGCCGCGGCGGAAGCGGCCCTCCGCACGAACTGGGAGTTGCTGGACGGCGTCGAC
>DHWI01000124.1:13705-16801 GCA_002413095.1 Thermoleophilia bacterium UBA5186
TGGGAGAGCGTCTGGCTGGCAGCCAGAAGGTCGCCGGTTCGAGCCCGGCTGGCTCCACTCTTTGAAGGCCTGTAAGAGCGGGTCTTCCGAGGATCATGGCGTCGAGGGCGCCGCCGTCCCGACTGCCGGCTCGCCGACCGCTCGGGTCGCCCAAGCGCGGCGGGCCAGTGTGGCCGAAAGGCCGAGCAGCAGGGCCGCGTTCACCGGATGGAACATGCCGACGAACCTGTGGTGCTCCCCAGCCGCTGCCAGCAGAGGCTGGAGCGGAAACCCGAGCAGGCACAGCACGGCGTACAGGCCCACCCGCTCTCGAAGCGGCTTCTGCCAGGCGATCAGCGTCGTGATCAGCAGGAGGATGCCGCCGAACTGGGTCAGTGCCCAGCCGAAGTCGCGGTGCAGGTTCAGGCTGTTCGCCTTCCCGATCGTGTCGCCGGCCTTCATCCCGAACAGGCCGAACCCGACGAGGAAGAACTGAGCGACCACTCCGAGGAAGTAGAGCGAGACGAGATAGCGTTGTGCGACCGCAGCGCCGCGACGTACGACTGCCATGAGGTTCCTCCTGGTCGTGGGTGCCAGGGCCACGGTAGGGAAGCGCCTACTGCGTTTCGTCGGCCGTTCGGCCGATCTTGTGGTCAGCCAATCGGCCGATCTTGGTCACTCGGTTGAGCCGGGCGCGACGACGCCGGTCTCGTAGGCGTAGATCACTGCCTGCACGCGGTCGCGGAGGTCGAGCTTCTGCAGGATGTGCGCGACGTGCGTCTTTGCCGTTGCTTCGCTGATCACGAGCCGTTCGCAGATCTCGGGGTTGGACAATCCGCGGGCGAGCAGATCGAGGACTTCTTGCTCGCGTGGTGTCAATTCGGCGACGGCCGGCGGTGGTGTGGCCGGCGCGGAAGGGGGATGCCGGGCGAACTCCTCGATCACTGCGCGTGTGACCGCCGGGGCGAGCAGCGCCTCGCCGCTGGCGACGATCCGGACGGCGGCTGCGATCTCCTCGGGCGGCGCGTCTTTGAGCATGAAGCCGCTCGCGCCGGCGCGGAGCGCGTCGTAGACGTAGGTGTCGAGCCCGAACGTCGTCAGGATCAAGACGCGGGCGCTGGGCTGCGCGCGGACGATGCGCGTGGTCGCCTCGATCCCGTCGAGCACCGGCATCCGGATGTCCATCAGCACCACGTCGGGCCGGAGTCGCCGCGCGCTCGCGACGGCCTCCTCACCGTCGCCCGCTTCGCCGACGACCGTCATCTCCGGCTCGTTCTCGAGGATCTTGCGCAGGCCGACTCGGATCAGGGCCTGATCGTCGACGATCAGCAGCGTGGTCATGCGATCGGCAGCTTGACGCGGACGACGAAGCCGCCGGCCGGATTGCGGCTCGCGTCGAAACGGCCGCCGTAGAGGGCGACCCGCTCGCGCATCCCGACCAGGCCGTGCCCACCGCCTACCGCGCGGCTGCCGTCCCCGGCCCCATCGTCGATGATTTCGAGCTCGAGCGAATCGTCGCCGTAGCGGATGCGGACGGCCGCGTGCGCCTCGCCGGCGTGCTTGAGCGCGTTCGTCAGCGCCTCCTGGACGATCCGATAGGCCGACAGCTCGATGCCGACCGGCAGTTCTCGGCGCTCGCCGTCGATGCGGAGGTCGACGGGGAGGCCCGCCTCGCGCACCTGCGTGACGAGTCTCGCTACATCTTCCAGCCCCGGCTGTGGCGCGAGTGCGTTGTCGTCATCGCTGCGCAGCATCCCAAGCAGGCGACGCATCTCCGTCAGGGCGCTGCGCCCGATCTGTTCGATCGTCTGCAGCACCTCATGGGTCGAGGCGCTTCCGTCGGCGAGCACGCGCCGCTCGGCGCCGGCCTGCACGACGATCATCGACACGTTGTGCGCGATCACGTCGTGCAGCTCGCGGGCGATCCGGGCACGTTCCTCGACCACGGCCTCCCGCCCGGCGACGTCTCGTTCGCGCTCCGCGATCTCCGCGCGCTGCTCGCGGTCCCAGACGATGCGGCGGACGATCAAGAGCGCGACAAGCGTGCCGAGACCCCAGGGAACGCCGTTGGACGCGCTCGGACCGACGGCGACGCCCGAGGCAAAGCCCGCGACCGCGACCGCCGCAGCGCCGACGGCGAACCGTCGGGGTGAAGCCCACACAGCCAGCCCGTACAGCGCGCAGAGCCAGGCGATGGCCTGGCTGATCACCTGCGGCGGCCCCCAGAAGGCCGCGACCACCGCGACGAGGACTCCGGCGGAGACACCGGCGATCGTGGGGTACAGACGCCGAACCGCCACCGCCGCCGTGACGAGCGGCCCGAGTAGCGCGGTCACGAGGCGTTCGTGGGCTGCGCCGCTTCCGAGCCACACCTCGAGCTCGAGGATGAGCGTCAGCAGCGCCGCGACCAACCAGTCGAGCTTGAGCGGGTCGAGCCGCAAGCGGAGGAGAGGCTCAAGACGCGGGCGCACGGGTTCAAGGTAGACCCCACACGGGGCTCTGTCATCAGCCGGTGGGCTGATCCGCGAGCGCCGAAAGATCAGTCAGCCGGCTGACGGCAAGATCGCCGACCCGGCCGACGATTCTCGGGCGGCGGCCGCCTACGGTTGGCGGTGTCAGCACCGGCAAAGGAGAAAACATCATGAACGCTCGGATTGGCTTGATCGTGACCGGACTTGCATTCGGCCTCTGGGAGGCATTCGACATCTTCCGCATCGATGTGCCAGTCGTGGCCGCGGTCTTTGCGGCTCTGTTTCTCGGCTGCACGGCCTGGTTCTGGCGCCGCGACAGCATGAGGGCTGCCGTTGCGTTGCTAGTGCTCTTTGCCTTCGAGGTCGCAGTGGCGCCGACGTTGAAGCACACGGCGTCGACGACGAAGATGGCCATCGTCGGTTTGGGACTCGCTGGTATCGCCGCGGCGATCGCCGTTCTGGTCGCGGTGCGCCGCCTAGGCCTCCCGGAGAGGAGAGGCTTGGAGATCCTCTAGGAACACTCCCGCCGCGCGCTCCGCGATCAGATTGCCCTTTTGCTCGTAGACGCCTAGAGCCTGCTGCACGGCAGCCTCTGCTTCGTCGAGCCTGCCGCTCAGCTTGAGCACCTCCGCCAGATCCATCAACG
>DHWI01000077.1:0-1576 GCA_002413095.1 Thermoleophilia bacterium UBA5186
ACGGCGGCGCGGCTCCTCACTGCGGCGGCTCCTTCTCGGGCAAGGACCCGACGAAGGTCGTCCGCTCGGCCGCATACGCGGCGCGCTACGTGGCGAAGAACGTCGTCGCCGCGGAGCTGGCCGACCGCTGCGAGATCAACGTCGCCTACGCGATCGGCGTCGCGCATCCCGTCTCGATCGCGGTGCAAACGTTCGGGACGGAGAACGTCCCGGCTGCCCAGATCGAGGAGCTCGTCCGCGAGCATTTCGACCTGCGGCCGGCGGCGATCCTGCGCGACCTCGACCTGAAGCGCCCGATCTATCGCAAGACCGCCGCGTACGGCCACTTCGGCCGCGACGACCACGACTTCACGTGGGAGCGCACCGACAAGGCCGAGGCCCTGCGCGAGGCCGCCGGCGTGACCGCGTCTGCCCGCGCCTAGGCTGTTGGTTTGACGAAGAGCCCGGCGGCGGCCTTCTCGCCGATCGCGCGCTCGTCGCCGTTCAGCTTCACCGTGAGCTGACCGGCGGCCGGTTGGGCCTCCTGCAGCTCGATCTCGGCCCCGGGCTCGAGGCCTTGGTCGTAGAACCAGTGCAGAAGGTCGCCGTCGTGCTCCGCGAGCCGGACGATCGTCGCGCGTGAGCCGGGCTCGAGGTCAGCGAGCGCCGAGAGGTCGCGGTTCTCCTCCTGCTCGAAGGCGGTATCGACGGGCCAGCCGTGGGGGCAGCGCTCGGGGTTTCCGAGCCGCTCGTCGATCCGCTCCACCATCTCGTCGCTGAACGTGTCGCCGAGCTCGTCCGCGTGGACGTGGGCCTCCGCGGCCGTGTAGCCCATGAAGTCCGTCAGGAGCCGCTCGATGATCCGGTGCTTGCGGACGACTCGCTGCGCGCGGACGCGGCCCGACTCGGTGAGCAGCGCTTCCTTGTGCTCGCCGCGCTCGATCAGCCCTTCGGCCTCGAGCCGCTTCAGCATCTCGCCGGCCGACGCGCGGGACACGCCGAGCATCTCGGCGACCCTCGACGAGAGCGTGGGGGAGCCGGACGAGAGCGGACGGTACTCGCCGATCGGAAACGCCAGGAAATAGATGGTTTCCAGGTATTCGTCGACCGAGTGACCCTGCGCCATGAAAGTGCATCTTATGCGCGGGCACGTTCTGTAAGGTGAGCCTTACACGATGTCGACCGGCCAGATACTCCTTCTCGGCGCGATCGCCGGCCTGACGATCTTCATCGGTCTGCCGATCGGCCGGATGCACCGGGTCAGCCTGCAGACGAAGGGATTCCTCAGCGCCGCGGCGACCGGCATCCTGATCTTCCTACTCTGGGACGTCCTCTCCGGCGCGGTCAACCCGGTCGAGCAGGCGCTCAAGAACGGCCAAACCGGGCGGTTCGCCTGGTGGGCCACAATCCTCACGCTCGGCTTCAGCGCCGGGCTCGTAAGTCTCGTGCTCTACGACGGCTGGATGAAACGGCGCCGGCGCAAGACGTTCGTGAGCGTAGGAGCGGCCGCAGCGACCGACCTGCGCCAGCACTGGTTCCACGGGATGTCGCCCGGCCGCTGGCTGTCCCTTTTCATCGCCACCGGGATCGGCCTGCA
>DHWI01000077.1:1634-10460 GCA_002413095.1 Thermoleophilia bacterium UBA5186
ACCGAGGGCTTCGGCATCGTCGCTCCGCTCGCTGCCGAGGAGCAGCAGCCGAGCTGGTCGTTTCTCGGCCTGATGGGTCTGATCGCCGGCGCGCCGACCTTCGTCGGGACGCTGATTGGCCAGGCCTGGACGTCGGAGGCGCTCTCGATCCTCTTCCTCGGTCTTGCCGCGGGCTCGATCCTCTACGTGGTGATCGAGCTGACCCACGTCTGCCGGACGCTCTGCTCGAAGACGATCATGACCTGGGGGATCCTGCTCGGGCTCTTCGTCGGCTTCGCGACGAACTTCATCCTGGTCGCCTCCGGGGCCTGACGTAGTGTCGGCGGCGTGAGCCGCTACGCCTCCGTCTATCCGCTCGTGACGGCGCGGCACCTCGCGCGGCCGTTCACGTACGAGGTGCCGGACGACGTGGGGCGGGGCGCGGTCGTCGAGGTCCGGTTCGGGAACGCGAAACGGCGCGGTGTCGTCGTCGAGGCTCCCGCTGAAGTGCCACCGGGAATCGAGCCGGCGCCGATCGAGCGCGTCGTCGAGGAGCTCCCGCCTGCGCTGGTGGAGCTGGCACTGTGGATCGCGGACTACTACGGCTCGACTCCGGGACGGACGCTGCCGCTCGTCGCGCCGACTAAGCGCAGCCGCCGCTCGGAGCGACCGCAGCCTGCGCTGCGCGAGTCGCTCGGCGGCGGCGAACCGGAGCCGCTCCGGCTCAGCGACACCCAGCGCGTCGCGGTCGACCGGATCGTCGGGGCGCTCGACGCTGGCGAGGGCGCCAATTTCCTGCTCTGGGGCGCGACGGGAAGCGGGAAGACCGAGGTGTACCTCCAGGCGTGCGCCGCGACGCTCGAGCGCGGGCTCGGTGCGATCGTGCTGGTGCCCGAGATCGCGCTGACTCCTCAGACGGTGGGGCGATTCGTGGCTCGCTTCGGCGAGCGGATCGCGATCCTCCACTCGGGGCTGACCGAAGCCGAGCGGCGCGACGAGCGCGAGCGGATCGAGTCGGGCGAGGCGCGCATCGTCGTCGGCGCGCGCTCGGCGATCTTTGCGCCTGTACGCGGGCTCGGGATCGTCTGCGTCGACGAGGAGCACGACGCGTCGTACAAGCAGGAGTCCGATCCGCGCTACGACGCGCGCACCGTGGCGGCGAAGCGGGCGTCGCTCGAGCGCGCGGTCGCGGTCTTCGGCAGTGCAACGCCGCGACCGGAGAGCTGGGCGGCGCTCGAGCGGCTCGAGCTTGGGGGGCGACTGGGCGCGTCGCTTCCGTCCGTGAAGATCGTCGACCTGCGCCGCGAGGCCGGCTATCCGCTTTCGGCGCCCCTCCTCGCAGAGCTCGGGAAGATCGCGGAACGAGGCGGACGGGCGATCCTCCTCCTGAACCGCCGCGGAGTCGCGCCGGCGCTCCACTGCCGCGCCTGCGGGGCGACGATCAGGTGCGCGAACTGCGACGTGGCGCTGGTCCTGCACGGGGACGGGACGCTCCGCTGCCACCACTGCGGGCACGCCGAGCCCGCGCCGGAGACATGCCCCGCGTGCGGCTCGGCGGAGCTCGCGCGGCTCGGCGCCGGCACGCAACGGCTTGAACGCGAGCTCGAGGCGCATCTTCCGGAGCTCGAGCGGATCCGGCTCGACGCCGACGCGGCCTCCAAGCCGGGCGCGCTCGCCGCCGCGCTCGCTCGGTTCGCGGCCGCTGATCGCGCGGTGCTCGTCGGGACGCAGATGGTCGCAAAGGGCCACCACTTCCTCGGGGTCTCGCTCGCGGCGGTCGTCGACGCGGACACGGGTCTCGGCCTGCCCGACTTCCGGGCGGAGGAGCGGACGTTCCAGCTCGTTACGCAGCTCGCGGGGCGCAGCGGCCGCGAGGCGCCCGGCCGCGTCCTCGTCCAGACCTTCCAGCCGGATGCGCGCACGATCGAGCTTGCCGCACGGCACGACGTCGAGGGTTTCCTTACCGGCGAGCTCGAACGGCGGCGCGCCCTCGGCTACCCGCCGTTCCGGCATCTCATCCGGATCGTCGTCTCCGGCCCCGACGCGGACGCGCCGCTGCGGGCGCTGACGGAGCTGCGGGACGGCCTCGGAGACGTCGATCTACTCGGTCCGGCGCCGCTCCTTCGGCTCCGCGGCCGCTACCGCGCGCAGCTCGTCGCGAAGACCGACGAGCCACGCCGGCTCGCGGCCCGCGCGGGCCGGCTGCTCAGCGCCGCCGCACCCGCGATGCGCCGGGCCGGGCTAGCGGCCGTCGTCGACGTCGACCCGCAGAGTCTGTAGATCCGAGGCCGGGAACCGCGCGAGCACCCAATTCGAGTCGAGCGGGTCGAGCCGGTACGGCTTGCCGTTCAGCCTGACGAAGTCGCCCGTGCGGGGGGTCCATCGGCAGCCGCGATTCCCTCGCTCATGATCGCCATTCGCTCCCGCCGGTCCATTCGATTCAAGTGTTGCGGTCCGTACACTCCCACCGCATGAGTGAGGATCAGGGTCAGGTTCGGGACGTCGAGCTCGACGCCGAGGCGCAGGCGCGGCGGCGGTTCGCGCTCGCTCAGATCCGCCAGTACCCCGATCCGGTGCTGCGGATGGAGGCCAAGCCCGTCGAGGAGTTCGACGCTGATCTCGGCCGCCTCGTCGAGCGGATGAAGGCGCTGATGGTCGATGCGAGCGGCGTCGGGCTCGCCGGGACGCAGGTCGGGATCCTCCGCCGCCTGTTCGTCTTCCAGTACGACGAAGACGACCTGCGCGCGCTCGTCAACCCGCACATCGTCGAGCAGGCGGACGAGCTCGACTCCTCCGACGAGGGCTGCCTGTCGATGCAGGGAGTGCTGATCCCCGTCGAGCGTCCGGTGGCCGTCACGATCGAGGCGCAGGATGAGACGGGCGCCGGCGTGCGACTCGAGCTCGATGAGCTGTCCGCGCGGGTCGCGCAGCACGAGCTCGACCACCTCGACGGCGTCCTGATCCTCGACCGAACGACGCCCGAGGCGAAGCGCGAGGCGCTGGCGCAACTGCGGCCGCGGCCTCTGCTCGGCGCGTACTAGAGGCGCTCGAGTGGCGAAGATCGCCGTGGCCGCGACGGCGCCGTTTGGAGCGGACGTGCTCGAACGGCTTGCCTCCCGCCACGACGTCGCCGCCCTCCTGACCCGGCCGGACCGCCCGCGAGGCCGCGGCCGCCGGACCGCGCCTACCGTGGCGAAGGAGACCGCCGAGCGGCTGGGGATCCCGGTTCTGCAGCCGGAGCGGCTCGGGCCGGACGTGGATCTCCCCGCCGACACGATCGTCGTCGCGGCCTACGGTCTGCTCATCCCGCCGAGCCTGCTCGAGCGCGGGAACTGGCTCAACGTTCACCCGTCCCTGTTGCCGCGGTGGCGCGGAGCGGCGCCGGTCGAGCGCGCGATCATGGCCGGCGACACGGAGACGGGCGTCACGATCCACGAGACGGTCGAGGCGCTCGACGCCGGGCCGATCGCGGCGCAGCGCGCCTTCCCGATCGGCGCCGAGGACGACGCGGGCGCCGTCTTCGAGCGTGCGGCGGGACTCGCCGCCGAGCTGCTCGACGATGTCTTCGGAGGGGAGCCGACGTTCGAGCCGCAGCCCGATGAGGGCGTGACCTACGCGGAGAAGATCACGCCGGCCGACCGCGAGCTCGATCTGACCGCGCCGCCGCACGAGGTCGTGAACCGCGTTCGGGCGCTCTCCCCGCACATCGGCGCGCGCGCGGTCGTCGACGGTCGTCCGCTGCTCGTCTGGCGCGCGCGCGAGCAGGACGGCGAGGTCGAGTTGCTCGAAGTACAGCCGGAGGGGCGACGGCGGATGAGCTACGACGAGTATCGACGGGGCTCGCGCGGCTAGACCGGCCGTGGCTGCCGTAGCCCCCGCCCGCAGGGCCGCCTACGAGGTCCTCCTACGCGTCTTCGAGGAGGACGCGTATGCCGACCGGGCGTTCCGCACTGTCGCGGCGAAGCTCGACGAGCGCGACCGGGCGCTGGCGCAGCAGCTCGCGTACGGGACCGTCCAGCGCGTGCGGACGCTCGACCACGCGATCGAGACGCTCGCCCGCCGGAAAGTGCACCGGCTCGACGCACCCGTCCGCGCCGCGCTTCGCCTCGGGGCGTACCAGCTCGCGTTCATGGGCGGGATTGCGCGATACGCTGCGGTGAACGAGTCGGTCGAGTTGGTGCGGGCCGCGCGGCTAGAGCGGGCCGTCCCGTTCACGAACGCGGTGCTGCGGCGGCTGACGGTCGGAATCCGTGAGCTGGTGGAGTCGCTGCCCGAAGGCGCGCTGAAGCTCTCGTATCCCGACTGGGTCGAGGAGGTTTGGGAGCGCGATCTCGGCCGCGAGTCGGCGCTGGCGCTGATGCGGGCGCAGAACGAGCCGCCGAAGCTCGTCGTCCGCCGCAATCCGCGCAGGCCGGGCGAGGTGGAGGGCGAGCCGGATCCCGAGCTGCCGGACGCGTTGCACGTTCAGCGGTTGGACGAGGCCGCGGTCGAGGCGGGGCTGATCTGGCCGCAGAGTCGCGGCTCGCAGCTCGCCGGCCTGTGTGTGGGCTCACTGGAAGGCGAGCGCGTGCTCGACCTCTGCGCAGCGCCCGGCGGCAAGGCGACGCAGGTTGCGGGTGAGGTCGTCGCGGTCGAGAAGCATCCCGGGCGGGCGCGCGAGCTCGAGGAGAACTGCGCGCGGATGGGCGCCACGAACGTGACCGTCGTGTGCGCGGACGCGCTGGAGCTGCCCGAGGAGCTGACGGGATTCGACCGCGCGCTCGTCGATGCGCCGTGCTCAGGGCTCGGCGTTTTGGCGGCGCGTCCGGATCTGCGCTGGCGTGGGCGCCCCCTACCGGAGCTGCAGCTCGACCTCCTGCGGGTCGCCGCCGCGCGGGTCCGTCCCGGAGGGACGATCCTGTACTCGGTCTGCACGCTGAACGCCGACGAGAACGAGGCGGTCGTGGACGCCGCCGGCCTCGACGTCGAGCCCCTAGGCGACGACTGGCCCCGCTATCGGCACCCGCGCCGCCCGGAGTTCCTGCTCACGCGACCAGACCAGCACCGGACATCCGGGTTCTTCATCGCCCGTCTTCGGGTCTGACCGTCGGACGGCCGCCTGTGGGCGCATCGACCCGAACTTGGCACGGTCCGGTCACACCTGAGCGCGCGCTGCGCCGCTATCGTCGATCGCAGAGGGTGGTGGGGTACCACCACCTTTTTATTGAGGGCGGGGGGAACGCGCGCATGCGCGCGCGGGCGCGTGTGCAAGAGTTTCCGCGGCGTGCCATGGAACGAGTGGATCCGGACGGTCGAGATCGAGCCCTCCCTCTATGCGGCGAACTTCGCGCACCTGGGCGAGCAGATCGACGTGCTCCTCCGCGCGGGGGCTCGCGTCTTCCACTTCGACATCGGCGACGGTCACTTCGTCCCGCCGATCACGATCGGCCCGATCGTGCTTCAGTCGATCTCCCCGCAGATCCACGCGCTCGAGGGCGTGATCGACGTCCACTTGATGACCGCGACGCCCGAGAAGCACTTCGCGGCGATCGCGGAAGCCGGCGGCGACAGCGTCACGGTCCATCTCGAGGCGTGCCCCGATCCGGCGGCGGCCGCGCAGGCGGCTCGTGAGCAGGAGCTGCAGGTCGGGTTGGCGTTCAAGCCGGAGACTTCACCCGAGCAGGCCGCGGCGGCGGCGGACGGCTTCGACGCCGTGCTCTGCATGAGCATCGAGCCCGGCTATTCCGGGCAGGAGTTCATGTCGGATGCCCTCGACCGCATCCGGAAGCTGCGTGCACTCCTGCCGGAGGAAATGCCAATCCAGGTCGACGGCGGGATCGACCTCGAGAACATCCGCAACGTGCACGAAGCCGGTGCGACGCTGTTCGTCGCGGGAACCTCGATCTTCGCCCGCGAGGACCTGTCGCGTGCGTACCGCCGGCTCGTCCAGGCACTGGCGTGAACCCACTCGAGCGCGCGCTCGAGCTCGCGGAGCGGGGCCGGGGAGCGACGCGTCCGAATCCCGTCGTCGGCGCTGTCATCGTCCGCGACGGCGAGATCGTCGGCGAAGGCTGGCACGAGCGCTACGGAGGCCCACACGCCGAGGTCAACGCGCTCGCGGCAGCCGGGGAACGCGCCCGAGGCGCGACGATGGCGGTCACGCTCGAGCCGTGCTCCCACCACGGGAAGACGCCGCCCTGCGCCGACGCGCTGATCGCCGCGGGCATCGCCCGGATCGTCGCAGGTGCGGAGGATCCGAACCCGGAGGTGAGCGGCCGCGGCTTCGAGCGACTGCGCGCCGCCGGGGTCGAGGTCGAGGTCGCGGACGGAGAGCTCGGCTTCCGGGCGCGCGCCCAGAACGAGGGCTACAGAACGTGGGTGGCGAAAGGGAGGCCGTTCGTCGCGTACAAGGTCGCCGCGACGCTCGACGGCCGTGTCACGCTGCCCGGCCGGCGCTGGGTGACCGGTGACGCGAGCCGCCGGCTCGTCCACGAGCTCCGCGCACAGGCCGACGCCGTCGCCGTCGGGATGGGGACGGTGCGCGCCGACCAGCCGTTGCTGACCGCACGCGACGTCGGCGCTGAGCGCCAGCCGCGGCGCCTCGCGTTCGGTTCCGGCCCGCTGCCGGAGGGCTCCGAGCTCGAGCTCCGCACCGGCCCGATCACGCTGGAGCTCGCGCAGCTCGCGGAGGAGGGAGTGCAGTCGCTCCTGCTCGAAGGCGGGCCTACGCTCGCCACGGCGTTTCTCGCCGCCGACCTGGTCGACAAGGTGCTGCTGTTCGTCGCACCGACCATCGGCGGGACGGGACCGACGTTGATAGGAGAGCTGCCGGAGCCGGTCGCGCTTTCCCGGTTGACCACGCGCAGCGTGGGTGAAGACGTCCTGCTCATCGCGTACGTCCACGAGCCCTAGTAGGAGGGCTTGGCGAAACGCGCGCTGAGCCGCCGGGCCGCGCTGGTCGTCCCGAGGACGGCGTCCTCAGTCGCGTCCGTACCCATCGGGTACGAGCACTCTGGCGAGCGAAGCTCGTCCCATTGCCTCGGANNAACGAGCGACGTTCCACCAAACTTTCCTAGCGTCGACGAGGCTACGCTTCGACGGTGTTCACCGGCATCGTTCGTGAGCGCGGTCGCGTCGCGTCGGTCGACGGCGACGGCGACGGGATCCGCATCCGCCTCGAAGCTCCGCTCACCGCGGGCGAGGCCGCGATCGGCGACTCGGTGTCGCTCAACGGGTGCTGCCTGACCGTCGTCGAGGCCGCAAACGGGACGCTCGCCTTCGACGCTGTCCCCGAGACGCTCTCGCGCAGCTCGCTCGACGGGCTCGAGGCCGGCGCCGAGCTCAACGTCGAGCCGGCCCTGCGCGCCGGCGATCCGCTCGGCGGCCACTACATCCAGGGACACGTGGACGGCGTCGGCCGCGTCCGTTCGGTCGAGCCCGAGGGCGAGGGTCGCCGGGTCTGGCTCGACGCGCCGCCCGAAGTGCTCCGCTATTGCGTCGAGAAGGGCTCGATCGCCGTCGACGGCGTCTCGCTGACGATCGCCGATCTCGACGACGCAGGGTTCGCGGTCGCGCTCATCCCGCACACGCTGGCCGCGACGACCCTGGGGATGCTCGTGACGGGAGCCCATGTGAACCTCGAGGCCGACGTCCTAGCCAAGTACGTGGAACGGCTGGTCAAAGTACGATGACCCCGTGACCGTGGCCACAGAACGCTTCACGCCGTTCGCCACCATCGAGGACGCGATCGACGACATCCGGCAGGGCAAGCTCGTCGTGGTCGTCGATGCCGACGACCGCGAGAACGAGGGCGACCTGACCATCGCCGCGCAGTTCGCGACCCCCGAAGCCGTCAACTTCATGGCGACCCACGCGCGCGGACTGATCTGCCTCTGCCTGACCGAGGAGCGCTGCGACGAGCTNNGGGATCTCGACGGGCATCTCCGCCGCCGACCGCTCGCGGACGATCCAGGTCGCGATCGACCCCTCGAAGGGCCCGCAGGACCTCGTCCAGCCCGGCCACGTCTTTCCGCTCAAAGCGCGGCGCGGCGGCGTACTTGAGCGCGCCGGGCAGACCGAAGCCGCGGTCGACCTCGCGCGGCTCGCGGGGCTCAATCCCGCCGGCGTCGTGTGCGAGGTCATGAACGAGGACGGGACGATGGCGCGCGTCCCCGACCTGATCCCCTACTGCGAGCAGCATGGCCTGAAGCTCGTCACCGTCGCCGACCTGATCGAGTACCGGCGCCGCACCGAGAAGCTCGTCGAGCGGATGACGACCGTCCAGCTCCCGACCGAGTACGGCGAGTTCACCGCGGTCGCCTTCCGCGAGACCCTCACGGGGAAGCACCACGTCGCGCTCGTCCGGGGCGAGGTCGAGGGCGCCGAGGACGTGCTCGTCCGCGTCCACTCCGAATGCCTCACCGGCGACGTGTTCCATTCCCTGCGCTGCGACTGCGGCGAGCAGCTCGACCTCGCGCTGCGCCGCATCGCCGACGAGGAGCAGGGCGTCCTGCTCTACATGGCGCAGGAGGGACGCGGAATCGGCCTGCTGAACAAGCTGAAGGCCTACGAGTTGCAGGAGAACGGGCTCGACACCGTGCAGGCGAACCTCGAGCTCGGCTTTCCCGCCGACGCGCGCGAGTGGGGGATCGGCAACCAGATTCTCTCCGACCTCGGCCTCACGACGATTCGCATCCTCACGAACAACCCCAAGAAGCTCGCGGGCATCGACGGCTTCGGCCTCGAGGTCGTCGAGCAGATTCCGATCGAGGTCTCGCCGAAGCCCGAGAACGAGCGCTACCTGGCCACGAAGCGCGACAAGCTCGGCCATCGCCTGCACCACCAGCATCTCCGGTTCCCGGAGCCCGA
>DHWI01000077.1:10473-19089 GCA_002413095.1 Thermoleophilia bacterium UBA5186
GCACGCCGAGGGCGAGCTCAGGATCCCGCCGCACGTGAAGGTGCTCGAGGGAACGCCGAACGGATCGCGGCGCGGCGTCGCGTTCGTCGTGGCGCGCTTCAACGGCGAGATCACGTCCCGGATGCTCGAAGCGGCGCTGCAGGAAGCCGAGACGGCCGGTGTGGCGGAGGATGCGATCACGGTGATGCCCGTCCCCGGGGCGTTCGAGCTGCCCCTCGCGGCGATGGCGCTCGCGAAGACGCGCCGCTACGCATGCGTCGTCGCGCTCGGCTGCGTGATCCGCGGCGAGACGCCGCACTTCGACTACGTCGCCGGGGAAGCCGCGAGCGGCCTGCAACTCGCAGCGCTCGAGACAGGTGTCCCGGTCAGCTTCGGCGTGCTGACGGTCGAGAGCACCGAGCAGGCGGAGGCGCGGGTCGACAAGGGGGCCGAGGCCGTCCGCACCGCGCTCGAGATGGCCGATCTCTTCGCCCAGCTCCGCGCAAGCGCGCAGGCCGCACAGCAGTAAGTTCCGCTACCCTTCGCCGCCGTGTCCAAGGTCTGCGCAATCTGTGGGAAGAAGCCTGGCTTCGGCAACAACCGGAGCCACTCGATGGTCGCCACCAAGCGCCGCTTCAACCCGAACCTCCAGCGCGTCCGCGTGCTTCTGCACGGGAAAGCGCAGCGCGCGTACGTCTGCACGCGCTGTCTCAAAGCCGGCAAGGTCCAGAAGGCGCTCTAGTCCTCCCGGGCGCCACGCGAGCCTCGGCGCCTCCTCTTCCTAGTAACAGACTGTTACTAAGGCTCTTCGGAGCGTCGAGGGCGCAACCGTCGGGTTCGCGCCGAGGTCTAATACGTTCGTGGAGGCCGCTGCGCAACCGCTCGAGTCCACGCTGGGCAAGATCACGATTGCGAGTGACGTGATCGCGACCATCGTCGGGCACACGGCGAGCGAGGCCTACGGTGTCGTCGGGATGGCATCGCGCGGCCGCGTGCGCAAGCTGCTCGCCCGAGATCGCGTCACGCAGGGAATCGAGATCGGCCGCGCGGAGGACGGAGTCCGCATCGACCTGCACGTCGTCGTCGAATACGGCCTGAACCTCGCCGAGGTCGCCTCGACGGTCCGGAACCGGGTCGCCTACGAGGTCGAGCGCCTGACCGGGCTCACAGTGGCCGCGGTCGAGGTGCACATCGAGGACGTACGGAGATCCGCGTGACCGAGGTCGACCGCGTGCGCGAGCTCGCGCACGCCGCGCTCGCATCGCTCGAGCAAAACCGGCAGCGGATCGACGACCTCAACGTCTACCCGGTCCCCGACGGCGACACAGGGACGAACCTGACGCTCACGGCCCGTTCGGTCGTCGAGGACCTCGACAAGACCACCGCTTCAGACCGACCCGAGCTCGCGCACGCCGTGACACGCGCAGCGCTGATGGGCGCGCGCGGCAACTCCGGCGTGATCTTCTCCCAGATCGTCCGCGGTGCCGCGGAGGTGCTCGGCGCCGCGGACCGCATCGACTCGACCACTTTCGCGGAAGCGCTCCGGGGCGCCTCCGACGCGGCTTATCGCGCCGTGCGGCGGCCCGTCGAAGGGACGATGCTGAGCGTCATCCGCGAGCTGGCCGAGGAAGCCGAGGAGCGGGCGACGACCGATCTGCTGCTGACGGAGCTCCTGCCGGCGGTCGTCGCACGCGGCGAGGACGCGCTTGCGCGGACGCCGGACCAGCTCGCCGTCCTGCGAGAGGCGGGCGTCGTCGACGCCGGCGGCGCAGGCTTGCTCGAGATCGTCCGTGGCCTCGCCGCGGGGGTCGCCGGCGAACCGATCCCCGAGGCGCCGGAGCACCGGGAGGAGCTCGGTTTCGACGCGATCCACCAGGAGCTCTCGCGCTACCGCTATTGCACCGTCTTCGTCGTCGAGGGCGAGGGGCTCGACCGGGAGTCCCTCGAGGCCGAGCTGGAGCCGCTGGGCGACTCGCTGCTCGTCGTCGGCGACGACACCGCCCTGAAGATCCACGTGCACACCGACGATCCAGGACGGATCCTCTCGATGGGCGGGGCGATCGGTGTTCTCGACGGCGTCGAGATCGCGAACATGCACCGCCAGACGGAGGAACGTGCAGAGCGCCTGCTCGAGGCGGTTCCCGACGCCGAGCCGAACGCGAGCGACGTGATCGCGGTCGTCGCGGGCAAGGGCAACCGCCGCCTCTTCCAGAGCCTCGGCGCCGCGAAGGTGATCGAGGGAGGACAGACGATGAACCCGTCCACCTCTGAGCTCGTCGAGGCGATCGACGCGGCCCGCGCTCCGGAGGTCCTGCTCCTCCCGAACAACGACAACGTCATCCTGACCGCCGAGCAAGCGGCTGGGCTCGCGAACAAGCCGGCGCTGGTCATCCCGTCCCGGTCGATCCAGGCCGGCCTCGCCGCGATGGTCGCCTACGACGGCTCCCGGGCTACGGAGGAGAACGCGGAGGAGATGCGCGAGGCCATCGACGCCGTCGCTACCGGCGAGGTGACCATCGCCTCCCGCGACGCGCAGCTGAACGGCGTGGCAGTGCGCGAGGGGAACTACCTGGGCCTCGCGGAGGGGAAGGCCGTTGCGGGCGGCGAGAGCTTCGAGGAGGTCGCGAGCGCGGTGATCGAGCGGCTGCTCGACGAGCCCCGCGGCCTGCTGACGCTCCTCACCGGCGATGGCGACCCGCCGCTCGGCGACCTGATCAAGGGCGTCGAGGCGCGGCACCCCGAGCTCGAGCTCGACGTCCAGGCCGGCGGGCAGCCGCACTACCCCTTGCTTCTATCTGCGGAGTGATGCTCACGCTGGGCGGCCGAGTCCGGCACCGCAAGCGGCGCCTCGGTCGACTAGGTGTTGACCGGAGAGCGGAGTAGCATTTCGCCCGCCTTGAGCGACCCGGTCCGAATCCTCCTCGTGGAGGACAACAAGATCTTTCGCGAAGCTTTGGAGCTCCTCCTGGGGCTTCGCTCCGACGTCCAGGTCGTTGCCGCCGTCGGCGACGGGACGGCGGCCGTACCCGCGTGTGTCGAGCTCCATCCCGACGTGGTTGTGCTCGATTTCCGCCTCCCCGGGATGGACGGGGTGCAGGTGACCTCTGCCGTGAAGGAGGCATGCCCTGACACCGCCGTCTTGTGTCTCACCGCCACCGCCAGCGGCGCGGAGACCGAGGCGCTGATGGCCGCAGGCGCGGTCGCGTGCCTGCGCAAGGATCAGGAGCTCGAGGAGATCGTCGCGGCGATCCACAGCGCGGCGGCGGGCCGGCTAGCTCGCGCCGAGTAACCCGTGCAGCTCACGGCAGCGAACACGGCGATTGTCGTCGACTCCACGGCCGACTTCCCAGAAGCTCAGGAGCGGTTCCCGAACTGGCGGATGGTGCCTTTGTACGTCCGGTTCGGCGACCAGAGCTACCGCGACTACGTCGAACTCGGGCCCGACGAGTTCTATGCGCGCCTGCGTACCGCGGACGAGCTGCCCACGACCTCGCAGCCGACGCCCGGCGACTTCCTCGCCGCCTACGAGGAGCTCGCAGCCCACGAGCGGATCTACTCGCTGCACATCTCGGCGAAGCTGTCCGGGACGTTCGAGAGCGCGCGCACCGCCGCGTCCGAGCTCGGCGACAAGGTGCGGATGGTCGACACCGAGACGGCCTCCGCGGCGATCACGATGCTCGGCCTCGCGATCCAGCGGCGGCTCGAGCGCGGGACGACCGACGAGGAGATCGCGGCGCTCGTCGAGCGCTACAAGGACGAGCACCGGCTCCTGTTCACCGTCGACACGCTCGAGTTCCTCGCCAAGGGCGGTCGCATCGGCCGCGCGGCCAAGTTCGCCGGCCAGATGCTGCACATCAAGCCGATCCTGACCATCGACGACGGGGAAGTCCTGCCGCTGAAGCGGGTGCGCGGAAACCAGAAGGCGATGCAGGAGTTCGTCAGCGAGTTCACGGAGGGCTCGAACGACGAGCCGGGGCTGCGGGTCGGGATCGCCCACGCAGACGCGCCCGAACGTGCCACGGCGCTCGTGAAGATGGTTCGCGACGTGCGGCCGCACGCGGAGATCGAGACCGTGACGACGCTCGGCGCCGTCGTCGGCACGCACGCGGGGCCGGGTACCGTCGGGTTCTTCTGGTTCACCGACTGACATCCGGACCGGGACCTAGACTCCGCGTGTCCTGGCTGCGTCGATGACAGCCACCCGTCTCCCGGCGGGCTTCTCCGGCGTGGACCCGCCTGCGGTCTGGCCACCCACGCGCGGCCGGCCACGCCCCGAGGCGCTCGAGCGAGCGCTCGACTCGCTGCCCGGCGTCGGCGTGAGCTTGCGCGGAAAGCTTGCAAAGCTTGGGCTGCGCACGATCCGCGATCTGCTCGAATATCGGCCCTTCCGGTACGAACCCGCTGCGCCGGTGCGTCGCATCGCAGACCTCGTGCCCGACGAAGAGGTCATCGTCGTCGGCGAGGTGCTCGACATCTCGGAGCGACGGCGAGGCCGGTTGAAGATCCTCAAGGCCAAGATAGGCGACGACAGCGCCCAAATCTCTGCGACTTGGTTCAACCAGCCGTGGCTGATGACGCAGCTGCGGCCGGGAACGCGCGTCCGCCTGCGAGGAAAGGCCGACCGTTATGGCTTCGGTGTTCGCTCTCATGACTTGGGCGACGCGATCGCCACCGCGGACTTCGCACCGGTCTATCCAGCCACGGAGGACGTCCCGCAGAAGCGCATCCGCGACCTCGCCGGCGCCGCGCTCGAGCACGCCCGCGACCTACCCGACCCGCTGCCCGCCGAGCTCAAGGTGCGGGAAGGGCTGCCGCTCCGCGCCGACGCGCTCCATGCGCTCCATCGCCCGCGCACCGAGGCCGAGGCGGAGGAAGGCCGCCGCCGGCTCGCGCTCGACGAGCTGCTCGTGCTCCAGCTCGGCATCGCGCGTCGTGTTCGCGAGCGCGAGGGCACGCTGGCGCCCGCGCTCGGCGAGCCGGGGGAGTTGATCGCCCGCTACCGCGCCGCGCTGCCCTTCGAGCTGACGCCCGACCAGGAGTCCGCGATCCGCGAGCTCGATGTGGACCTGGCCCGCACCGTTCCGATGCAGCGGCTGCTCCAGGGCGACGTCGGCTCGGGAAAGACCGTTGTGGCGCTGTACGCGTTGCTGCGAGCGGTCGAAGCCGGCCGCCAGGGCGCCCTGATGGCGCCGACCGAAACGCTGGCCGAGCAGCACTTCCTGACCGTCGAGGAGCTCTGCCGCGACCTCGGCGTCCCGGTCGTCCTGCTGACGAGTGCGCTACCAGCGAAGCAGCACGCGACCGCGCGCGCCCAGATCGCGTCCGGCGAGGTGCAGATCGCGGTCGGCACGCACGCGCTGATCCAGCGCGAGGTCGACTTCGCCGATCTCGCCGTCGCGGTCGTCGACGAGCAGCACCGGTTTGGCGTCGAGCAGCGACAGGCTCTTACCGAAGGTGGACCCAGAGCCGGGGTGAGCGCGTCACGGGCAAAGCCCGCGACGCTCTTGAGCGGCATCGCAAGCGATGCCTTGGGCGTCGAGCAGCGCCGGGCCCTCACGGAGAGCCGCTCGCCGCACGTCCTGCACATGACCGCGACGCCGATCCCGCGGACACTCGCGCTGACCGTCTACGGCGACCTGGCCGTGACCGAGATCGCGAACCCGCCCGCGAGCCGGAAGCCGATCGTGACCAGCTGGGTCACCGAGGAGCGCAGCTCGGCCGCGTACCAGCGCTTGCAGCGCGTGCTGCGCGAGGGCCGTCAGGCGTACGTCGTGTGCCCGCTGATCGAGGAGTCGGAGACCTCGTCCGCGCGCGCCGCCGAGCAGGAGGCCGAGCGCCTGCGCCGGGCCGAGCTCCGGGACTTCCGCGTGGGCTGCCTGCACGGCAAGCTCCGCCCGGCCGACCGCCGCGAGCTGATGGCGCGGTTCAAGGTGCGGGAGCTCGACGTGCTCGTCGCCACGACGGTGATCGAGGTCGGCGTCGACGTGCCGAACGCGACCGTGATGATCGTCCAGGAAGCCGACCGCTTCGGCCTGGCCCAGCTCCATCAGCTGCGCGGCCGCGTCGGGCGCGGCGCCGAGCAATCGTTCTGCCTGCTCGTCTCCCGCGCCAAAGGGGAGCTGACAGACGCCGCACGCGAGCGGCTCGAGGCGATGGTGCGCACGACCGACGGCTTCGAGCTCGCGGAAGTCGATCTGGAGATCCGCGGCGGCGGCCAGCTCCTCGGCACGCGCCAGGCGGGCCTCAGCGACCTGAAGTTCGCGAAGCTGCGCGCCGACCGGCCGCTGCTCGAGCGCGCACGCGCGGCCGCACGGGAGCTCGGAGACCTCGCCGGCCCGCTCGCGGACGAGGTGGACGCGATGTTCGCCGCGACCGACCCGGCGACGCTCGCGTAGCCGGCCGAAACGAGCGAGAATCTCTCGGTGCGCACGCCGCTCTGTGACTTGCTAGGGATCGATGTTCCAGTCATCCAGGCGCCGATGGGCGGTGCCGCGGGACCGGAGCTCGCAGCGGCGGTGTCGAACGCAGGCGCTCTCGGCACGCTCCCGCTGAGCTGGGCGAGCCCGGCGGAGGTCGCCGACGCAGTCGCGCGGACGCGCGCGCTGACACAGAAGCCGTTCGCCCTCAACTTCCTGTTCAACAGCCCGCAGGAGGAGCGGGTCGAGGCGGCTCTGGCAGCCGGCGCTCCGATCATTTCGCTGGGCTGGGGCGATCCCGCGGCCCTGATCCCTCGGGTGCACGACGGCGGTGCGCGTGTGCTCGTGACAGTGGGAACTGCGGCCGAGGCACGCCATGCCGCCGATGCTGGGGCCGACGTGATCGTCGCTCAGGGTTGGGAGGCCGGAGGGCATGTGTGGGGGACGGTCGCCACCCTGGCGCTTGTTCCCGCGGTCGTGGACGCGGTTGCTCCGGTTCCGGTGGTCGCCGCGGGCGGGATCGCCGACGGCCGTGGGCTGGCCGCCGTGCTCGCGCTGGGCGCCGCCGGTGCATGGGTCGGCACGCGCTTCCTCGCCGCAGAGGAGTCGTCGGCGCACGCCGACTACCGGAAGCGGTTGTTCGCGGCAACCGAGGCCGACACGTTCTACGGCATGTTGTTCGACATCGGCGGGCCGGATGCGCCGCACCGGGTCCTCCGGAACAGCACCGTGGAGCGGTGGCAAGAGGCCGGTCGACCTGCTTCCGGCGACCGCCCCGGGGAAGGCGAATCGGTCGCGACGCGGGAAGGAGGCTCCTCCGTCCCGCGGTACGCCTCGTCAACTCCGTCCGAGGGGATGACCGGGGACATCGAGGCGACGTCGATGTGGGCGGGGCAGGGTGTGGCACTCCTAACGCGCACACAGCCGGCCGCGGAGATCGTGCGGGACCTCGTCGGCGAGGCCGAGCGCGTCCTCGCTGCGCTTCCGTGAGGATTATCGCCGGCTCCCGGAAGGGGCACCGGATCGAAGCTCCGCCGGGCCTCTCGACCCGCCCGACAGGCGACCGCGTCCGCGAGTCCACCTTCAGCCTGATCGGTCCGGTCGACGACGCGACGGTGCTCGACCTCTACGCGGGCTCGGGTGCGCTCGGACTCGAGGCGCTCTCCCGCGGCGCAGCGCGCGCGACCTTCGTCGAGTCCGACCGGGCGGCCTGTCGCGCGATCGACCGCAACCTCGAGAAGCTGCGGCTGACGGGCGCGACGGTTCTGTGCTCCCGCGTCGAGATCGTCCTCGCCCAGGAGGCAGCGGCCGGCAGGAAGTACGATCTCGTGCTGCTCGACCCGCCCTACGACATGACCGACCACGAGCCGCTCGCCCGCTACGTCCCGCGCCTCCTCGCCGAGGACGGACTCGTCGTCTTCGAGACCGCGGCGCGCGTCGAGCCCGAGCTTCCGCTCGCCAAGCGCACGAGCCGGAAGTACGGCTCCGCCCGCGTGACCCTCTTCGAGCATCCGTGATCACGGCCATCTACCCCGGCACGTACGACCCGGTCACGTTCGGACACGTCGACGTGATCACGCGCGCAGCCGGCATCTTCGACCGGCTCGTCGTCGGCGTCGTCGGCGAGCCGAGGCACAAGAAGCCGCTCTTCTCGCTCGACGAGCGCGTCGAGTTCCTCCGCGAAGCGCTGAGCGGGCTTGAGAACGTCGAAGTGGAGGTCTTTTCGGAGCTCGTCGTCGACTTCGCTAGGCGCTGGGACGCGAAGGTGATCGTGAAGGGACTGCGCGTGATCTCCGACTTCGAGTGGGAGTTCCAGATGAACCAGCTGAACCGGACGCTCGCCGCGGACGTCGAGACGGTCTACGTGATGGCGAGCCCGAGCGTCAGCTTCGTCTCCTCGAGCGGGGTCAAGGAGATCGCGTACTTCGGGGGCGACGTTGCCGAGCTGGTGCCGCCCGCAGTTGCGGCGCGCTTCAAGGCCCTGTATCCCGACGGCCGACCCGGAACGCCGGAGAACCCGCAAGAGTAAGGCGCCGACTGGGCGGCGCCGTCTCAGCGCGTGCGGGCTTTGCCCGCGCGCGCGTCTGAAACGACCGGTCGACCCGCCGATGGACTCACCCACGCGTGAATCCCCGTCCGACCGGCGTGAGTAGACTTCCGGAGGCTCCAATGGACGTACTGGTACTCATCGACAAGCTGGACGACCTCGTGCACAACGCGA
>DHWI01000019.1:0-13977 GCA_002413095.1 Thermoleophilia bacterium UBA5186
CACCCCACGCTCGTCGAGTTTCAAAACGGCGAGCTAGAGCTAGGTGGGACGAGCGGTTCGCTCAGTTCGCCGCCCGCGGAAAAGGAAGATCCCGAGCGCCGCGAGGCCGACCAATCCAAGAATCAGGAACGGAATCTGGATAATCCAGTCGGTTGTCGTGTGCCGCTTAAACGTCGGCCAGGCGACCACCTCAACAAACACGAGTGTACCGACGAGAATGACGCCGGAGCGACCTCCTCTTCGCATCAACAGCGCTCCAGCCGCGAAGAGAACAGCGAAGATGACTCCGAACCAGCCGACGTCGATCGAGTCCAGCGCCTCGCCGATTGCGAACAAAACGGCGACCGCGAGAAGTGTCCTTCGTGCGGTCATGGACTCACGATCAACTGAACGCCACGGCGCTGTCAAGCCCTTGCGCTCGGTCGTTCCACGCCGGACAGGTGGCGCATGCCAACGCCCCAGGGGACATTCCTGAACACTGGCCCACGCCAGTCGTAGCCGGGGAAGCAGCCTCGGTCATCTTGATTCCGGACTTGCGCGCGAGCGCGTCTTCCGTAGGAACTACCAGCTGCAGTCTGCGTAGTCGACCCCAACAATGGCGATCTCGTCCTTAGGCGTGCGACGTGATCGTCCCGGCCGCGATCTCTGAGCTTCCGCTGTCTTGCCATTGCGCGGTGACGTAGCGGCGCCCCCCGCTCGCGAGCCGGCAGATCGCGCTGAAACCGAGCGCGTGTACGGCGGTCACGCTGCCAGTGCAACGTAGGCCGCTCGGCAGGTACTCCATCTGGAACGAGGTGCGAAGGACTCGCCTCGGTGCGATGAGCAGATCGGCCCGGACGAGCACGCGCTGTGTGCCCTGTCCCTCGCCGGCCAACGACACGATGCCACGCGTCACCCCGGACAGGCGCGCGATCTGCCCGGTGAGCGGCTCGCTGAACGCGACGGCGTTCCACGGTTTCGGCTTGAAGCTCAGCGGGCCGGCGCCCAGGCCGACGACGAGTGTCGCGACGGCCGCGGCAGCGACCCCGGCCAGCGGCAGCGCACGGCGGACGGCGATCCGCACTCGCAGGAGCCGCCAGACGAGCACCGCGCCGACCGACGCCGCCGCCAGCGCGAAGATCGCGAGCGCCCAGGGTGCGCTGCGATCGGTTCCGCTGCCGACGCCGTGCAGCGTCGCAGCACTCCAGACGGCGAAGTTGAGATAGTGGGCACGGCGCCAGAAGCGATACGGCAGCCTGCGGCGGTAATGGTTGGTGACGGCGAGCGCGAGCAAGAGTTCCGCCGCGACGATGCCGGGCGCGACCCACAGCGGCCGGTAACGAGACAGGAACGGAACGACGAGCGAGCCAATCGAGAACGGCAGCCAGGCATCGATCGCGATCGTGAACACGTGGATCACAACGAAGCTGCCGGCGAGCAGCCCGACGAAGCGGTGGACGTCCTCGACGACGAAGCGCGGCCAACGCGGGAACGTCTTCTTGCCGGCCATCGTCAGCCCGAGCAGGACGGCAACGGTGACGAGCAGGTAGGCCGCGATTCCGGCGGAGCGGGCGACGTACCAGTCGAGCGGGCTCGAGGTCAGATGCACTGCCGCTCCCGCTCGAGGCTGCGTCGCCATGCATCGTTGAGTCGCACCGCGCCGTTCGGCGTCACGAACCGGGCTGGGATGCCGCGCGCATCGAGCCACGCCGGACCAGACTCCGCGCGGAGGAAGCCGACCTTCGCGGCGACGTCGGCGCCGGCGCATGTCGCGGCGCAGGCGGTGACGTATCGCCACGGGGAGCGCGCGGGCCTGCCGCTGCGGGGATCGATCAGGTGGTGCTGAAGCTCGCCGCCACGCGTCCAGTTGCGGCGGTCGGTACCGCTGGTCGCGAGCGCGCCGCGTTCGAGCCGCACCGTTCCTCCCTGTGGCAGCGAGACGTCCACGCCACCGCGGGTGGCGAGGTCGCCGCCGGCGGATACCCAACCGGTATCGCCGATCAGTGCGAGCGCATCGTCGACGGTCGCGCCCTTGACGACACCGTTGAGATCGAGCTCGACACCGGCCGGAACGAAGAGATGGCGGCCGATCAGGCCGACGCCGCGCCAGCGCCCTCGCGGCCCCGCCGGCGGCGCGCGCCCGTCGTCGCGCAGCAATGCCAGGTCGGCGTCGTAGCCGGCGGCGACGAGCGCCGCACCGAGCGTCGGGTCGACGAGACCGTCGCTCTCCACCGCGGCGTCGAGCGCGGTGCGAAGCATCGTCTCGAACTCGTGCGACGCGTGCACCGGCCGACCCGCGGAGGCGTTGACACGGTTTAGCTCGCTGCCGGGGATGAAGCGGCTGAACGTTCGCTCTCGCTCCCGGAACAGCTGCTCGACGGCGCGGGCTGCGGCCGCTGAAGCGGCGCCGAGCACGACCTCGCATCCCATCGCGTGGAACCGCTGCGTCTCCCGATCACTCACGAGGTGCTCGTGGTCGCGTCGGGCGGCGCCGTCGCCGGGGCGATGATGCCCGCCTGGAGCAGGTTGCGGCGCACGACCTGGTACAGCGGTTGCGGGATCGACAGAGCCCGCACCGGATGCTTGGTGTGTCCGGCATAGGTGACCCGCGCGAGCACCATCCAGAGTCCGAAGCCAACCGCTGCGGCGCCGCCGAGCACCATCTTGGCGAGCTGTCCACGGCGCCGCGCGGGACGCAAACGCTGTTCAGCCACCGCGCTCTCCTCTGCGGCGACGACCTCCACATGCAACGCCCGCGCCCTGCGCCGCTTCGCGGCCGACCGTTTCGACCGGCTCATGCCATCCAAACCCAGCCGTGAAGCGCGGCCGGCGGACGAACTGGGGGACCGATCTCTTGATGGTGCCCATGGTCGACCCCGATCCAGTGCAGCCAGGGACGCGCGAGCGGCAGTGTCGCGATCGCGAGCGTCACCCCCGCGACCAGCGCGCCGGCGACGAGCAGCTGGCGCAACGAAACACCCGAACCACGCGCCACGCGAGTGAAGTCGGCACGGACGAGCTGCGGGAGGCGAGCGACGTATGCGAGCACGTGGGCCGACATCGAGACGAACCAGACCAGGAAGCTGGCCTTGTGGATGGCGAGCACGATCCCGCCGCCGGGTCCGACGACGAGCAGCGCAACCCCGCTGGCGAAGAGGCCGAGCGTGGAGGCGACGAGGAATGGCGCCACCAGCATCCGCATCAGCAGGGCCGGCGGCCCTTCGCGCCGGTAGGCCGCGTCACGTGCGTAGTAGCGCCCGAAGCGGTAGCCGGTGCTCGCCAGCTTCAGCGCCACCGGTGGGATCAGCAGCATGCCGAGGAAGACGTGGAGCGAGAGCAACGGCCGCAGCGCAAGCAGCGTTGCGCCCTCGGCTGCGAGCAGCACGAGCAGCACGAGGGCCGTCGTCGCTGTCAGCCGGCGGTTGCCGTCGGTGCCGCCGACGAGCAGGCGGCCGAGCAGCGTCCGCAGCCGCACCGGACGCCAGGCGATGCCCTGTCGCGCTTCCACCCCGGGAAGTGCAGCAGACGAAGATGAGGCGGCAATGAGAAACCGCCGTCCCGTCTCATCCGTCCCTCATCTGCGGCCAGGAACAATGCGCTCATGCGCGTTCTGGTGGTCGAGGACGAGACGAAGCTCGCGCGCCTGCTCGCGCGTGGCCTCAGCGAGGAGGGGCATGTCGCCGACGTCGCCGGCCGCGGCGAGGACGCGCTCTGGATGGCGAAGGCGGCGCCCTACGACGCGATCATCTTGGACGTGATGCTGCCGGGCCTGGACGGGTTCGCGACCTGTCGCGAGCTGCGCGCGAACGAGGTCTGGGCGCCCGTCCTGTTCCTGACCGCGCGCGACGAGGTGGAGGATCGCGTGCGGGGTCTGGACACCGGCGGCGACGATTACCTCGTCAAGCCGTTCTCGTTCGCGGAGCTGTTGGCCCGGCTGCGGGCGCTCGTTCGCCGAACGCCGGGCGAACGGCCGACCGAGCTGGTCGTCGGGGACCTCCGGCTCGATCCGGCGGCGCATCGAGCCTGGCGCGGCGAGGTCGAGGTCGACCTCTCGGCGAAGGAATTCGCGCTGTTGCACCTCTTCATGCGACGCGCCGGCGAGACGCTCTCGCGCCAACGGTTGCTCGATGGCGTGTGGGACATGGCTTTCGACGGCCGCTCGAACGTGGTCGATGTCTACATCCGTTACCTGCGCGAGAAGATCGACCGGCCGTTCGGCCGTCACTCGCTCGAGACGATCCGAGGCGTCGGCTACAGACTGCGAGGAGACACGTGAGAGCGCTGCCGATCCGTCTTCGGCTCACGCTCCCGTTCGCGCTGGCGATGGCGGTCGTCCTGGCGGCGATGGGCTTCTTCGTCTACCTGCGCGTCGGCCGCGCGTTGCTGACGTCGATCGACCAGAACCTGCGCGCCCAGGCGGGCGAGTCCGCGGGGCACCTCGAGCACGGCCGCAGCCTGCTCGACCGCGATGCTGCGAGCGGCGTGACCGCGGCGGAGCTCGTTGGCCCGGGCGGACGAGTGCTCGAGTCCGTTCCCGCGAAGCTGCCCCTGCTCTCGTCGGGGGCGACCCAAGCCCGTGTCCTCGATGGCAAGTCCGTCTGGTGGAGCACGAAGGTCCCCGGACGCAGCGACGACTGGCGGCTGCTCGCCGTTCCCGCGCACGCAAAAGGGCAGCGCGCCGTGCTGGTCGTCGCCCAGACGCTCGCGCCGCGCGAGGACGCGCTGCATCGTCTGGCCCGCGAACTGGTTCTCGGCGGGCCCGCGGCCCTCGCCCTCGCGATTCTTGCCGGTTACCTGCTCGCGGCCGCAGCGCTCCGTCCGGTCGAGGCGATGCGACGCCGGGCGGCGGCGATCACCGCCTCCACGACCGGCACGCGCCTGCCTGTTCCCTCCGCCCGCGACGAGATCTCGAAGCTCGCCGAGACCCTGAACGACATGCTCCAGCGTCTAGAGGCCGCGTTCGAGCACGAACGGCGTTTCGTCGCCGATGCGAGCCACGAGCTACGAACCCCGCTCGCGCTGCTGCGCACCGAGCTCGAGCTCGCCCTGCGCAGACCACGTTCGCAGAACGAGCTAGAGCAAGCGCTGCGCTCCGCGGCCGAAGAAACGGAACGGCTGACGAACCTCGCAGAGGAGCTGCTCCTGATCGCACGCTCCGATCAGGGCGGCTTGCCCGTCCGCCGCGAGCGGATCTCCACACTCGAACTCCTCGAAGGGGTCGCGGCTCGCTACGAAGCCAGGGCGCGCGAGCGCGGCCGGAGCCTCGTCGTCGCCAAGGAGACGGACGCGCCCGTGGAAGCCGATCCGGCACGGCTCGAGCAGGCACTCGGCAATCTCGTCGACAACGCGCTTGCATACGGCGACGGCGCCGTCGAGCTGTTCGTGCGCCGGAACGGCGATGGGATCGAACTCCATGTGGCCGATGCCGGCCCCGGATTCCCACCGGGCTTCGTGCCGCGGGCATTCGATCGGTTCAGCCGCGCCGACGAGGCGCGCAGCCCAGGCGGCGCCGGGCTCGGCCTGGCGATCGTCGAGCTGATCGCCCGCGCCCACGGTGGAAGCGCGGCGGTTGCAAACCGCGACGGCGCCGGCGCCGACGCTTGGATCACCCTGCCCCGCGCCGAGGAGCCGGGGATCGTCACCGCGCGCCGAGCTGATCCGATGCTCCGACGCTCGCTCTGATGTTGCAGCCGCTCCTACACTCGCGGGCATACAGTCGGTGCCTCGCCGTCGCGCTGCTTGTGATCTCGCTGCCGGCGGCCGTGGCGGGCGCTGCGCAGAAGGCGTTCCGGCTGCCGGCGCCGCTCTACCGAACGGTCGCGGTGGCCACGACTGGCCGGATCTACGTGCTGGGCGGTCACGACAGCGCCGGCGGCACCATCAGCAACGTCTACGTCTTCGATCCAAGGAGTGGCGTCTCGCGACGCGCCGGGAGCTTGGCGTTGCCCACGCATGGCGCCGCGGCGGCAAACCTCGGCGGCCGCATCCTCGTCATCGGCGGCGCGGCGACGTCGGTGCACGACGTGGTACAGCAGTTTTTCCCCGGCAGCCGCCGTGCGCGCGTGGTCGGCCTCATGCCGACCGTACGCGCCGATGTCACGGCCGCCGTCGTTGGCCGGCGCGCGATCCTTGTCGGCGGCTTCGACGGTGTCGGCCCACAGCGAGAGGTCTGGGCAACCGCGAACGGGAGGGACTTCCGCGTTGTCGCACACCTGCCGCAGCCGGTGCGCTACCCGGCGGTCGCTGCAGTCGGCAGCGCCGTCTACGTCTTCGGCGGCCTGATCACAGGCGGCGAGTACACCGGGACGTTCACGAGCGCGATCCAGCGCATCTACCTGCCCACCGGCACGGCGCGGATCGTCGGCCATCTGCCGACGCCGCTCGCGCACGCGATGGCCGCCGTGGTGTCGGGCCGCGTCTACGTGCTCGGCGGCTCGGCACCCGGCGGGCCGAGCGCCGCGATCCGCCGCTTCGACCCCGTCAGGAATCGGATCGCACTCGTCGGGCGGCTGCCGCATTCGCTGACCGACGCCGCGGTCGCGACGATCGGCCGGACGGTCTACTTGCTCGGCGGTATCTCACGCGAACCGCTCGCAACGATCATCGCCGTGCGCCCGCGATGAGCGCCCACACAAGGCGGGCGCGTCGGTTCATCCTCCCGGCTGCTCGCAGCCGCCGCGCGATCGCGATAAGAAGGTCGAAGCCCGCCGACCTTTCGGTTCTCGGGCTTCGACCCTTTGAACCTTCGCTAGTCGTCGCGATCCCCCTCAACCGGGAACCTGGCGAGGTAAGAGGGACGCAGCACCGCTCGCGCGAGCCGGCCGCATGGATCTCTTAATGTCGGTTTAGCCAGGCCTCATCGTCGTCTCATCTCGGGTTGGCAGGCTGGGTCGGGCCCAGACATGAACGACGGATACTCACCCGAGCGCGCGGCGCTTGTCAGGGATGCCGCGCTGACGCGGCTGCGGCGGCTCACCGGCGGCATGATCGCCGTCGCCGTCGCGCTTTCCGGTGTGTTTGCAGGCATGGCCGCGAGTTCGACGCACGCGCGAAAGATCGTTCGGAGCCCGCGACGTGTTTTCCGATCAGTGACGATGCCCGCGCTGCCGCCCGCGCCGTCGGCGCCTGCCCAGGCCGTCCCGCCCTCGTCCGACGAGGGCTCTTCCTCATCGCCGATGCCGCAGTCGGCCGCACCGGCGCCGCCGGCGCAGGCTCCCGCACCCGCGTCGGCGCCGCCTGTCGTCGTAAGCGGCGGTTCGTGAGCGTCGTACCCGCTTCGCTGCGTCTGCTCGCGCTCGGTACCACCGCTCTCGTCGCGGTCACCGATCCCGACGCGCTGAAGCTCGCGCACGCGCTCCTCGTGCGCGAGCTCGAGGCGATCGACCGATCCTGTAGTCGCTTCCGGGCCGACTCCGAGCTCGCACGGGTCAACGCCGTGTCGGGCGAGGAGGTGCGGGTGAGCCCGCTCCTGTTCGAGGCGCTCAAGACCGCGCTGGCCGCCGCCGAGGCGAGCTCGGGACTCGTCGATCCGACGATCGGCAGGACGCTGCGGCTCGCGGGATACGACGCGACCTTCTCCGTCATCCGTCGCCGCGAGGGCAGACTCGTTCGACCCTCGTTCGTCCGCGATCCCGATTGGCGCACGGTGGTGCTCGACGAAACTCGTCGAACGGTCCGCGCACCGGAGGGCGTTGAGTTCGACCTTGGTGCAACCGCGAAAGCGCTCGCGTCCGACCGCACGGCCCACCGCGCGTGCGCGGCCACGGGCGTAGGCGTGCTCGTCTCGCTCGGCGGCGACGTCGCGGTCGCGGGCGAGCCGCCCGCCGGCGGCTGGTCGATTCGGATCGCCGAGGACAACGCAGAACCGCTCGACGCCGCGGGCCCGGCGGTCGGAATCTCATCTGGCGGCCTTGCGACCTCCGGCACGACGGTCCGCAGGTGGGCGAGCAGCGCCGGCCGCCTCCATCACATCGTCGATCCGCAGACCGGACGTCCCGCCGAGGCGCACTGGCGGACGGTCACGGTGGCAGCCGCCTCGTGCGTCGATGCGAACACGGCGAGCACGGCGGCGATCATCCTCGGCGAGCAGGCACCTGAGTGGCTCGTGGCGCACGGACTGCCGGCTCGGCTCGTGCGGTACGACGGGCTGACGAGTACCGTGTCCGGCTGGCCGGCGGCGGCGGCGTGAGTTCGCTCGTTGCCGCGTCGGGCCCGACGACGCTTTGGTATCTGACGCGCGCGACCGGCGTCGTCGCGCTGCTGTTGCTCACGGCTGCGGTGGTTCTCGGCGTACTGAGTTCGATCCGTTGGCGCAGCGAGCGCCTGCCGCGCTTCCTCGTCGGCGGTTTGCACCGAAACGTGACCCTGCTCGCGATCGCGTTCGTGGTCGTGCACGTCGTGACGACGGTCGCCGACGGCTACGCGCCGGTCGGCTTGAAGGACGCGCTGATCCCGTTCCTCTCTCCTTACCGTCCCGTCTGGCTCGGGCTCGGCGCGGTTGCCTTCGACCTGCTGCTCGCCCTCGTCGTCACGAGCTTCTTGCGTGCGCGGCTCGGCTATCGGATGTGGCGCGCGGTGCATTGGCTCGCCTATGCGTCCTGGCCGGTGGCGCTCCTGCACTCGTTCGGGACCGGCAGCGACGCCCGCTTCAGCTGGATGGCATTCGTCGGTTTCGCCTGCTTCGCGCTTGTCACTGTTTCGGTGCTCGTGCGCGTCGGACGCAGCAGCGCCGCGCCCGCGCCGCGTGTCGCCGCGGCCGCCGTCACGCTCGTCGTGCCACTGCTGATCTTTGTCTGGTACCGCGGCGGACCGCAGCGAAAGGGCTGGGCGGCGCGCGCGGGCACACCGGTCGCGCTCCTGCGTCGAGCGGCCGCCGGTTCGAGCACGGCCTCGCTCGCGAGCGCGGCGTCGCTCCCCTCGGGAAGCTTCGATGCACGCCTTGCCGGACACGCCACGAATTCGGCACCGCGCAGCGACGGTCTCATCACAGTCGACATCGAGACGCGCGTCCGGGGTCGCGTGCACGGCAAGCTTCGCCTCACGCTCTGGGGCGTGCCCACGCAGGACGGGGGCGTCGCCATGACGGCAAGCGACGTCGCCTTCGCCGCGGCGGGCACGAACTCGGCCTACACGGGCCGCGTCGTCTCGCTCGACGGCAACCGGGTCGCAGCGCAATTGACGAACGCATCCGGCGCGCACGCCGACCTCACTCTCGATCTCCGTATCGACAGCTCGACCGATGCCGTCAGCGGGTCTCTTCACGGGACGGCTGCGCGGTGACGGGCACGGCAGGGCTCACGACTCGCCGCCGGCCGTCCGATCCGCCGGCCGCTCCGCGCGGCCTGCCGCGACTGCTCGCGTCAGTCCGCGACGACGGTCGCCCCGCGTCGCTCGAGGAACACGTGCGGCGGTACGGCAGCGTGCGCGACGCCGTCACCGGACCCGAACTGATCTCGCTCGTGGAAGCGAGCGGTCTCCGCGGCCGCGGCGGTGCGGCATTCCCGACCGGGGTGAAACTCCGTGCGGTCGCCACGCAGCGCCAGCGGCCCGTGGTTGTGGTCAACGGCGTCGAAGCCGAGCCCGCGAGCGGCAAGGACCGGGCGCTGCTGCGCGCCACGCCGCAGCTCGTGCTGGATGGAGCCCTGCTCGCCGCCGGCGCGGTCGGCGCACGGGAGGTGATCGTCGGCGTCGGCCGGCGCGGGATCCAGGAGCGGGAAGTCCTCGCCGCCGCGATCGACGCCCGCCAGCGCAAACGCATCGACGGCCGAGTCTCGCTTCGGGTCGTCGTCGCTCCGGACGCGTTCGTCGGCGGCGAGGAGACGGCGCTGATCCAGTTTCTCAACGGCGGGCCGGCGAAACCGATGTTCACTCCCCCGCGCCCGTTCGAACGCGGCGTCGGCGGCGCCCCGACGCTGGTGCAAAACGTCGAAACGCTCGCACACCTGGCGCTGATCGCACGCTTCGGCGCGCCCTGGTTTCGCGAACTCGGCACCCGCGCGGAGCCCGGATCGACGCTCCTGACGTTCTCCGGCGCCGTCGCCCGGCCGGGCATCCACGAGATGGCGCTCGGCACGCCCCTGCGCGAGCTGTTGGCCGACGCCGGCGGCGCGACCGAGCCCGTCTCGGCCTACCTCGTCGGCGGCTACTTCGGAAGGTGGTTCACCGACGCGGCCGCACGCGACCTCCTGCTGCACGAAGAACACGTGGCAGCACACGGAGGCGGACTCGGCGCGCGCGTGATCGTCGCGCTCCCTGCGAGTACCTGCGCAGTTGCGGAAGTGGCGCGTGTTGCCCGCTACCTGGCCGACGAGAGCGCGGGCCAGTGCGGTCCGTGCGTGCACGGACTTCGCGCCATCGCCGACGCGCTCGCGCGAATCGCCATCGGCGAAGCCGACGAACGGCAACGCCTAGCGCGCTGGCTGATCGAGGTTGGCGGCCGCGGCGCATGCCGACACCCGGACGGAGCGACGCGTTTCGCCGCCAGCTCAGTCGAGGTGTTCGCAGACGAGATCGAGCAGCACCTGCGCTACGGCCGCTGCGCCGCGCCCGACCAAGGGGTTCTGCCCATTCCGCCGAGAGGAAGAGGGCGCCGATGACCGACGTCCTCCGCGTGAACCCGATCGCGTGTGAGGGACACGGACTGTGCGCCGAACTGTTCCCAGAACGTGTACGCCTCGACGACTGGGGCTATCCGATCGTCGACCCGGAGCCGATCACGCCCGAGCTCGAGCAGCATGCCCGCCGCGCGGTGGACGCCTGCCCCACCCTCGCCCTCCTCCTCACCCGCGCGCACACGAACCCGACGGGCGCCGCGGTTGGACCCGCCCGGCCGCGAGAAGCCTCCGACCCGGCCGACGCGGATCGTGACGGGGTTACAGTGGATAGATCAGGAGGGGACAGTTTTTGCTCAACCAAGCCAAATAGCCCCCGTAGCTCAGTGGATAGAGCAGCGGTTTCCTAAACCGGCACCTCCAGGGTGCTAGGGATAACGAATCCCATGACCGGTCCGACTTGACCTACCACTCAAACAAGGACAGGACTCGAGAGGCAACGCAGAGTCCCCGACGGACCAGTCGATCGTAAGCAACAGCGACGCGCGGCGGGGATCGTGCTGCATCGCGACGGTCAACTGACTGGCACCGTTGCGGAGGATGCGAAGGTGGGACGCTCGAAAGTCACCATCTGCGTGCGCGAGGCGACTTCGGCTAGCGCATGTGACGCGATTTCAATCCGCGTCACAAACCCCGCTGGACGTTACGACGGGACGTGGTTCATGGATGAAATCAATGTGGGGGTCAACTGACATGCCCCTTTTCGATATCCGCAACGGTGTCATCACAAACCGCGATACCGGCGGGTTCACCGGCACCGTTGGCAGCGATGGTAACGTCGTAATAAGCGTTTCCGGCGCTCTCGACAGCACAGACTGCGATCGCGCTACTAGCCGTTGCTGGGTGGTGTCACCTTTCTCGATCCAGGCGCACTTTACGAGCACAGGCGGGCCCACAGGGTTGGGACAAGTAACCAGCGAAGTAGTCCCCGTCACCAGCACCCTCACCTCCTACCCCGGCTGCGGCTGTCACACTCAACAGTGGACAACGAACATAACGTTGACTGGAGATAGGTTCTCTAAGACGCCGGGTGCCGGACAACCGTAGCCCGTCGCCTCGCGATCCGAAATGAGACCGGGTGCCCGGACACCGAGTTCCAGGAACTCGTTCGCTTCGTCGCCGCGGACCTGGAGTTGGGCAAGACGCTCGTCATCGTCCGGCGTCTTCGTATCGCGGCTAGGGTGATTCGGTGCGGGCTTTACATCCGGCTCGGTGGGCCGGGAGTGGGTGCTCCGAGCGGTGACGATAGACGATGCGGCCGCGAGAGAGGCCGTAGGGCGAGAGATCGACTTTGGCGCGACCAGGGCAGGATGCGGATGTAATGCTTTCGGATCTTGCCGGAGATGGCGAGGGCGATGTGTCCGCGCCGACCGAAGGGCGAAGCGACCGATGAACCTCTGGCGGCTATTGCGTTCTTCTTCCGGCGGCGCGCGGGTAAGACTGCATGAAGCCGGCGCGCAATAAGGCCATGCGCCGCGTGGAACGCGCTACGGTCTTGTTATGAGAACTCGGGCCCGCTACGCGCTGCTGATCTCGCTGGCGCTTGCAGCGGCGGCCGTCGCCGCTTACGGAGCCGGCGCCAGTGTCGGCGGACTCTCCGCACCGACCGCTTCGGCCATCGCTCCGGGTGCGACACTCGACCAGAGCAACCCCTCTCGACCTTCCGCGTGCGCCTTCCATGGCTGGGCGCCCGATTACCCGACCGAATGGTTAGCGCAGACGTTCACCACTGGCGTCACCGGCACGCTGACCGATGTCGTTCTGCCCCTAAAAGTGATGTCGACCACGGAGACGAACACGCAAATCTCGGTGGCGATCGCTCCCGTGGATGGAAACGGCCAGCCGGTAGTCGCGACACCGCTTGCGTCCACGAGCGTTTCCCCGACCACGACGACGACGGCGACGTTCACCGATGTCGCCGTTTCCTTCTCGGCTCCGGCGAAGGTGGAAGCAGGCAAACAGTACGCAATCGCCCTCAACGCCCCGAATGGATCGATCGCCTGGGCGGCAGACCTGGGTTCCTCGGTCAAGGACCCCACCGGCACGCCGTGTGCGGATGGGGCATACTCGGCAGGTCGCGCCTGGGGCGGCGGCGCGGGCGCTGACTCAGACTTCTTCTTCCAGACATACACGCTAGCCACGCCTCCTCCTCCGCGGCCTCTAAGGGTCACTGTGGCCGTCAAGGGCAAGGGCCGGGTCACCGGCGCCGGCATCAGCTGCCCGGCGAGATGTCAGACAACGATCGCATCAGGAGGGAAGTTGACTCTACGCGCCAGCGCTGCGCGCGGCTACCGCTTCGCCGGCTGGAGCGGAGCGTGCGCAGGCCTCCATGTCTCCTGCACTCTTCGCCCGAGAACAGCGGTCAAGGTCGTCGCCACCTTCCGCAAGCGCCACTCGTAGGAGCCGACCGAGTTAGGCCAGTGGGACTACCGAGTGGCGGTGGTACTTGTTATGTCAGGGTCCTCGTTGGTCAGTCCTATCGCGGCTGGCACGTTTTTCAACGTTTCGTTGAAAAACGTGCAGATCAGGCAAACGCGGGAGCGGGCCCGGCAAGCTGTCCGGGCTCGGCGGTGAGGTCGTAGGCGGTCTGGTCCCCTTCATAGGAGGAGATCTGGCCATCCTCGATCGATAGTGTCCGCTCAGCGACCTCCTCCAAGAGAGTCCTGCAAACACGGCCACCAAGTTGAAATCGGAACAGACCCTGAAGTTGAAATTGAACCCACGGGGGCTCAGTTTCAACTTGCGAGCCCAATAACCAAGCGGGTTTGCACAGAGCCCTCGCGGCTTAACGGGAAGATTTCGGCGATTTCGGGCCGAGAGGGCCGTTCTTAACGGGACGAGATGGCCGCTAGACCGCGCAACGAAGCCATTTCTGGAGGCAGTATCAACAGGCGTAGGGTTGGCCAGCGGCGTCGCTCCTTTGTATTGGTATCGAAAGCCGCCTCGCGCGTCCGCTCGCAGGCGATTCCGGCCGGAGTCGATGTGACCGTGCCGGTGCCGCATAGTTCCTCGAGCACGACGCCGAGTTACGGCCGGGGAGCCGCGCCGAACTCGTAGGCGCCGATGTCGGGTGAGCTCTCGCGTAGGCCGTTATCAATATCAACCGTAGGTGCACCGCTGGCTGTACCTGCATTGATCGCCGGGCTGCCCGCCTGCAGATGCACGTCTTGCGCGCTCACAAAGAGGGGATCGACACCGATGAGCGATGTGATGATCGTCAGGGGGGTCATTGAGAAAGCGGGTCCGCCCATGTCGCCGAAGTGGCTTCCGTTCATCCAGAAGATCGAGTTCTGCACCTTCACGTTCAAGGCCTGGTTATTGGAACCTAATCTTGCCGGAAAGACGAGCGCGCCATCATTGAAGGCAAACGTGTCGTTGACGATCTGTA
>DHWI01000019.1:14041-15276 GCA_002413095.1 Thermoleophilia bacterium UBA5186
GTTGTTCGAGATCGTTGTATTGAGAACGGCGTTACCTTTGCCGTTGCCGTAGGTCAAGCTTATGTCGAGTGCCGCGGAGTTGCCATCAAAGACGTTCTGCGAGATCAGCGTGTTGGAGAGGACGTTGTCGTCGCCTTGGGCGGAGCCGGTGAGACTCAACCCGGCCCAGTTCCCCGTGAACGTGTTTCGTAGAATGCGCGTCCCTGTGATGCTGTTGTGTGAGAAGTTGATCGAGAGCTCAACCGCAGGGCCGCCAGCGTTGTTGAGGTTCTCAAAGGTGTTGTCCTCGATTAGCAGACCTTTAACGCTGCAGTTTACGCCGCCTGGCCCGGCATTGATGGCGTCCCCGGAGAAGCCACGAATGACATTGTGTGCGATGGTCGCGTTGATGACGGAGCCGTTCTTGACCGCCCCCGGCGACCCGAACGTTCCAAGCGCGATTCCCACGGTCACATTACGCTGACTCGTGGGCCCACTAGCCTGGTAGCTACCGGGATCAAGAATGTTGAACTCGATCTGATCGCCCGAGAGTTGATGCTGGCTGCGAGGAGTTTGCGCCGCGCTGACGAAGATTACGGGGCCGCTATTGTGAACGTCGGTGATGTGGAGATGCATGATCGACACGTTCGACGCATACACGTTGAATGGAGCAAACAGTGTCGCCATCCCAGTACCAGGCTTCACCGGGCGACCCGGAAGGCGGGCTCCATCTATCGTGACCGCTGGTTGGCCATTAGTCGTCAGCCCGATAAGAGCGGTGTTGCCGTGCGTGAAGGCCGGGAAGTACGTCTTTGGGGTCAGCGTCTTCCCGGCAAGAGCTCGCGCAAACGTGATCTTCACGTGTCCAGAGGCGTGATTGGCCGCAGTGATCGCCTCGCGCAGCGAGATGCCGTCCGGCCCCGGATGTGCGATCAGCGCGGCCGGCGACGAGACGTTACCGTTGACGACATCCGCGGTCGTCGACACCGTCAAGACGACAGTTGGCCGAGAAGCCGCACCCGCCAGCGCGAGCGACGTCACGCCCGCCGCAGCCGCACACAGGAACCCGGCCAAACACAAAGCCCCGAACCGCGCCATCTTCGCAGCGTAGCCCGATGCAGCAAGTCTTCGTTCCCGAGCAGGCACCCGGCCAGCCGACGAAACGGGATCCCGTCGCTCAGCGTCGGGAACAGTCATGTACTTGAGCTTGGCCATACGGGCGACTATAGGGCGCGTGCCCGTCACGCACGGGTTTT
>DHWI01000019.1:15447-17449 GCA_002413095.1 Thermoleophilia bacterium UBA5186
CGGCTACCTTGACCTCGATCGCCGGGAGAGACAGCCTAGACAGCGATCTGGCTCAACCGAGCCACAGCGGGCAAGTTGAAATACGACTTGTGCGCCATGTTGAAATTGACCCCGCGGTTCTCGCGTAGTGGAATGGCCTTTACGCTTAGTCGTCGCAGCCGCGACGACGCCTCGCACTCACAAAACGACTAAGGAACGTTTGCTCGATTCGGTTCGAACAAGGGAGTAACCAAAAATAGCGTTTTGCAGGTGTTTATCTAAGATCTTTGTTTGACTCCATGGCAAATCTCCTTGGTAGACGGCTCGTAGACAGAGACAGACAAGCCGCCCCTCAAGCAGCTAGGGACAAAGTGCCCCCGGCCGGAATCGAACCAGCGCACGCGGTTGACGACCGTCGGCTACCGCGGCTCCCCGCAGACGACGCTCGGGCGGATCATCACCATCGGCGTGCTCGTCGTCGGGATTGGATTCGTCGCCGTCCTGACGGAGGCCGTGGCACAGCGGTTCCTCGCGTCGGAGATCGAGGTGCTTGCGGAGCTACGTGAAGTGCGCGCGCGGCTCGATCGTCTCGAATCGAGGCTTGCCGACCGCGCGACTTAGCCGCAGCACCGACGAGCACGGGTTTGGACAGAGGTTTCAGTCGTTTTTTTACCCGCCTGTTACCCCCCCAAAGGCGGTGAAGGTAAGACCACGAGGAGAAGCTGAACCGAGAAAACCCGCCATCAGCGGCGGGTTCCCGAGTGGGCCGTGCTGGACTCGAACCAGCGACCTTGGGATTAAAAGTCCCCTGCTCTACCAGCTGAGCTAACGGCCCCGCCTTCGAGTATAGGGAGGCGTTTCCCTAGCTCAGGTTGGCTGTCTCGAGCCGAACTACGCGGCGACTTGGACTGGCGCGGTTTCCGCGATCAGCGTGCGAACGACCTCGTCGAGCTGCTCGACGAGGTTCTCATCCGTGAGGTTGCCCTCCTCGTCGAAGCGCGTCTGCGCGTGGCCGACGGCGACCTCGCCCTCGACCACGCGAGCGCCCGTCGCGGCCAGCACCTTGCGGAGCTCGGCCTGGGCCCAGACTGCGCCGAACATCCCCGTGCTCGCGCCGATCACGGCGACGGGCTTGTTGCGGAGGGCGTTCGTGGCGAGCGGCCGGGAAGCCCAGTCGATCGCGTTTTTGAGCTGCCCGGGCACCGACGAGTTGTACTCGGGCGTCGCGAACAGGACTGCGTCCGCACCGGCGACCGCGTCGCGGAAACGCTGCGCGCCCTCCGGTGCGGGATTGCGGTCGTCGTCCTCGTCATACGGCGGCACGGCCTTGAGGCGGTCCCAGACGGCGAACTCGACGTCGCTCGGGAAGAGCCGGCCGGCGGCCCGCAGGAGCTGCGTGTTGTACGACGCGTCGCGCAGACTGCCGGAGATGCCGAGGACTCGCATCGTCGCTACGCCGCCTTGACCAGCTGCAGCTGCACGGTCAGCGTGACGTCGTTCGCCAGTGCCGGCTCGCCGGACGGAAGCGGGTTGTTCCAGTTCAGGCCGAACGTCGTGCGGTCGACGGTCGTCTCGAGCTTGAGCCCGAAGCGCTCGTTGTTCCACGGATCGGTGATCGGGTCGCTGATCGTGCCGCGGATCTCCGCAGGCGCCGTGTGACCCTTGATCGTGACCTCGCCGGCGATCGTGACCTTGTCGCCCTCGCGGGAAATCTCGGTCGACCGGAACGACAGCTCCGGATTGCGCTCGACGTCGAAGAAGTCGGGGCTCAGGAGATGCGCCTCGAGGTTCTCGTCCTTGACACTGATGCTCGTGACGTCGGCAGTGCCGGTGAGGACGCCGTCGACGAGCTGGACGCCGAACTTCTCGAACGTTCCGCGGAACGTGCCGGCCATGTACTCGACGCTGAAGCCGATCTCTGAAAGAACCGGATCCGCATTCCACGTCCCGGTCGGAACGGCCTGTGTCGTCTGCTCCATAGTGCTCACTTGTTGTTACCCCCTACTTGAGATAAAGTTTGAGT
>DHWI01000019.1:17667-17958 GCA_002413095.1 Thermoleophilia bacterium UBA5186
CGAGCGGCTTCGCCGGACCGATCTCGTCCAGAACCTCCAGCTGACCGCGTCAGGCGTGACGCGGCTCCTGGACGGGCTAGAAGCAGCCGGACTCGTGGAGAAAGCCCATTGCGAAAGCGACGCCCGGGTCACGTACGCGGTGCTCACCCACGCCGGCCGGACGAAGCTGAAGGACGCGTCGTGCTCGCACGTGGCGGCGATCCGCGAGCTGTTCGAGGCGCGCTACAGCGACGCCGAGCTCCAGACGCTGGCCGACCTCCTCGGCCGCCTGCCGGGCGCGTCGGCCGCCGC
>DHWI01000019.1:18181-18467 GCA_002413095.1 Thermoleophilia bacterium UBA5186
TGGCCCACGGCGGCGCTCACGAGAGCCTCGACTACGTCTCTGGGTTCTACTGGCCGCCCACCGGGCGCATCCACCTCGACCCGACCGCCTGCGCCGGGCTCGTCGACCTCGCCTACCGCGGCCTCCGGCCCGACCGCGGACACGCGTTCGCCCGGATCGCGCTCGCAGTCGACACGCTGGCGCACGAGAGCATGCACCGGCGCGGCTTCCGCAGCGAGGCGATCGCAGAGTGCTACGCCGTCCAGCTCGACTACCGGACGGCGACGTTGCTCGGCGCGAGCTCGGC
>DHWI01000019.1:18576-20142 GCA_002413095.1 Thermoleophilia bacterium UBA5186
GTACCTGAGCAGCGAGTGCCGGAACGGCGGGAAGCTCGACCTCAGCCCGCAGCGCTCGACCTGGCCCTAGTACTCTTCCGCCGTCGGGAGGGGTCTCGATGGCTGTCCGCACCCTCATACTCACGCTCTTCCTCGCCGCACTCGCTCCAACGGCTGCGTCGGCGTCCGATCTCGTCGACCGCAACGCCTCGAAGATCCAGCTCGCGGTGCGCGGGAACGGCAGCGCGCTCGTCACGTACCGCGCGGCCGGACGCACCCGGCACGTCCTCGCGTTCGGCGCGATCAACGCGGTGCATCCCGGCGCCGCCCCGAGACAGGTCCGCTTCCGCCTCGACTACACGGGCGGCTGGGAAACCCAGCGCCGCCTGGTCTGGAAGACGTTCGGCCGCACCTGCCTGCGCTACGACGGCCCTGCGCTCCCCTGGCTCGTGAAGGCCTGCCGGGCGCCGGACGGCTCGTACTGGGCGCTGCAGAGCTGGCAGCTCGACCTGCCGCACCGCGGCTATCCACCGTGGAAGGCGAGCCAGAGCGCCTGGGAGCTCCACCTCTCGCACTGGCGCGGCCCGACCGCGAAGCTCGAGGTCTGGACCGACTGGGCCTTCGGCGGCCAGGCGCACGGCCTCTTCGGCCGATTGACCTACCTCGGCGTGCCCGTGCACGGCTTCCACACGACGGCGAGCGGCTCGCCGGACTCGTTCGGCCGCTCGCTCTACGTCGACACGTTCGGCTCGGCGTACGGGCCGGGCTGGAAGCGCGAGACGTCCCTTGTCTTCCGCAACCCGACGGGCGCGTTCTGTTACAGCTTCTGGCCCACGAACGACCGCTCGCTCCCGGGCTCTCCGCGGCGACCCGCGGGGAACGGGAAGCGCTACCGCATCACCGTGCAGGGGCCGGGGGTGACGCCCGACCTCGCCTGGGAAGGCCCGGGCCTTCACGACTACAATCCGCACAACACGGCAGACGTCGAGTACGAGCGGCGGATGAACGCGATCTTCGACCAGGTCGTCGCGGGCGACAAGTTCTGCCCGACACAGCGGTGACTCGGCCTTGTAAGGCCGTGTCAAAGCGTGGTATTCCTCTCTCTACCTGATTGTCGGCAGTCGGCCGGCGCCGGGTTCAGAGGGAGGGAGTTCATCTTGAAGCGCACCACCGCCGGGCTGGTTTCCGCTGTCGCAACGCTCGTTCTCGCCGCTGTCGGCGTGAGCGGCGCCGCCGCGGGGAACAAGCCCTCCAGCTACACCAACGCGACGTGGTACTCGAAGTACCAGGTCGTCGCATCCGGCGCCGTCGACCCGAGTCCGGCGCCAACCTGCACGACTCCGATCTTCGAAGGGAACGTCGACGGGAGCCACGAGACCGGTTCGCAGAGCGAGACCTTCATTGCGATCGATCCGTCGAACGGCAGTCACGTCGTCACCGGCGAGAACGAGATCCAGCGCCTGCCGATGCGGGCGAACTACTCATTCGACGGCGGCACGACGTTCTGCGGAGTCGACCTTCCGCTTCCGCCGCCGCGGACGCAGAGCGGCTTCGACTTCGGCTCCGACCCGTCGCTCGCGATCGACA
>DHWI01000019.1:20226-32564 GCA_002413095.1 Thermoleophilia bacterium UBA5186
GGCCAGTTCAACGACAAGCCGATGGTCACGGTGGACAACAACAAGAAGAGCAAGTTCTTCGGCCGGATCTACGTGGCCTGGGACAACGCGACCGGCAACTCGAAGGGCAACGACCTGCTGGTCTCGTACTCGACCGACGGTGGCGTGACGATGTCCGATCCCGTGGCGGCGACGGCGTCGCTCGGCGGAGGTCCGAAAGGCTCCTTCGGCGCCGACCCGTACGTGACGTCGAACGGGACGCTGCACGTCGCCTGGCTCGACTACCAGAACCAGCGCATCGCCGAGGCCAGCTCGACCGACGGCGGAGTCAGCTACGGGCCGGTGCACACGATCGCGCCGACCCTGCTCCGGTTTGACACCTCGATCCCGGCGCAGAACGTGCGCGGCGCGGTCGTCTATCCGTCCTGCGGTGCGATTGGAGCGACGCTCTACTGCTCGTGGGGCGACGAGACGGTCGCGAACGGCTTCGACGTCTTCCTGTCGAAGTCCACGAACGGCGGCGTCACGTGGTCGCCGCAGCGGCGCGTGACGAGCGACACCGGCAACGCCGACCAGTTCAACCACTGGCTGGCGGTCGATCCGTCGAACAACTCGGTCAACGTCGCGTTCTACGACACGCGGCAGGACCCGACGAACAAGACGACGCTGTACTCGCTCGCACGCTCGACGGACGGCGGCTCGACGTTCTCGTTCCAGACGGTCGCCACGGCGCCCACCGACGAGACGACGCCCGGCGCGAACCTGGGCAACCAGTACGGCGATTACGAGGGAATCGCCGCGCTGAACGGCATCGTCCGTCCGGTCTGGACGGATCGCCGCGCGGCAGTGATCGCCGCGGGCTTGCGTGAAGAGGTCTTCACGCAGGCACTCGCGATTCCGTAGCTCGCTTCAGCGCCTGGGGCGCCGGCTTCGAAGCCGGCGCCCTAGGGCGCTGCGGAACGCACGGCCGCGAGCACTGCCTCGTCGCGACCCTCGATCAGGTCGTCGAGCACGCGCCGGCCGCTCGTCATGCCGCTCTTGCGTACCAGGAGCTCGCCGAGCCGGTCGTTGGAGATGCCGTGCTCGCGCGCGACCTGGATCATCCGCGAGACGACCGGCCGAGGAGCGCCGTCCGCATCCCACTGCCACGCGGGATACCAGTAGTCCCGTTCGCCCTCGCGGCGGAGCCCGAGCAGCTCGCCGGCGCGGCGCCGTCCCTCGACGACCGACGGCTGCACGCCGAGGCGCGTCGCGAGCCAGGGCGTCGTGAGCCCACCGTCGTGTCCGTATCCGTTGCTCATCGCTCCAAGAATGATGCCCTAGGCCGGCTGATACGTGGGCGCATAACCGAGCGCCTTGCCGAGCGGAGCGCCCATCGCCAGCGCGGCCTTCTGCATCCAGGCCGGGATGACCGGGAGCTGGACGACGTCGAAGTGCGCGTTCGCGATCACCGCGAGGCGGAACGGGTTCGGCATGCCCTTCTTGCTCGTCTTGCCGTCGGCGGCGAGCGAGTACATCGTCTCGATCAGCGACTCCCACTCGAGCGAGGGGCGCACCTCGGCCACGAAGACCAGGTCATCCTCGCCGGCGTTCCAGAACTTGTGGGCGACGCCGGGCTCGATCGTGAGCACTTCGCCGGGGCCTGCCTCGAGCTTGTCGCGGCCGAGCTTCACGCCCATGCGACCCGAGGCGATCCGGAAGATCTCCGTCTGCTTCGGGTGGACGTGCGCGGCGGCGACGAAGCCGTCGGGCCGAACCGTGACCTCGACGACCGTGACCTCTCCGTCGGTGTCGGAAGCGGTCTCGACGAACGTGAGCCGCTCCCCCGTGATCGGATTCTCGATCGTGTCTCCTGCGCGGAACATCTGCTCAACTCCTTTGCGACTCGTTGACGTTCCTGACGAGACGCACGCTACGAAGCCCGCGCCGCCGGATCATCGGCCGAGCAGACGATTCTCGGTCGGTCGAACTGGCGATTCGCGCGTCCGCCGAACGGACGACATGCGCCTGTGAGCCTCCGCCGAACGGATGAGGAACCACGAAAGTTGGTCATTGCGTTTACCCCGCTCCCTCCCACAATTCGAGGAGGGGAAAGGGGAGAAACGTGAGGCGAAAGAGAAACCTGTTCCGGGACGTCAACGAGCGGATCAGCACGGTCGCGGACCGTTCGCTGGCGGAGAGCAAGATCGGCTTCGTGTGCGAATGCTTCGACCGCTCGTGCGTGGAGAAGGTCTATCTCGGGTTGACGGAGTACGAGTCGCTGCGGGGACAGCCCGACCACTTCGTCATCGCGCCGGGACACACTGCTGCGCCGTATCAGCGGTTGATCGAGGAGAACGAGCGGTTTGCGCTCGTGAAGGGCCGGCGCTCGCGAAAAGCAACGGGCCCGCTGCAGCTCGCGAGCTAGCTCGTCGGGAGAACGTCGAGGGAGCCTGGTGCGGCTAGGCTCCCTTGACGTGTTCGTGCGCGGCTAAACACGCTGATTTTACAAGCGTCTTACGTCGGAACCGCGCCTCGTGGAGTCGCAATTCACGACAACGTCAAATCCAGGAGGGGGTCTACGAGCATGCAGGAGACCGACACAGGCACGCCGCGGTCCGGGGGATCGCGAGCTGCCGTCGCAGCATTCGTTGCGGTTGTAGTGCTGGGCGGGCTCGTCGCGTTCGCGGCGACCAGCGCCGCGGCGCCGGGGAGTCCGCAGCAGACCACGACGACGACAACGACCGACACCACCACGACCGGCACCACTACCACCGGCACCACCACCACCGGCACGACGACGACCGGCACGACGACCACGGGTACGACCACGACCGGAACGACCACGACCGGAACGACTACGACCACCCCGACCACGACGACGACCACCACGCCGTCGGGTCCCGCCGGCCAGATCCGGCTGTCGGACGGGTCGATCTCGATCCCGGTCACGAGCGTCACCCCGCCGGACCGGCTCGTGATCGACCGCGTGTCCTTCTCGCCGAACCCGCTGCGCTCGCGGCGCAGTGTCCTCACCGGACGGTTCCGCGTCTCGAACCAGGCGAACGGCTACCGCGTCCGCGACGCGCTCGTCTACGGGATCGCGCTGCCGTACGGCCAGTTCCGGCCTGCAGCGGAGGTCACGACGGGCACGGACGGCTACGCGTCGATCCGCTTCATCCCGACGGCCAACCTGCACACCGGCCGCAACAGCACGATCCAGTTCTTCCTGCGGGCCCGCAAGCCGGGTGACCCGCTGCTCTCGGGCGTGTCGATCCGCCGCCTCGTCCAGGCGACGGTGCTCGTCCACTAGCTACCCCGCGTTCGGGTAGGGGCCGGCTCACGGGTCCCTACCCGGCGCGTTCGGCGATGCGCAGGCCGCGCAGCGACCAGACGAGGAAGAACCCGACGAGGCCGAAGGCGATCAGGAATGCCGAGGCGGTGTGCAGCGGGGTGCCGGCCAGGAGGCCGCGCCCCTCCTCGAGCAGCAGCGTGTAGGGATTGACACTCGCCAAGGTGTGGATCCAGCCTTGGAGCAGCGCCAGCGGGACATAGACAGGCGCGAGGAACAGCAGCATGAAGACCGGCGTCTGCATCAGCGGCCCTGCCTGGACGGTCCGGAACCGCATGGCGATGCCCGCCGCCCAGAGGATCCCGACGAGATTGACGAGCAGCGCGAGGGCGTACAGGCCGAAGATGTCCACGCCGCTCCCGCCGATCGGCATCCCAGCGATCAGCGCGACGATCGTGAGCATCGTCGCGACGAGGCTCCAGCGGAAGACTGCGCCCAGCCAGTAGCCGGCGATCAGGCCGCTGCGATGAGGCGCAGCGACGAGCAGGCGCCGCGCGAAGCCGTTCTCGAAGTCCCTGGCGATCCCGAAGCCCATGAAGACGCCGCCGAACGCCGCCGACTGGAGCAGCACGAAGACGAACTGGAACGCCGTGTAGCCGCCCGGATAGTTGAAGCCCGGCACGTGGCGCAGTCGCGAGAGGCCGCCCGCGAACGCGAGAAAGTTCATCAGCGGGAAGAGCATCGGCGGGAAGAGCAAGGACGGGTTCTTGATCAGGAGCGTCATCTGCCGGTGCGCGAGCCCGAGCGTGACGGACAGCCCGCGGCCGTTCACGTCCGCTCCATGCGTTGGCGCAGCGCGATCGAGGCGCCGCCGAGCGCGCCCAGGACCATGAGGATCGCGACGCCGAAGCCGAGCGCGAGCGCCTGCGCGTTCCAGCCCTCGATGATCAGCGTCCGCAGCCCCTCGATGAGGTAGGAGACCGGGTTGATCGTCGCCAGGTCGCGGAACCAGCTGACCTCGATCAGGTTCCGCGGCAGGTTCATCGACGAGATGAAGACCAGGAAGAAGAGCAGCGGGAACTGCGACTGGACCTTCTCCCCGGAGCCGGCTCGCAGCGCCAGCAGGACGCCGATCGCGGCCCAGCCGAGCGCGATCAGGATGGCGAGCAGCAGCAGCGTGGCCATCCCGCCGATCCCCGTCACGAAGTGCACGCCGAACGCAAGGCCGACGCCGAGGTAGACGAACGCCTGCAGGGCGCCGAGCGCGACCGCGCCCCCGAGCTCGCCGAGCAGCAGCGCCGCCCCGCGCATCGGCGTAAGCGCCAGGCGGTTCAGGAAGCCGGTGTCGACGTCACGCGCAAGATCGGTGCCGGCGGTCGTCGCGGCGAACAGCGCGCCCTGGATGAAGCTGAACGGCAGGAAGAAGTCGAGGAACGACTTCGTCGGGAAGCCGGGCAGGTGCGTCGCGGCGCGCAGGCCGTTCGAGTTGACCGCCATCAGCATCAGCGGAAAGGTGAGCGGCGGGATCACCGCGGCGGGCTGGCGGGCCGTGCGGATCACCGAACGCCACGCGATCCGGCCGATCTGGTTCAGGAGCAGCGTCACTCCGCGTCGGAGTCCTGCTCGTCGTCCTCGGCGGCGCCCTCGAGCGAGGTGCCGGTCTTGGCGAGGAAGACGTCGTCGAGGGTCGGCGCGTGCAGCTGAATGTTGGCGATCGCGAGCTTCGCTTCGTCGAGAGCGCGGACGACGTCCGCGAGGCTGCCGTTCGAGTTCGCGAGCTGGACGGCAACGCCCTTCGGCGAAGCCTGCGTGGGATCGCCGAAGCGCAGCAGGATCTCGGCGACGCGCGCGCGCTCGTCCTCCTCGGCGGGAATCGCCTCGACCGTCGAGCGGCCCACGTCGGCCTTGAGCGCGCTCGGCGTCCCCTCGGCAACGATCCGGCCGCGGTGAATGATCCCGACCCGGTCGGCGAGCACGTCGGCCTCCTCCAGGTACTGCGTCGTGAGAAAGACGGTCACGCCCTCGTCGCGCGCGAGCCGCCCGACCTCCTCCCAGAGCGCGCTGCGGCTCTGCGGGTCGAGCCCCGTCGTCGGCTCGTCGAGGAAGAGGACGCGCGGCCGGTGGACGAGAGCGAGCGCGAGGTCGAGCCGCCGCTTCATCCCGCCCGAATAGCCCTTGACCTTGCGGTCGGCCGCCTCGCTCAGGCCGACGCGGGCGAGCAGCTCCTGCTCGCGCGCCCTGCGCTCGTCGCGCGCGATGCCCTGGAGAGCGGCCTGCAGGCGCAGGTGCTCGCGGCCGGTCAGCATCGGGTCGAGCGCGGCCTCCTGCAACGCGGCGCCGATCGTGCGGCGGACGCTCGGACCCTCCTTGACGACGTCGAAGCCGGCCACGCGCGCCGTCCCCGCGGTCGGCGGGAGCAGGGTCGTCAGCATCAGGACGGTCGTGGACTTGCCCGCCCCGTTCGGGCCGAGGAAGCCGTAGATCTCGCCCGGCTCGACGCGCAGGTCGATCCCGTCCACCGCCCGCGGCCCCTTCTTGAACTCGCGGACCAGCCCTTCGACCTCGATGCTGTTGTCGCCCCCGGCCATGACCCCAAGCGTAGTCACGAGGCCGACAGGCACTCTGGGCCAATGCGTCGCGTCGTCGCCCCGGCACTCTGCGCGGTCGTGCTCGGCGGCTGCGGCGGACACACCGTCTCTCCGGGCGTTTCCGGCCCAAGTAACAGACTGTTACTAAGTCGGGAGCGGCAGGAGGCGCGGCTCTTCCGCGACGTCGCGTCATCGGCACCGAGGCGCGCAGGGCGACGGCATCACTGAAGGGCACACCGGCTCTGCGGCGGCTCACCTCCCGCTTCATCGCCGACTACGACCATTCAAGCGCGATCCCGCGCCTGCGCAAGAACCGGATGATCGATCATGCCGTCGGCGCGCTCGGCGGCACTTGCGAGCAGTGCTTTCGGCAACTCGAAGCGGTTCGGCCCATCATCACCCGGTGACGTGACGTCCCTCCGCCAACTCACCTACCCGCTCACGCTCGCGCGCGCGCGCCTCGCACACCGTGGCGGGCGCGCCGGGCTCGTCGCGCTCGGGATCGCCGCCGGGGCGGCGGTACTGATCGGCGTCGTCGGCGGCTCGCTGGCCGCGCAGGATCGCAGCGTCGCCCGAGCGACGGCGCGGATCCCCGAGGCCGAAAGGTCCGTGCGCGCGATCTGGTTCGGCGTCCCGGGCCAGTCGGCCGGCTACGAACCGCTGGATCGCGCGGCGCGCAAGGCCCTCGCGCCGCTCGGACAACCCTTCGGGGTCATGCTCCTGAGGCAGGCACAGGTCGCGGGGACGCTCGTCGACCTGACCGCAATCGACGGCGTGGGTCGGTTCGTCCACCTGCGCTCCGGCCGCCTCCCCGAGCCATGCCGGCCGGAACGGTGCGAAGTCATCCAGCTCGGCGGCGCCGGCCCGCTCCCAGTGACCAGGGACCTGCGCCTCGTCCGCGTCGGACGCGCAACGCTCGACTCCTCCCTCCCCTTCGGTCACCTGCTGTCAGCGGAGTCGACCGCCGCATTCCGCTACCACGAAGCCGCCGCGCCCCCGTTCCTGCTCGCGGAGGGCGTGCGCGGCCTCGCCGGCGCGCCCGCGCTCGGGACGGACTACCGCAGCTACTCGTGGGTGCTGCCGCTCAAGCCGGGATCCGTTCATTCGTGGTCGGTTGCCGGCTTCACGCGGAAGACCGCCCGGGCGCGGTCGGCGCTCGGCGGCGGGCTAGGCCTCTTCGACCTGACCGCGCCGACTGAGCAGCTTGCCGCGGCCGAGTCGGCCGCACGGGTCGCTGGACGGCGCCTCCTCTTGATCGGCGGGGAGGCGGCTGCGCTCCTGCTCGCGTTCACGCTCCTCGCGGCGGCGAGCCTGCGGCGGGACGTCGAGGCGGCGTGGCGCCGCTTCACGTGGCTTGGAGCGCGCCGCTGGCAGCTCGTGGCGATGACCGGCGCCGAGTCGGCCTCCGTGGCCCTCGTCGGGGCCACCGCGGGGTTTGCGGTCGGTGTGGGACTCGCCGCGCTGCTGGCGCAACGGCTCGGCGCGCCTGTCGACGGCGTGCTCGCACACTCGGTGCTGTCGTGGCCGGGGCTGCTCGCGGCGCTGGCAATCGCGGCTGTGGCGACGCTCGTGCTCGTCGCGGCGCTGCTCGCGCGGCCGGTCGCGGTCGGGGGACTGGGAATCTCGGTCCTGGATGTCGCGGCGCTCGGCGCGCTGGCGGCGATTGTGCTGGCTCTGTCCCGCGGCGCCGCCGACGCAAGCAGCCTCGACACACAACAGGGAACCGGCGTGCTACTGCTCCTCCTCCCCGGTCTCGTGGCCTTCGTTGCGGCCGTCGTCGCCGCGCGGCTGTTGGCGCCCGTCCTGCGAGGCGCCGAGCGGGCAGGGCGGTCGGGTCCGGTCTCCCTTCGGCTCGCCGCGCTGTCGCTCGCCCGCGGTCGCGGCCACGCGGCCGTCGCCGTGACGTTCCTCGTCGTCAGCCTGGGCCTGGCGCTGTTCGCGCAGACGTATCGCTCCACGCTCGAGCGCGGCCAGAGCGAAGAGGCGGCCTACGCGGTGCCCGCCGACTTCGTGCTGCGGGAGGACCTGACGAAGCTCGTCCCGGTCCCAGCAGCCTTGTCGGCCGCGGACCGCGCCCGCGTCGACTCGACCCTTTTCCCGGTGCTCCGTCTCTCCGGAAGCATCAGCCGCCTGTCGAGCGGCATCACGGTGCTCGGCCTCCCCCCTTGGGTGATCCGCCATGCCGACGGCTGGCGCGACGACTTCTCGACTCTCTCGCGCGCCGAGCTGGCCCAAGCGGTCGACGGAGCGCCGTCGGCGCTGCGCGGCGCGGACATCCCCGACCGCTCCCGTGAGCTGGTCGTCCGCGTCGGGCTGCGAGGCGACCCGTTCACGCTCCGCGCGAATCTCGAGACATCGCAGGGTCTCTTCACGAACGTGTCGCTCGGGACTGCGCGTCCCGGGAGATCGGTGCTGCGCGCGCGCCTGCCCAGTGACGCGACGCGGCTCGTCGCGCTCACGTTCGGCCTCGCGGATACCGGGCTGCACGCTGTCCCGAACGGCGGCGCCAACGTGAACCCGGTCGCGACGGGCACCGCCACGCTCGCCGGGCCGGTCTCGTTCGGCGATTGGATCGGCACGAACGGCGTCACCGGCGACGCGCGTCGTCTTCGCTACGTGATCACGAACGAGGTGACGTCGCGGTTTCGCCCCCGCCAGACCACGGATGGGCGCCTGCTGCAGGCCGCGGCATCTCCGGAGCTGGCCGCACTCGCCGGCTCCGACGGGAACCTGCCGCTCGAGATCGAGGGGAACCCGATCGTGGTTCACGTGGCGGCAACGCTCCGGCGCTTCCCCTCCGTCGACGGCCCGGTCGTGCTGACAGGACGCGACGGCCTGGCGACGAGGCTGAATGCCGATGCGCCCGGTACCGCTGTGCCGAACGAGCTCTGGGCGTACGGGCCTCCCGCCGCGAACACCGACTCGCTGCGGGTGGCGTCGCACGCGCAGGTCGAGTCGGGCCTGCGCGCAGAACCGCTCGCCCGGGGGGCCTTGCTGACCCTCGCGGGCGCCGCGCTCACGGCGCTCGGGCTCGCGCTCGTCGGGATCGCGCTCGGGCTCGTCTCTGACCGCCGCGACGAGAGCGGCGAGCTGCACGACCTGGAAGCTCAGGGTGCCGAACCGGCGACGCTGCGCCGCCACCTGCGCCTGCGTGCGTTCGGAATCGCCGTGTTCGGCCTCGTCGGCGGTCTCGCGACGGGCGCGGTACTCGGGGCGCTCGTGATCTCGCTCGTCCGCGTCACCGCCGGGGCGGCCGCGCCCCAGCCGCCGCTTCGGCTCGCCGTCGACTGGGCGCGGACGTCGCTCGCCGTCGCGCTGTACGCCGTGCTCGCCGCCGCGCTCGTGTGGCTCGTCACCGCGACCGCCTTCCGCGCGCGCGCCGCGGGCCGCTTCACGGAGCCGGGATGAGCGACGCGATCGAGATCCGCGACGTCTTCCGTGTCCACCAGACCGCCGAGGGCGACGCGGCAGCGCTCCAGGGCCTGTCGCTGGCCGTCCGGGAGGGCGAGGTTGTCGCGCTGCTCGGGCCCAGCGGCTCCGGAAAGACGACCCTGCTGCGGATCCTCGCCGGACTCGACCGTCCCTCCGCCGGCACCCTGCGGGTCTTCGGGCTCGAGCTCGGCAAGGCGACCGCGCGACAGCTCGCGAGTTATCGCGCCGAGACGCTCGGCTACGCCGACCAGCACTACACACGCGCACTCGCCTCCGAGCTGACCGCCCGCGAGCTCGTCGGCGTCCAGCTCGGGCTGCGCGGCGTCTCCCGGCGCGTGCGCAACGCACGTGCCGACGAGCTGCTCGACCGCGTCGGGCTCGCGGGCAAGCGCGACGCGAGGCCCGTTGAGCTCTCGGGCGGCGAGCAGCAGCGCGTGGCGGTCTGCGCGGCGCTCGCGCACCGGCCGCGGCTGTTCCTGGCGGACGAACCGACCGGTGAGCTCGACGCCGACAACGCCACGCTCGTCTACACGCTGATCGGCGAGCTCACCCGCGAGCACGGATGCACGACGCTCGTCGTCAGCCACGACCCCGAGTCGGCGTCGATCGCCGACCGCATCGTGCGGATCAGGGACGGCCGCGTCGCCGGCGAGGTCGCACGTGCGGGCGAGGACGAGGAGGCGATCGTCGTCGGACGAGGCGGCTGGCTTCGGCTGCCGGAGGAGCTGCTGTTCAGGGCCGGGATCCGTACGCGCGCGAGTGCGCGGCTCGAGGACGAGCGCATCGTCGTCGAACGCGCAGAGCCCGCTCCCGAAGCCTCAGCAGCGCCGGACGCTCTCGCTCCGGCAACGGTGCCGGCTGCAGACGGGCTCGTTGCGCTGACCCGCGNNACCGGCCCGTCCGGCTCCGGCAAGACGACGCTGCTGCAGCTGCTTGCGGGCCTCGAGCTGCCGACGTCCGGCGAGGTCCACGTGCTCGGCACGTCGCTCACCGAACTCGACCGCGCGGCGCGCGCGCGGTTCCGCCGCGATCGGATCGCGCTCGTCGGCCAGGAGCCGGGGCTCGTCCGGTTCCTGAGCGCCCGCGAGAACGTCGAGCTCGGCCTGGCGATCCGCGGGACGACCGGCGTGGTCGCCCGCGAGCGCGCACGCGACGCGCTCGACGCCGTGGGCCTGAGCGAGCGGGCCGACCAGCGCGTCAGCCGGCTGTCCACGGGAGAGCGCGGGCGCGTCGCGATCGCGCGTGCGCTGGCGGCACGGCCCGCGTTGCTGCTCGCCGACGAGCCGACGTCGCGGCTCGACCAGGCGAACGCGCTGGCCGTCGGCTCCCTGCTCGGGCGCCTTGCGCGCGAATGGGGAACGACGATCGTCTGTGCGACCCACGATCACGTCGTCCTCGAGCAAGCCGACGTGGAGCTCCCGCTCGCGGCGGCTTCTCTGGTTAGCTGATGAGAAGCACGGAAGGCCCCCGAACGGACCGCGCGCTCTCGGACGCACTCCTGGACTGTCTCGGCGCTTCCGAGTCCAAGTAACAGACTGTTACTAAGTCAGTTCGGAAGGCGGAATGCTCGCTCCCCGAGGCGGCGATAGCCGGCGACCGACGGGTGGTCGCCCTCGGCGGTCCACTCCTCGCGCATCCGGCCGGGGCGTTCTGGACCCTCGAGCGTGTCGTGGAAGGCCAGGAGCGGGACGCCCTCCTCGCGCGCGAGCTCGTGCACGAGCTCGTTCAGGCGGCGGATCTGCGGCTCGGCGTCCGGCCAGCCGTTGTTCCAGGGTAGGACGTCGGCAAGCACGACGCTGAGCCCCAGCTCCCGGCCGCGGCGCGCCATCCCGCGCAGGTTCTCCGCCGCGGGCTCCACTGGCCGGCCTTGCGCGATGTCGTTGATCCCGCCCTGGACGACGAGCACGTCGGCGCCGGCCGCGCACGCCTCGAGCCGCGCGGCGATCTCGTCGGTGCGCTGGCCGTACACGCCGTGGTTCCTGAACTCGAGCCGTGGATCGAGAAGCGCCGCCCAGTGCTCCCATTGGCTCTCTGGATCGTCGCCGAAGCCGCGCCTCTTCCGCTCAGCCGGGTCCGGGTCGTATCCGGGCGAGCCTGCGGTGATCGAGTCGCCGAGCGCGCAGACGACGATGCGCTCAGCCATCCACGAGGAGGCCTTCGATCGGTCCGAGCAGGCGCCGGGAACGCTTCGAGACGTGCGTCAGGCGCACGAGCCGGTGCGTCAGCGGGCGTCCGCTCTCGCGGAGCGCGAGCTGCTCCGTCGCGATCGGCTTCCAGCGGCTATCGACGACCTCCGCGGGATCGCCGTCGATCTCGGCCCTCGGCAGTTCGAGATGCTCGGCCCACAAGCGGAGGCGCGTCTCCCGCGCGAGCCCCTCGTCGTGGAGGACGACGTTCACCTCGGTGTCGTTGTAGAACGAGTGGTTGTTGAGGTTGGCCGACCCGATCGTCAGCCAGCGGTCGTCGACGATCCCGATCTTGGCATGGACGTACACGGGATCCGCGATCCGCGCGTCGGTCGCGTACAACGTGCACGCAAGGAGTCGACCGGCGCCGGCGTCGGCCTCGGCGAGCTGTCCGAGTTGCCCGCGCGTCTCGTCCCGGCCGTCGTTCGGATTGGCGGGCAGGAGGCAGACGAGCCGGAAGTCGTCCCGCGGCGGGTTCCGCAGCTTGTCGTCGAGCACGTCCACGAGCTCCGGCGACCAGAGGAACTGGTTCTCGAGGTAGACGAGCCGCTCGGCCGACCGCACTGCGCGCAGGTACGACTCGAGGATGCGGAAGTCGCCGCGCGGGAGCCGCGAGTAGATGCGTTCCGGCACGGTGCGGACGAGCTGGACCTCGAGGTCTCCCGCGGGCTCTGGCGGGGCGACGGCGGGTGCGCCCGGCTCGCCGGTCACCTCGGCCCAGCGCAGCGCAAAGTGGTCAGCCACGTCCGCCACGATCGGGCCGCGCAACAGGACGGCCGCGTCGTGCCAGCCGAGGCGGCCACGCGGCGGATGAGCGCGCGCGTCGAAGCGATCTCCTGCGAGCGCCGTCAGGTCGATCCCGCCCACGAAGGCCACGCGCCC
>DHWI01000019.1:32580-33469 GCA_002413095.1 Thermoleophilia bacterium UBA5186
GATCGTCTTCTCGTGATGGCAGTGCATCGGCCGCTCCTTCGCGTCGAGCGCGCAGCGGATGCGCGTGTCGGCGATGAGCTGCTCGCGCATTGTGCGCACGTCCCCGCGCGACGGCCTGAACAGCGGCAGCGGCGCGCCCGCCCAGGCGAGAACGCGCACGTCAACGCGCTCCGCGAGCTCGGCGAGGAGCGCGCGCAGGACGACCGGCTGCTCCCCGCGCACGAGCTCGAAGTCCGGTGAGAAGTACCAGCCGGTGATGTGCACGTAGGACTCTGCGCGGCGCAGTTCCTCGGCGATCCGGGGAAGCGCCTCCTCCCCGTCGATCAGCACCTCGACCGAATTGCCCGCCCGCGGTGGGGGCTCTCCGGCGGCCCAGCCGTCGCCCGAAGCCTCGAGCGCGTGGTCCCAGCCGAGCTTCCGCAGGCGGCGGCGATGGTGCGCCGTGACCGTAGAGTCGACCGCGTCACCGACGGCGGAGTCAAGGCGGTAGAGCAGGTCTCGTCCTGTCATTCTCTTTCTTTAGCCGAGACTGGCTCTTGTCATGCCTGTGCAACCGGCCCGTCCCCACCCTGGCTGAGCCGCTGGATGAAGAAGCCGCCTAGCCGAAGGGGGCGCGACGCGCGGCGCAGTCCGACCACGAGCAGCACGAGTCCGAGCGTGCCCCAGAGGGCGCTGACGCCCGTGTGCCCCCGCTGGAAGCTTGTCTCGATGGACGCTGTCCCGATCCCATATCGCATGCCTGCTATATAGCAAACTTGCGATACTGAGTCAAACGCTCAAAGGCGACGCTTGTCGGCGCCGCCTCAGGACGGGTGGCTTCGCCACGTGTCCGTCTGCGCTCCCTTACCGAGCCGCCAACCGAAGCGGCCCCCGCTCAGGCCAGAAGTTT
>DHWI01000019.1:33596-34288 GCA_002413095.1 Thermoleophilia bacterium UBA5186
AGCGCCTGCACGTGCTCGCGCGTCTCGGCGACGCCGATCTCCTGCATCAGCTCGATCCCGGCGATGCCCGCGTAGATCGACGGCACCGGCGGCGTTCCCGACTGGAAGCGGCTCGCCGTGGGAGCCGGCGAGTAGTCGGTGTGATCCATTGCGAAGATGTTCTCATCGGCGAACCAGCCGGTCGCGGTCGGCCAGACGCGCTCGACGAGCTCGCGCTTCGCGTAGAAGAACGCGAGGCCGGCCGAGCCGAGCAGGTACTTGAGAACGCCGGCACCGAGGAAGTCGACGTCCAGCGCCTTGACGTCGAGCGGCATCGAGCCGGCGCTCTGGTAGGCGTCGAGCAGGACGAGCGCGCCGCGTTCGTGGGCGAGCTTGACGACCTTCTCCACATCGACCATCGCGCCGTTTCGGTAGCAGACGTGCGTGATCGAGACGAGCAGCGTGTCCTCGTCGATCGTGCGCTCGAAGTGCTCGAACGGGATCGTCCCGTCGTCGGCCGCGGCGACGTGCACGACGCGGGCCCCGCGCGCTTCCTGGGCATGCCAGATCTGTCCGACGGTCGGGAACTCCCAGTCGGTGAGCACCACCTTCGAGCGGCGCCCGAAGCGCAGGCCGCTCGCCAGCGCGCTGACGCCGGCGGAGAGCGACGTCGTCACCGCGATCTCGTCCGGCGCGGCGTTGACCAGGCCGGC
>DHWI01000078.1:0-3530 GCA_002413095.1 Thermoleophilia bacterium UBA5186
GCGTCATCCTCTTCGACGAGACCATCCGCCAGTCGTCCGCCGACGGCACGCCTTTCCCGAAGCTGCTCGAAAGCAAGGGGATCATCCCGGGGATCAAGGTCGACCAGGGCGCGAAGCCCCTGGCCCTTGCCGAGAGCGAGACGATCACCGAGGGCCTCGACGGCCTGCGCGAGCGGCTCACGGAGTACCGCGAGCTCGGCGCGCGCTTCGCGAAGTGGCGCGCGACGTACTCGATCACCGACACGCTTCCCAGCGAGTACTGCATGTGGACGAACGCGCACGCGCTTGCCCGCTACGCCGCGCTCTGCCAGGAGGCTGGGATCGTCCCGATCGTCGAGCCCGAGGTGCTGATGGACGGCGACCACACGATCGAGCGCAGCTTCCACGTCACGTCTCGCGTGCTGTTCGCAGTGTTCACCGAGCTCGCCGATCAGAAGGTGCAACTGGAGGGCACGCTGCTCAAGCCGAACATGGTGCTGTCCGGATATGGCGCGTCCGGGCGCGCCGGCGTCGACGACGTGGCGGAGGAGACGATCCGCGGCTTCAAGCGCCACGTCCCCGCGGCGGTGCCGGGGGTCGTCTTCCTCTCGGGCGGCCAGTCGGACGAGGACGCGACTGCGCACCTGAACGCGATGAACACGCTCGGCCCGCATCCGTGGCAGCTCTCGTTCTCGTACGGTCGCGCGCTGCAGGCGCCTGCGCTCAAGGCCTGGGCCGGCAAGGACGTCGAGGCCGGGCAGCGTGCGTTCTACCACCGCGCGAAGATGAACAGCGCGGCGCGAAACGGTCTCTACGCGCCAGAGATGGAGCGGGAGGCGGCCGCCGTCTGAACGGCGACGCCGCGAGCTAGGACCGGTACTCGATCCCGGAGTAGCGGGCGAGCTTCTCCGGCTGGTGCTGGCCTTCGATGCGGCGGACGGTGCCGGAGCGCGAACGCATGACGATCGAGTCGGTGATGATCCGGCCGCGCTCGCGCCGCGCGCCGCGCAGGAGCGCGCCGGTCGTGACGCCCGTTGCCGCGACGAACACGTCGTCGCCGGCCACGAGGTCGTCGGTCATCAGGACGCGCTGCAGGTCGAACCCGGCCTCCTCGAGCTTTCGGCGCTCGCCGTCGTCGCGCGGCCACAGGCGGCCCTGGATCCCGCCGCCCACGCACTTGAGCGCCGCCGCGGAGATCACGCCCTCGGGCGTTCCACCGATGCCCATGAGGAGATCGACGCCCGTCCCGACCTGGGCGGCCGCGATCGCCGGCGCGACGTCGCCGTCGCGGATCAGGTTCACCCGCGCGCCGGCCTCGCGGAGCTCCGTTATCAGCGCGTCGTGGCGGTCGCGCTCGAGGACGACGACCGTGACGTCGCGGACGGCGATGCCTTTCGCCTCGGCGACACGCTGGACGTTCTCCGTCGGCGAGAGCGTGATGTCGATTGCGTCGACCGCCTCGGGGCCCGTCGCGATCTTTTCCATGTAGACCGCTGCGCCTGGGAAGAACATCGTGCCGCGTTCCGCGACGGCGATCACCGCGATTGCGTTCGGCTGGCCGAGCGCCGTGAGACGGGTTCCCTCGAGCGGATCGACCGCGACGTCCACCTCCGGGCCGTTCCCGTCCCCGACCTCCTCGCCGTTGTAGAGCATCGGCGCCTCGTCCTTCTCGCCCTCGCCGATCACGACGACGCCGGACATGTGCACCGAGTCGAGCATGATGCGCATCGCGTCGACGGCGGCCTGGTCGGCGGCGATCTTGTCACCGCGCCCGGCCCACCGGGCGGCGGCCATGCCGGCAGCCTCGGTGACACGAACGAGATCGAGCGCGAGGTTGCGGTCGGGAGCCTGGGCGACCCCGCCGTCCCTCCCTGCCTCGAACGTCGCTCCCTCGGTCACGGCCGCATCCTAACGGGGCTGCGACGGCCGGTCGTCCACGCGAACCCGGGCGCTTCTAGGACTTTGTGGCTCTGAGCCACTATCTCGGGTTCGGGCACAGAGTTGGCACGGACTTGGCACAGAACACGCCGTCCGTCCTCGCGAGACTCGGTGTACGGACACGTCTCTCGAGAGTTTGTGGCTCTGAGCCACAAACTCCGGGAATGCGCGACGATGGAGCCATGAGCCATGCCGAGTGGGAGTCGCGAGCGGTCGAGCGCGCTCGCTCGTGGACGCCGGAGCGGTGCGCCGTCGCGTTCGTCGCTGCGGTGGCCGTGTTCCACCACCTCCCCATCCTCGCCGGCTCGCTCGGGATCCATGACGCGGTCGATCTCGTCACTCCGTTTGTGGTCGTCGGAGCCGCGCTCGCCACCCTGCTCTCCCTGCGCGCTCCGCCGCGCGCGCTCCTGCTCGCCTTTGTCGGTGCGATCCTGTACGTCGACGGCCACGGGATCCACCTGTCGGCGAACTCGATCGGCAACAAGCCGATTTCGGGCCGCGCCCGCGAGGTCGCCCACTTCTGGGATGAGCAGTTCGGACACGTCTGGTGGCACCTCGGTTGGTTCGCGCTCGTCGCGGCGATCTGCGTCGCCGAGCGTGGGCGCGTCGTCAGGCTCTCGCGCGGTCAGACTCGGGCGATCGTCTTGCTCCTCGGGGCGACGCTCTTCACGAACACCGTCGAGGGCGGGGACTGGTGGCTGGAGCTCGCCGGCGCCGCCCTCTTCTGCGCCTGGGCGCTCGCCGCGCGTCGCGCGATCCTCATCGCCTTCGCGGGTGCATTCGCCTTCGCCGCCGCACTGATCGGGATCTGGGCGATCTGGCACGGTGGCGAGCCGCAGTTCAGCCAGCTCGGCTGGATCTAGCCGAGCTGGCTACATCCGCTCCGGCGCCTCGACTCCGACGAGGTCGAGGGCCCGCGCGATCACGAGCTGGGCCGCCCGGATAAGCGCGAGCCGGAAAGCCTGCGTGTCGCTCTCCAGCACGCGGTGCTCGTGGTAGAAGCGGTGGAAGTCGTCCGCCACCTTGATCGCGTAGATCGGGATCGCGTGCGGGCCACGCCGCTCGGTCGCCTCCGCAGCCACGCCCGGGAACTCCGCCAGCCGCTTGATCAGGTCGCGCTCCTCGGCCGCGAGCTCGGCCGGCGGCTCCGCCGAGACCTCGGCATCGCCCGCGTTGCGGAGGACCCCGGCGATGCGGGCATGCGCGTACTGGACGTAAAAGACGGGATTCTTCGCTGAGCGCTCGGCGGCGAGGTCGACGTCGATCTCGATCGGCTGGTCGGGGCCGCGCGAGACGAGATACCACCGGGCGGCATCCACCCCGATGGCGTCGAGCAGCTCGTCCAGGAAGACCGCGTCGCCGTGCCGCTTCGACATCTTCTTCGCCTCGCCGTGCTCGAGCAGCTGGACGAGCTGGTAGATGAGGATCTCAACCCGCTCGGGGTCGAAACCGAGCGCGCCCGCGAGTCCTTTCAGCCTCCCCACGTAGCCGTGGTGATCGGCTCCGAGCACGTAGATCAGCCGGTCGAACCCGCGCTCGACCTTGTTGCGGAGATACGCGGCGTCCCAGGCCACGTACGCCGGCTTGCCGCCCTTCTCCGCCGACCGGACGAT
>DHWI01000078.1:3563-4266 GCA_002413095.1 Thermoleophilia bacterium UBA5186
GCGCCGATCGCGTCGGCGATCGCCGCCTCGAACGACGACTGCCGAACCCAGGAGTCGAACCGGATCCGGAAGCGCTCGAGCGTCGTCCGCAGCGACTCGAGCATCCAGGCGATCGGATCGTCGTGCTTCGCCACGTCCCACATGTATGCGCCGGTGTAGCCGCCCTCCGGGGGGTCGCTGCCGGCCTTGATCGCCTCGACCGACGCGATGAACTGCTCCGCCTGCGTTCCGGCGTCGTTGACGTAGAACTCGCGCTCGACCGTGTGACCGGCGAACTCGAGCAGCCGCGCAACCGAGTCGCCGTACGCGCCGTTGCGCGCCGAGGCCACCGTCAACGGCCCGGTCGGGTTCGCGGAGACCATCTCGACCTGCACTCGCTCGGGCGCGGTGGCCGAGCCGGCGCCGTAGCCGGCTCCACGCTCCAGGATCTCGGCGAGCACCTCGCCGTACCACTCGCGCCCCAGCCGTAGGTTCACGAACCCGGGCCCGGCCACGTCCGCGCCCTCCACAGCGTCCAGCGTCGTCGCCTGCTCCGCCAGCTCCTGGGCGAGCTCACGTGGAGGCCGGCCGCGCGAGGGCGCCAGGCGCAGGGCCGCGTTCGTCGCGTAGTCGCCGTGCGCCGGATCGCTCGGCCGCTCGAGCTCGACCTCGGCGCCGACGAGCTCGGACAGCTCGGTCTCGAGGCGCTCGACGGCGCTAGCCG
>DHWI01000078.1:4347-4592 GCA_002413095.1 Thermoleophilia bacterium UBA5186
GGCGTCGTGTCGAACGTGCCGTCGTGCTTGCGCACCGCGACGATGATCGCGCCCGTCTCGTCGCGAACTCGGAGGTCGCGGATCGACTGGCCGGCGCGGGGGCACGTCGAGCGAATCTCGATCTCCTCGAGGTGGAAGTCCTCACCGGTCGCGCTTGTCACGACGTCCAGGAACGCGGCGACCTGCGGCTTGAGCGCCAGGTTGGCCATCACGCGGCCCGCGGTGCCGTACGGGAGGACGACACG
>DHWI01000078.1:4665-6286 GCA_002413095.1 Thermoleophilia bacterium UBA5186
GAGCGCGCCGAGAGCGAGATGTACAGGTTGTCGGCGTCGGAGTCGGCCGAGGCGACGAGCCCGATCGCCTGCTCGAGCCCGACCTTGCGCAGGTCCTCGTCCTCGGTGCCGTTCCCCTGGATGAAGAGCTCGCCCTCCTCCCGCGCGTACGCGATCGCGTCGTCGTGGAAGTCGAGGACGACGTACTGGACGCCCGCAGCGCGGAACTCGCGCGCCACGCGGCGGCCCACCCGGCCGAAGCCGCAGATGATGAAGTGGTCACGCAGCTTGTCGATCGTCCTTCGCCTCCTGTGCTCTGCGAGCGCCCCGGTCAGGATGCCGCCCGCGATCGTCTCGACGACGACCGCGCCGACGTAGGCAAAGATAGTCACGCCGGCAAGGACGAGGAGGACCGTCCACAGTCGCCCGGCCGTCCCTTCCGGCGGCGAGTCGAGCCCGTTCAGCGACGTCGTGACGACGGTGCGGTAGAACGAGTCGATCCAGCTGTCGTGGAGGATCGCCTTGAAGCCGAGCGTTCCCGCGCCGAGAACGCCGCCGACGGCCGCGAAGACGCGCACCATCCGGCGCGGGGTGAAGCTCTCGGTCACCGGTGTATCGTAGGCGCGTGGACGACGAGGGCCCCGAGCGCCAGCTCAACATCCACCTCGACCCAGAGAAGATGGCCGGGGTCTACGCGAACTTCGCGAACATCAGCTATTCGGACTACGAGTTCACGCTGACGTTCGCCCGCATCGACCACGAGGTCGAGGAGGGCGACGTCCCAGGCGTCGTCGTCGCCCGCATCAACGTCGCGACGCCGTTCATGCGCGAGCTGCTCGACGCCATGCAGGACACCTGGTCGAAGTACACGACCGTCAAGGGGATCCAGGACCTCCCCGAGACCGACGACCGGCCGCGCTAAAACTCCTAGCTAACTCGAGCCGCTGCTTCGTGGAGGGATGATCCGCGAAGAGGACGTACGCCCAGCGCGGCGGGTCCGGCTGCAGGGCATTGCTGAGCGCGAGGTCGCGGAAGAGGTTGGCCGCGGCGCCGGGATTGCGTGTTCGCTCGAGCGCGATCCAGTCCGCCTCACGCTCGTAGCGGCGCGAGACCGCGTTCGCGACGGGGAGCGCGACCAGGGCGAAGACCACGGCCGCGAGCGCCGCGCGCGGGAGGAGCTCGGCGCGGTCCGGGCGCCCGGTGCGGCCCACAAGCCAGAGGCCGGGCACGAGGAAGAGGAGCGTCCAGGCGAGCCCTTTCGCGATGTGGCGCCGGTCGAGATGCGCTCGCTCGTGGGCCGCGATGACCGCTAGCTCGCGGCGGGGGAAGCGCATGACCGTGTCCCAGAAGACGATTCGCTGCGTCGGGCCGATTCCGACCGCCTCGGCGTTCGCGGCCCGCGTCTCCTTGTGGACGCGGTCGACCTCGACGCGGACGCCGGCGAGGCCCGGCGGCGGGTGCCGGAGCGTCACGCCTCCGCCGAACAGCGGGTTGACGAGCGCGTAGACGGCGACCGCCGCTGTGGCGATCCCCGCAACGCCGAGCCACCACCCCGGCGTCCGCCGCGCGAGCGCGACGACGGCTGCGCCGGCGATCGCCCCGCCGACGATCCAGGCGAGCGCCGAAGGCAGGAACGCCAGCG
>DHWI01000078.1:6326-8179 GCA_002413095.1 Thermoleophilia bacterium UBA5186
TCAGCGAGGCGCGGAGCCGCGGCGGCCTGAGCGACAGCAGCGCAAGCACCCCGAGCTGCAGCGCGAACGCGCCGAGGGCGGCGAGACGGAGCACGCGCACATGTCCGTCCGCGCGCCGCAGCTCTGCGGGAGTGAAGAAGTCCGAGACCGAGACGTGCGCCCGTGGGAGCTGCGCCGGAACGCGCGTCCGCCAGAGCACTGCTGCTGCGGCCAGCCAGAGGCCTGCGAGGACGAGTAGCGTTCCCGCCCTGCCGATGCGTGTCGCCGTCGTGTCCGACATCCACGGAAATCTGCACGCACTGGAGGCGGTCCTGTCGGCCGTGGACGCGCTCGAGCCCGACGAGCTCTGGTGCCTGGGCGACATCGTGGGCTACGGGCCGCGTCCGAACGAGTGCTGCCGCGCCGTTCGCGAGCGCGCTTCGGTCTGCCTCGTGGGGAACCACGATCTGGGCGTGCTGGGCACGATCGACCTCGCCGAGTTCAGCGGCGAAGCGGCGACCGCCGCGTACTGGACTCGCTCGATTCTCGACGACGATGCGCGCAGCTTCCTGACGGGCCTGCGCCCGAGCGCGGAGGCCCAGGGGCTCGAGCTGTACCACGCGAGCCCGCTCGATCCGGTCTGGGAGTACGTGCTGACGGAGGAGGCGGCGCATGCGGCGCTGGACGCCACGAAGGCCCCGGCCGTCCTCGTCGGACACAGTCACGTCGCGCTCGCGCTCACGCCCGAGAACGGTGAGATCGCGGGCGGGCTCGCCCCGGACGGCGCGAGCGCCGAGTTCGGCGAGCGCCGGTTCCTCCTCAACCCCGGCTCGGTCGGCCAGCCGCGCGACGGCGATCCGCGCGCCGCCTTCCTGCTGCTGGATCTCGCCTCGCGCCGCGCCGAGTTCCACCGCGTCGAGTACCCGATCGAGCAGACGCAACGGGAGATCGCCGACGCGGGGCTCCCGGCGATCCTCGGACAGCGACTCGCGCACGGGCAATGAAGCGCAGCGCGCTCTTGACGCTCGCCGTCCTGCTAGCCGGCTGCGGCGGTTCTCGGACCGTGACGCCGGAGCCGACACTGCCTGCGCCACTCGCGGCACGGCTGGCGACGTACGCCGACGAGACGGCGCGGCTCGTCGGCGCGGGCGATGCGTGCGGCGCGCGCCGGCAAGCGCTCGCGCTGCAGAACGCGAGCGTCGCGGCCATCAACGCGCACCGCGTCCCGGGCCCGCTGCAGGAGCCGCTACAGACCTCCGCCAACGACCTCGTGAACCGGATCGTCTGCACCCCGCCTCCGGCCCGGACCACGACCACCACGCCGAGCGACGAAGGAAACGGGAACGGCAAGAAGCACGGCAAGGGCAAGGGCCACGGCAAGAAGGGCGAGGAATGAACGCGCAGCTTCTGGCCGCGCGTTACCGCATCGAGCGGCCGCTCGGACAGGGCGGAATGGCGACCGTTTACCTCGCGCACGACGAGGAGCTCGACCGTCCGATCGCGCTGAAGATCCTCGCCGACAACCTTGCCGGGGACGCGACGTTCCGCGACAGGTTCGAGCGCGAAGCGCGGCTTGCGGCGCGCCTGAGCCATCCCAACGTCGTCCGCGTGTTCGACGTCGGCGAGAGCGACGGCCGGCCGTTCATCGTCATGGAGTACGTCGAGGGCGACACGCTCGCCGACGAGCTCGTACGCCACGGACCGCTTCCGCCGGCTCGCGCCGTGGAGCTCGCCTTGCAGATCTGCAGCGGCTTGGAGGCGGCGCACGCCTCCGGGCTCGTCCACCGCGACGTCAAGCCTCGGAACCTGCTCCTGCGGCCGGACGGCGTGCTGAAGATCGCCGACTTCGGCATCGCGCGGGCGGCCGAATCGAC
>DHWI01000078.1:8335-10313 GCA_002413095.1 Thermoleophilia bacterium UBA5186
GAGGCCACTCCGGCAGCCGATCTCTACTCGGTGGGCGCTGTCCTCTACGAGCTGCTCACGGGACAGGTGCCGTACACGGCCACGTCGCTCGTCGAGCTGACCGCAAAGCAGCAGGCCGGGCCGCCCGCACCGATAGCGGGGGCGCCGGCTCTGCTGGAGCTGGCCGTCATCCGCTGCCTCGAGCCCGATCCTTCGGAGCGCCCCGCATCGGCGGCCGCGCTNNGACCCGGCCCGCCGGTCGTGCACGTCGGCAGCCAGCGCCGCCGGTGGGGCGTCGTTGCGGTGCTCGTCCTCGCGCTGGTGGCGCTCTACTTCGTCGTCCGCGCGAGGAACACGGGCACGCCGGCACCGCCGCACCCTGCGACGGTCAGTCCGATCCCCGCCGGCAGCACGCCCGCCGAGGAGGCGCAGAACCTCGCGGCGTGGCTACGCCGGCACGCTAGAGATTGACCGGCTCGGCCTTGCGGCCCGAGCCGAAGGTGATGCCTTCGCGCAAAAGCGCGAGCTGGACTTCCTCGCGCGCCTTGTAGATCCGCCACTTGACGGTGGCGAGCGTGATCTCGAGCGAGTCGGCGATCTCCCCGTATGCGAGCCCGACGACGTCCCTGAGCAGCAGAGCCATCTTCAAATCCACGTTGAGGTTCTCCACCGCACGCCAGACCGCGTCGATCGCCTCGACGCGCTCGAACGGCGCATCGACGACCTCGAGCGGCGGGATATCCTCGAGCGCGACCACGGCGCGCGGCCGCCGCTCGCGCGCGCGCAACTCGTCCAGGACCCGGTTCTTGGTCACCTGGAACATCCAGGTGGTGAACTTGGATCGCAGCGAGAACTTCGGCAGGCCCTGAAACACCCGGAGGAACACCTCCTGCGTCAGATCCTCGGCGAGGGACCGGTCTCCCACCAGGCGCAGGACGTAGTTGTAGACAGGCGTCTCGTAGGCACGAACGATCAGGCTAAAGGCTCGTTCGTCGCCCCGTTGCGCCTTCCGCAGAACCGCTAGATCTGGCTGCTGAAGCGACAAGTCGCGGGAGTATAACCCCTATTCAGAATTCCGGATCAGGTTTCTGCCGGTCATCTGTAAGGGTTTGTCGAGCCCCAAAAGAGCGAGGGCGGTTGGGATCAGATCCGAGAGCTCTCCGGGCCCCGAAAGGGACACCTCGGTATCCGTGACGATCAACGGGACGGGATTCGTCGTATGCGCCGTGTGCGGGCTGACGCCGTCCGGCTCCAGCATTTGCTCCGCATTCCCATGGTCGGCCGTGATCAGCGAGACGCCTCCGGCGCGCTGAACTGCGCTCACGACGTCCGCGAGGCATTCGTCCGTGGTTTCCACAGCCTTCACCACCGCGGGAATCACACCGGTGTGTCCGACCATGTCCGGGTTCGCGAAGTTGACGACCCCGAAGCGGTAGCCCGAGCCGATTTCCTCGTCGAAGCGCCGCGCGACCTCGCGCGCGGACATCTCCGGCTCGAGGTCGTAGCTCGGGACGTCGCGCGGAGACGGGATGAGCACGCGAGTCTCCCCCGGCCATTCGTGTTCGTGCCCGCCGTTGAAGAAATAGGTGACATGTGCGTACTTCTCGGTCTCGGCGACGTGCAGCTGCCTCGCGCCGTGCTCGGCCAGCACCTGAGCCATCGTTTCGTCGACCTGTTGCTCGGCGAAGGCGACCGGGCAATCGAAGTCCTCGCTGTACCTGGTCATGGTGGTGGTATCGGCGCCGCGGTCGAGCAGCCGCATCACCAATTGGCGCATTCGATCCGGGCGGAAATTGAAGGTGATGGCCGAGTCGCGCTCGACGTCGAGGTGCGGGCGGCCCCGCAGGACGACGGGGACGATGAACTCGTCGGTGATCCCAGCCTCGTAGCTCGCGCGGATCGCCCCGACCGGGTCTTCGGCTTCGACGCCGCGCCCCTCGACGACCGCCGCTACGGCGAGGTCGGTCCGGTCCCGCCGCTGGTCGCGGTCCATCGCGTA
>DHWI01000078.1:10429-16302 GCA_002413095.1 Thermoleophilia bacterium UBA5186
TGGTCGATGTGCGAATGCACGCCGCCGTACGAGACGAGCCCGAGCAGGTGGACCTCTCCCCCTCGTTCCCGCGCGCGCCTGAAGGCCCCGACGAGCGCCTCGTTCTCGAAGATCGCCCCGCTCGCGACCGCGCGGTTCACGCGCTGGAGATCCTGGTCGAGGATCCGTCCCGAGCCGATCGTCAGGTGCCCGACCTCCGAGTTGCCCATCTGGCCCGGCGGCAGCCCCACCGCCTCGCCCGAGGCCTCGAGCGTGGTGTGCGGATACCCGCGCCAGAGCCGGTCGAACACCGGAGTATCCGCGAGCTCGACGGCATTCCCCGGCCCCGGAGGCGCACAGCCCCAGCCGTCGAGGATGACGAGAGCTACGAGGCTGTACGTCGGCACTGTGTCCGTTCTCGTATGGCCCGGAGCGTCACCCTAGAGGCCGTAGGCCGCTTCAACGATCGCGGCGAACGACTCGACCTCGAGCGAGGCGCCGCCGACGAGCGCGCCGTCGATCCCGGGCATCCCCATGAGCTCGGCGGCGTTCTCCGGCTTCACGGAGCCCCCGTAGAGGACCGGCACGTCGTACAGAGACTTGATGAACGCGTGCGCTTCCTGGGCCAGTTCGGACGTCGCCGTCTTGCCCGTGCCGATCGCCCAGACGGGCTCATACGCGAGGACGACGTCGCCGTCGGGGAGGGCGTCCTTCACTGCCTCGACCTGGAGCTTGAGGACGAGCTCCGTCTGTCCGCTCTCCCGCTCCTCCTGGGACTCGCCGACGCAGGCGATCACCTCGAGCCCGGCCGCCCGCGCGGCAACCGCTCGCCGGGCAACCGTCTCGTCGCTCTCCCCGAAGTACTGGCGGCGCTCGGAGTGGCCGACGATGGCGCCGTAGACGCCGAGCTCCCGCAGCATCGCCGCGGAGACCTCGCCGGTGTACGCGCCCTCCTCGGCCCAGTGGACGTTCTGCGCCGCGACCGCAATCTCCGTGCCGGCAAGCGTGCGCACCGCATCCGCGAGCGACGTGTACGGCGGGCAAATCGCGATGTCGACGTCCTCGATTCCGTCGAGCCGCTCCGCGAGCGCGGAGCAGAACTCCACCGTCTCGGACGGCGTCTTGTACATCTTCCAATTCCCCACGACCAACATCACGCCTCCGGAATCGCTGCCACGCCAGGCAGCTCCTTACCCTCGAGGAACTCCAGCGAAGCGCCGCCGCCCGTGGAGACCCAATCGATCCGGTCCGTGATGCCGATCTCGTTGACCGCGCGCACCGAATCGGCGCCGCCGACCACCGTGTACCCGTCAACGTCGGCGACCGCGCGAGCGACCGCCTTCGTCCCCTCCGCGAAGCGCGGCCACTCGAACACGCCCATCGGCCCGTTCCAAAAGACGGTCTTCGCGTCAGCGATCTCCGCGGCGAAACGCCGCTGGGTCACCGGGCCGATGTCGAGGCCGAGCCAGCCCTCCGGCAGCTCGTCGTAGGGCGTCACGCGGCGGTCGGCGTCCGAGCCGAACTCCGAGGCGGCCACCACGTCCTCCGGCAGGACGACCGGGAAGTCGAACGGATTCTCGTCACGAAGCTCCTCAGCCATCTTGCCGCCGATGAGCACGGTGTCGGCCCGCCGGCCGAGGTGTTTCAGGACGCCGAGCTTCTCCTCGACCTTCGCGCCGCCGGAGATCAGGACGAACGGCCGCTCGACCTCGCCGAGCAGCTTGCCGAGCTCGGTCAGCTCGCGCTCGAGCAGGAGCCCGGCGTACGCGGGCAGGAGCTGCGCGACGCCCACAGTCGACGCGTGCGCCCGGTGCGCGGAGCCGAACGCGTCGTCGACGTAGAGATCGCCGAGCCTCGCAAGCTCACGCGCGTAGCCCTCGCCGTTCGCCGTCTCCTCGGGATTGAAGCGGGTGTTCTCGAGCAGCGTCAGCCGCGAGCCGCGCTCGTCGAAGGCGACGTCTTGGCCGAGCAGCTCGCCGAGCCGCCTGGCGACCGGGCGGAGCGTGAGCTTCGGGTCGGGACCCTCCGGGCGCCCCAGGTGCGAGCAGATGACGACCTGCGAGGCGCTCTGCTCGACCAGCAGCTCGATGGTGGGCAGCGCCGCGCGGATGCGCGTGTCGTCGGCCACCGCGCCGTCCTCGAGCGGCACGTTCAGGTCGGAGCGGAGCAGGACGCGCTTGCCGCCGACCTCTGCGTCTCGAACTGACCGTGGCTTACGCAAGCAGCCGGTTGACGAGATCGACGAGCCGGCACGAGTAGCCCCACTCGTTGTCGTACCAGCCGAAGACCTTCGCCATCTTCCCGTTCGCCATCGTCAGCTCGCTGTCGAAGATGCACGAGTACGGCGAGCGGTGAATGTCGGTGGAGACGAGCGGGTCGTCCGCGTACTGCAGGTAGTCCTGGAGCGGCTCGGACGAGGCGGCCTCGCGATAGGCGGCGTCGACCTCCTCGACGGTGACCTCGTGCGCGAGCTGGACGACGAGATCGGTGATCGAGCCGGTCGGAACCGGGGCGCGCACTGAGATCCCGTCCACTTTTCCCTGCAAATCTGGCAGAACGAGGCCGATTGCGCGGGCTGCGCCCGTCGACGTCGGGATCAGGTTGATCGCCGCGGCCCGCGCCCTGCGCAGGTCCTCGTGCGGGAGATCGAGCACGTGCTGGTCGTTCGTGTACGCGTGGATCGTCGTCATGAAGCCTTGCTCGATGTGGAAGCGGTCGTGCAGCACCTTTGCGAGCGGCGCGACGCAGTTCGTCGTGCAGGACGCGTTCGAGATCACGTGATGGATCTCCGGGTCGTAGGCGCCGTCGTTGACGCCGAGCACGATCGTCACGTCGGGATTCGTCGCGGGAGCGGAGATCACGACCTTCTTCGCGCCTGCGTCGAGGTGCTTCTGAGCGCCCTCGCGCTTCGTGAAGAAGCCGGTCGACTCGATCACGACGTCCACTTCGAGCTCGCGCCACGGAAGCGCCGCTGGGTCGCGTTCGGCGAGGACGGTGAGCTCCTTGCCGGCAGCTGTGATCTTGCCGTCGCCCAGCTCGACTCCGCCACTGAGCGGGCCGAGATTCGAGTCGTACTTGAGCAGCTGGGCCATCGTCCTGGCGTCCCCGAGGTCGTTGTACGCGACGATCTCGAACTCCGCCGGACGCTCGAGATGCGCCCGGAAGAAGTTCCGACCGATCCGTCCGAACCCGTTGATGCCGACGCGCGTCTTCGCCACGTGCCTCCCCTTGTCGATTGGCCCCTTGCGGCGAGTCTAACGGGCCGCAAATTGCGCGGACTCGTTTGAGGGTTTCTCTTGGTTTTCTACCGAACTCTGCGTCATACTGCGTCGGCGGCGGGTCCGTGCTCGTCCGGCGATGGATTCAGACCCCGTCCGTCGCCAAGGTCCGGAGCGTGGTTCAACCGGAGGGGGAGGTCGTCCTCGGAGCTTCCCCTCCGGCCCGCCGCTTTCCCGTCTGGAAATTTGCCGCCTTCGGCGGGGACTATTTCCAGCCGTCGGCTTCGCGCCGAGCCGCAGCGAACGGGCGCGGGCAAAGCCCGCACCCGCGGTCAAGCTTCGGCTAGCTCAACGAGTTTTTTCAGTCGCCTATGCATAGCGGCTTTCGTGGTTGGCGGATCCGCTTGCCCGGCCAACTCCCTCAATGAGGCCGTTGGGTTTTCCAATCTCAGCTCCGCGGCTTCCTGGACCCGGCGCGGAAGGCGTTTCAGGTCGAGCTTCTTCGCGGCCTGCAGCTGGACATGGGCGGCTCGGCTCGTGCGGACCAGGTTGGCGTGGTCGGCGTTTGCGAGGCGGTTTGCTCGAGCGCGTGTGGCGCCCATCACCGCACGCTCTTCCAGGACGAGTACAGCGTCCGCGGCTCCCGCGGCTGCCACGACGTCGGCGATCGCCTCCGCTCCCTTGGCGTAGGCGATCGTGTGACGCGCGCGGTCGAGCACGCGGAGGTGCACGCCCGCCGCCGCGGCGACCTCCGCAGCGAACTCCGCGCCCTCGCGCGACGCACTCCGGATCTCGAGGTGCGGCGCGCGCGGCCCCGAGAGCGAGCCGCCGCCGAGCAAGGCTCCACGGAGATAGGCCGAGCGGCAGCAGGAACGTCCCACGACGCGCTTCGGCGGCCGTTCGAGCGGCGCGAGCGTCGCGCTCAGCACGCCTGCCTCGTGCAGCACCTGCAGAGCCCGTGCGGCGCCGGCGACGTGCAGCTGGTACCGCGTCTCCTGCTGGAACGCGGGGCGCCGGTAGGAGCGGATCTCCGAGACGATGCCGAAGTGGCTGAGGAGGCTGAAGCCCCGGCGGGCGACCGCCGCGGTCGGAAGGTCGAGATGGAGTGAGACCGCGCCCCGGCCGAGCAGATGCTCGCTCCCGGCGGTGTGGAACAGGCCCGAAAGCTCGGCCAGCCGGTCGCAGTCGCGGGTCGGCTCGACCGCCGCGAGCTCGGCTCGCAGCTCCTCAGAGAGCGACATGCTCGAGCGCCAGCATCCGTCGCTTGTAGTCGAGACCGAGGGAGCCGTAGCCGCCGAGCCCGTCCGCGGCCACGACGCGATGGCACGGGATGAAGACGCTCAGCCGGTTGCCCGCGCAGAAGCTCCCCGCAGCGCGGGCCGCCCCGGGCCGACCCGCGAGCGCCGCGAGCTCCCCGTAGGTGACGACCTCGCCGCGGGGCACCGCGCGGAGCGCCGCGGCGAGCGCGGTGCGGAATGGCGTCTCGAACTCGAGGTCGAGCTCGACGTCGGCGAAGGACACGTCCTCGCCGCGGAAGAAGCCCTGCAAACGGAGCACGATCTCCTTTGTCACATAGTCGACACGGTCCCGTGATTCCATCCCCGCTACGGTGACAGCAGGGATCTCGGGAATCCCCTGGGGGCGGTTGGAGGCGCGTTCCGCCCGAAGAGACACGTCTGGGCGGGGCAGGTCGTGCCAGACCACGCGCCCATCCTTGACCCAGAGCCCTCCGACACCGAAGGCCTCGGCCTCGTAACGCACCGCCGTCACAGCCACTGCCGCAAACATACAATCGCGCGGACCGTGGGCACGCACGCCATTTTCCGTCCCCCTCGGGCCGAGAACGAGCCGGTTCGCTCGTACGCGCCCGGCTCGCCCGAGCGCGAGGAGCTCCGCGTCCGCCTCGCCGAGCTGCAGGCGCAGCAGCTCGAGCTCCCGCTCGTCATCGGCGGCGAGGAGGTGCGCACCGGAGAGACGTTCGAAGCCGTCATGCCGCACAAGAAGAGCCACGTCCTCGCAACGGTCCACAAGGGCGGAGCCGCCGAGGTGGAGCGCGCGATCGCGGCCGCGGGCGAGGCCTCGCAGGACTGGTCGCGCTGGCCGTGGGAGGAGCGCGCCGCGGTTTTCCTCCGCGCGGCCGATCTGCTCGCCGGCCCCTGGCGCGCCACTCTCAACGCCGCGACGATGCTCGGCCAGTCGAAGACCGCGCACCAGGCCGAAATCGACGCCGCCTGCGAGCTGATCGACTTCCTCCGCTTCAACGTCGAGTTCATGACCCGCATCTACGAGGAGCAGCCGAACTCCTCGCCGGGCGTCTGGAACCGCATGGAGTACCGGCCGCTCGAGGGCTTCGTGTTCGCGGTCAGCCCGTTCAACTTCACCGCGATCGCCGGCAACCTGACGTCGAGCGCCGCGCTGATGGGCAACACCGTCCTCTGGAAGCCGGCCTCGACCGCCGCCTACTCGGCGCACTTCCTGATGCGCCTGTTCGAGGCGGCTGGCCTGCCTCCGGGCGTGATCAACCTCCTCTACGGCTCGGGCGCCGAGATCGGGGACCCGGCGCTGGCGAGCCCTGACCTCGCCGGGATCCACTTCACCGGCTCCACGCCGGTCTTCCAGGGCATGTGGAAGACCGTCGGCAAGAACATCGAGAGCTACCGGAACTACCCGCGCATC
>DHWI01000078.1:16337-21182 GCA_002413095.1 Thermoleophilia bacterium UBA5186
GGCGGCAAGGACTTCATCGTCGCGCACAAGTCCGCCGACGCCGCCGCCGTCGCGACCGCGATCGTCCGCGGCTCCTTCGAGTACCAGGGGCAGAAGTGCTCGGCGGCCTCGCGCGTGTTCGCGCCCTCGAACCTCTGGCCGGAGATCCGCGAGCGGCTGGTTGCGCAGGTCGGCGAGCTCCGGATGGGCGACGTCAGCGACTTCGGCAACTTCATGGGCGCCGTGATCGACTCGGGCTCCTTCCGCACGCAGAAGGAAGCGATCGAGGAGGCGAAGAAGGCCGCCAAGACCGAAGTGCTCGTCGGCGGCGGCTACGACGACTCCGACGGCTACTTCGTCGAGCCGACCGTGATCGAGACGAGCGATCCCGACTTCCGCACGATGAAGGAGGAGCTCTTCGGGCCGGTCGTCACGGCGTACGTCTACCCCGAGGGCAAGTACAGCGAGACGCTCGAGCTCGTCGACAAGGGTGCGCCGTACGGGCTCACGGGCGCCGTGTTCTCGAAGGATCGGGCCGCGGTCGACGAGGCAGGCGAGGCACTCCGCTACACGGCCGGGAACTTCTACGTCAACGACAAGCCGACCGGGGCCGTCGTCGGCCAGCAGCCCTTCGGCGGCGCGCGCGCGTCGGGTACGAACGACAAGGCCGGCTCGATGTGGAACCTGATCCGCTGGGTCAGCCCGCGCACGATCAAGGAGACCTTCGTACCGCCGACCGACTACCGCTATCCGTTCATGGCGTCGGACGCCGAGAGCGACGGCGCTGCAGGCCCGCGCTAGCCCCGCGGTCATGAAGCTTCGAGCGCTCGTCATCGCCGCGGCCGCGGCTGCTTTCCTCGCGCCCGCGGCGCACGCCGGGCCGATCATCAACCGGGCGGTAGCTGCCCTCCAGAACGACCCGGTCTACGTCGATCCAGCGGCCAACCCGACCATCACCGAAGCCCAGCGGGCCGCGCTCGATCAGCGGATCCTCGCCAGCGGAGCCGGGCCTCTCTACCTTGCGATCCTCCCCGACTCCGCCTCCGCGGAGGCCGGCGGCTCACCCGACGACGTGGTGCGAGCGGTCGCAACCGGCGTCCACCGTCGCGGAACCTACGCTGTCGTGGTCGGCCGCCATCTGCGCGCCGGCGCGACGAACGGCGTCCTCCCCCAAGGCGAAGCCGCGAAGGACGTCGACGCGGCGGTCGCTGCACACAAGACGGACGGGCTGGACGCGATCCTGCTCGACTTCGTCGACCGCGTCGGCGCGGACCGGCAGGGCAAGGGCTCGTCCGGCGGCGGCTCGTCCGGCGGAGGCAGAGGCGGTCTCGCCTTGCTCGGGATCCTGGGCGCGGCCCTGCTCGCGTTCCTGGGCATCGGCCGCGTGCGCCGGCGCCAGCACGCGCAGCGTGAGTTCGAGGAGGTACGCAAGGCGACGCAGGACGACCTCGTCGCGCTCTCGGAGGACATCGACAAGGTGGACATCGACGTGCAGATGCCGCAGGCCGACCCGCACGCGAAGGAGGACTACGGGCAGGCGATCGAGGCCTACAAGAAGGGCTCCGCCGCGCTCGACCGCGCCCACCGCACGCAGGATCTGGAGCAGGTCACGAGTGCGATCGAGGAGGGTCGCTTCGCGATGGCGTCTGCCCAGGCACGGCTCGACGGCCGGCCTCCGCCCGAGCGCCGCCCGCCCTGCTTCTTCGATCCGCGGCATGGCCCGTCGACCCGCGACGTCTCCTGGGCGCCGCCGGGCGGCCAGCCGCGCGACGTGCCCGCGTGCGAGGCCGACGCCCTAGCGGTCGAGAGCGGCCGCGATCCCGATTCACGTCAGGTCGAGGTGGGCGGCCGGATGGTTCCGTACTGGGGCGCCCCGGCGTACTTCGGCCCGTTCGCCGGCGGCTACTTCGGGGGCTTCGGCGGCTTCCTCCCGGGCCTCCTCTTCGGCGAGCTCCTCGGCGGCGGCGGGATGTTCGGCGGCGGCTACTACGGCGGCGGAGATCCCGGCGGCGGCAGCGGCGGCGACTTCGGCGGAGGCGGCGACGTCGGCGGGGGCTTCGGCGGCGGGGACTTCGGGGGCGGCGGTGGGGACTTCGGCGGAGGCGGCGGCGATTTCTGAATCGGAGCCCTTGCGAGTCGGGCTCGTCGGCTGCGGGAGGCTCGCCCAGGTGGGGTACGCGCCGGCGTTCCGCCGCGCCCAGTCGGTTCGCCTCGTGGCGGTCGCCGACCCGAATCGGGACCGCTGGCGCGCAGTCGCGCCCGAGGCCCCCGGGTTCGAGTCGACCGGCGAGCTGATCGAGGGTTCCGAAGCCGAGGCGATCGTCGTCGCGACTCCCGTAGACCGACATGTCGAGGTTGCGACCGAGGCGGCCGAGGCCGGCTTGACGGCGCTCGTGGAGAAGCCGCCTGCCTCCTCGGCGCAGGAGGCGGCACGGTTGCTCGAGCTCGAGCCGGCCCCGTCGATCGCGTTCAACCGCCGCTTCGACGGCGCGCTCCGCGAGCTCCGCGGCCGGGTTCCACCGGCCGGCCCTCTCGAGCTGCAGCTCATCTTCGACCGGCGAGGCGCCTGGGGCTCGTACAGCGGCGACGATCCGCTCCTGCTGGACACCGGCCCGCACGCATTCGACCTCGTCCGGTGGCTGACGGGCGCGGACGTGGCGCGTTTGCGCGCGCGCGAGTCGCGCCACGGAGCCTCGATCGAGCTCGAGCTCGAGGAAGGGCGCGGCACCGCGCACATCGACATGCGGACGAACCGGCCGTACCGGGAGGTCGCGGAAGTCCGCTCCGACGGAACGGTCGTCGGCCGCCACGCCGCCGGAGGCGCTCTTCAAGGTGTCCTCGCGCGGCTCGGTCGAGCGCCGGAGTCGCCGCTCGTTCCCTCGCTGACGCGACAGCTCGACGCGTTCGCCGCGTCTGTTCGGGGCGAGTCCGGCCAGGACGTCGGCACGGCCCGCGACGGCCTCGCCGCGATGGCGGCGGTCGACGCAGCGCGCACCTCGGCGTCAGGTGCCGCCGACTGGCAACCCGTCCGGAGCTCGCGCTGATGCTTGCGATCCTCCAGTTCGACGCGCTGAACCGCTCGTTCGTCGACCAACTGCTCGGGGAGGGCCGGCTACCTACGCTCGCCGGCCTGGTCGAGCGTGGGGAATGGCGGTCGCTCAAGACCCCGGCCTCGCACTTCGCCGGCGCGACCCAGCCGACGCACTACAGCGGGATCGAGCTCGGCACGCACGCGCAGCACTACCTCCTCCAGTGGTCGCCGCAGGAGCAGCGGATTCGCTTCCGCCGGTCGTTCGAGTTCCCGGAGCCGACGTGGGAGCGGCTGGCGCGGGCCGGGCGGCGCACGCTGATGATCGATCCGTACGAGGGGCACCTGCCTCCACAGCCGGTAGGCGTCGTCGCGTCGGGCGTCCAGTTCCGCAACTACCTCGGGCTCGAACCCTGGACTTCGCCGCGGGCTGCAGGGCGCACGATCGACCGGCTGGTCGGGCGTCGCCGACCGTACGTGGAGGAGGTGTTCGGCCGTCCTCACGTGCCGAGCCTGCTCGCGCTCCGGCGCCGGCTCGCCGGAGCGCCGGGGCGACTGGCGGATGCCGCAGTCGGCTTGCTCGCCGAAAGCTCCTTCAATCTGATCTGGCTCACGTTTCTCTCGTGCCATATCGGCGGACACCAGTTCTGGAACTTGTCCCAGCTGGACGAGGACGCGCTCGACGCGCCGACGAAGCGCATTCTGGAGGGCACTCTCGGCGAGCTCTACGAAGGCGTCGACCACGCGCTCGGACGGGTGCTGAACGCACTGCCGGACGACGCGGACTTGATCATCGACTCGCCGCTCGGAATGGGCGAGAACACGAGTCGAGCGGACTTCCTCGGGCAGATGCTCGACGCCGTGATCGAAGGCAGGATCGAGCCCAAGCGCTCGGCCAGCGTCCCGCTCTGGCGTTTGCGTGCGGCCATGCCCACGCAGGTGCGCGGGCGGATCACGCGGACGCTCGGGCCCGCCCTGAGCCGCGAGGTCATGGCGCGGACGAGCGTCGCCGGCGTGGATTGGAGCCGGACGAGGGCGTTCGTCCTCCCCAGCGACCACCACGGGCAGGTTCGCCTCAACCTTCGCGGCCGCGAGCGCGACGGGATCGTCGATCCCGGCGAGGCTGAGGAGCTGTGCGAGCGGATCGCCACCGGACTCCGGACCTTTCGCGACTTCGGCGGAGGTCCGGCTATCGCCGGAGTCGACCGAATCGAAGACATCGTCGGCGCAGACGCTCCTGCGCGTCCTCTGCTCCCGGATCTGCTCGTCCGCTGGGCGGAGACGCCGAGCACGCGGCTGGAGGCCGTCGTGTCGCCCGAGTACGGTCAGATCGAGCGGGCCGGTCAGGGCAGCGGGCGCCCTGGCGGACACACGGCTGAGGCCTGGGCCCTGCTCGTTCCGGGCCGGTCTCGAATAGCCACTCGCTCCGGCGACGAGGACGTAATCGACGTCGCCGCCACCGCGTGCGCCCTCCTGGGCGGCGACATGGCCGGCCTCGCCGGGGCGCCGCTGCTCGAGCTGTAGCTCCCTACTGGTCGGCGGTTCGGTAGCGCAGGACGTCGTAGGCCTTGAAGTCGGGCCGCATGTCGATCTTCTGCAGCGCAGCCTGGATCTCGGGGTCGGCGGCCAGCTTGTGGCGGCCTTCCTCGTCGCCCCAGAGGTTGATGATCATGATCCCGTCGTCGGTCTTGACGACCGTGTTCGAGATCGCGCCGTACTCCGGCGCCTTGCGCGCGGCGACGTCCTCGACGTCAGCCATCTTCGTGAGGATCTCGTCGGGATCGCCCTGCATCTTCATGATCGAGAGCACCTGCATGTACGCCTCCTGTTCGGTTCGT
>DHWI01000078.1:21275-21493 GCA_002413095.1 Thermoleophilia bacterium UBA5186
GGCAGTGCGGGCACGCCCTCGAGCTCCTCCTGCGTCGCCGCCAGGAAGCGCTCGGCGGAGCCGAAATGGCGCAGGAGCGCGCGGCGGCGGGCCGGGCCGACGCCCTGGAGGTCGTCGAAGATCGACTCGAACGAGCGCGCGTCGCGTCGCTGCCTGTGGAAGCCGATCGCAAACCGGTGCGCCTCGTCGCGGATCCGCTGCAGCAGCTGGAGGCCCGG
>DHWI01000047.1:0-2434 GCA_002413095.1 Thermoleophilia bacterium UBA5186
GCAGACGATCACGACGTTGTCGTTGCGGTCGCGGACGACCTCGAGCTCGAACTCATCCCAGCCGCGCACCGACTCCTCCACGAGCACCTGGTTGATCGGGCTCTCGGCGAGGCCGCGCTCGACCTGGCTGCGCAGCTGGTCGCGCGTCTCGACGAAGCCGCCGCCGTGGCCGCCGAGCGTGAACGCCGGGCGCACGACCGCGGGCGCGCCGACGCCGGCGAGGTCGTCGAGCGAGTTCACGATGCGCGAGTCGGGCACCTGCAGGCCGACGCTGCGGACGGCCTCCCGGAACAGCTCACGGTCCTCGGCGCGGCGGATCGCGTCTCGCCCTGCGCCGATCAGCTCGATGCCGAGTTGCGCGAGGATCCCGGCCTCCTCCAGCTCGAGCGCCAGGTTGAGCGCGGTCTGGCCGCCCATCGTCGGCAGGAGCGCGTCGGGCCGCTCGCGCTCGAGCACGTCGGCGACGCCGGCGAGATCGAGCGGCTCCAGGTACGTCCGGTCCGCGAACCCGGGGTCGGTCATGATCGTCGCCGGGTTCGAGTTGACGACGATCGTGCGGAAGCCGTCCTCGCGCAGCACCTTCAGCGCCTGGCAGCCGGCGTAGTCGAACTCGCACGCCTGCCCGATCACGATCGGGCCCGAGCCGATCAGGCAGATCGAGTGGAGATCCGTCCTACGCGGCATCGGCGACCTCCTCGACCCAGCGCTCGAGGATCGGCCAGGCGTCGTGGGGCCCCGGCCCCGCCTCGGGGTGGAACTGGACGGAGCTTGCCTGCAGGTCCGGGAAGTCCAGGCCCTCGACCGTGTCGTCGTAAAGGGACACGTGCGTGACGGCGTCCTGGTCGTCCGGCGCGACTGCGAAGCCGTGGTTCTGACTCGTCACGAGCACCTTGCCGGTCGCCTTCTCGAGCACCGGGTGGTTCGCGCCGCGATGGCCGAAGGGAAGCTTGTAGGTCTGGAGGCCGCAGGCGAGCGCGAGGAGCTGGTGCCCCAGGCAGATGCCGAGCACGGGCGTCCGGCCGAGCAGCCGCTGCAGCTGCGCGACCTCGTCGTGCAGAGGCTCCGGATCGCCGGGACCGTTCGACAGCACGACGCCGTCGAACTCGGCAAGCTCGTCCGCGTCGGCGTCGTGCGGGAAGACCGTGACGGCCGCCCCGGCGCCCGCGAGCCGGCGCAGGATCGAGCGCTTGCAGCCGTAGTCGACGACGGCGATGCGGGCGCGCCCGAGGTCGGCGTAGACGTACGGCTCGGGCGTCGACACGTCGTGGACGAGCGCGCGCCCGGTCATCTCGGGCTGGGCGCGCACCGCGTCGAGCGCCTCGTCGACGCTTGCGTCGCCCGCCACCGCCGCCGCGCGCATCGCCCCGCGCTCGCGCAGCGAGAGGACGAGCGAGCGCGTGTCGATCCCGGAGAGGGCGACGACGTTCTGGTCGTGGAGCCAGTCGGTCCACGCGGGGCCGCGCGCCTCGCGCATGAACACGGCCTTCGCATGCGGGCGCTTCGACTCGCCGCGGCCGGCGGCGACGCCGTAGTTCCCGACCATCGGCGCCGTGAAGCAGACGAGCTGCTCCGCATAGCTCGGGTCGGTTACGACCTCCTGGTAACCGGTCATCGCCGTCGCGAAGACTGCCTCGCCGAACGCGAAGCCGTCGGCGCCCACCGAGTCGCCCCGGAACACGCTGCCGTCCTCGAGTGTGAGGAAGCCGCTCATGCCTTGAACGCGACTTTCCCGTTCGCGACCGTCAGCGCAACCTTCCCGCGCAGCGTCTTGCCGAGCAGCCAGGAGTTGACAGAGCGCGAGCGGAACCCGCTTTCGCTGACCTGCCAGCTCGCCCGCGTGTCGAGCAGGACGAGATTCGCGGGCGCCCCGACGGCGATGCGCGGCTCGTCGAGGCCATAGGCGCGCGCGGGCCCGGCCGAGAGGCGCTCCAGCAGCGTCTCGAGCGGGACCAGGCCCGGCGCGACGAGGTACGTGTACAGCGCCGAGAACGCTGTCTCGAGGCCGGTCACGCCGAACGGCGCGGCCTCGAAGGGCACGTCCTTCTCGTGGCGCGCGTGCGGAGCATGGTCGGACGCTATCGAGGAGATGTTGCCGTCGCGTAATGCCTCGAGCAGCGCGGCGCGATCCTCCTCCGCCCGCAGCGGCGGGTTCATCTTGACGTTCGGGTCGAGCGAGCGAACCGCGTCCTCCGTCAGGCACAGGTGGTGCGGCGTCACCTCGGCGGTCGCCTGGACGCCGGCGGCTCGCGCGCGGCGCAGGGCGTCGACCGACTCGCGGGCCGAGAGGTGCAGGAGGTGGATCGGCTGCCCCTCGTAGGCCGCGAGCGCCAGGTCGCGCTCCACCATCAGGCTCTCGGCAACGGACGGATAGCCGGTGAAGCCGAGCTCGGCCGAGACCTCGCCCTCGTGCATGTGACCGCCGCGCGAGAGGCTC
>DHWI01000047.1:2484-8426 GCA_002413095.1 Thermoleophilia bacterium UBA5186
TCGCCCATCTCGGTCAGCTCCGAGCCGGCCTGGCCCTTCGTGATCGCGGCGAGGAAGCCGACCGGGATCTCGGCCGACGCGCGCGCCTGCTCGACGAGCGCGCCGAGCACGGCGGACGAATCGACGACCGGGTCGGTGTTCGGCATGGCGAGGATGGCGCAGAAGCCGCCGGCAGCCGCCGCCGCGGTTCCGCTCGCGATCGTCTCCTCGTCCTCGCGACCGGGCGTACGCAGGTGGACGTGCGGGTCGACAAACGCCGGAGCGAGCACGAGGCCGTCGGCTTCGACGACGTGGTGGCCGTTCGCGTCGACCGACGCGCCGAGCTCCGCGATCGTGCCGCCGTCGATCCGGACGTCGAGCGTGGCGTCCACGCCCTCCACCGGGTCGACGACGCGCGCTCCGCGGATGACGAGGTCCTGCTTCGGAGCTTGCTTCGAGTAGAGCATCACGCCACCCCCACCGCTGCTTCGACGGGAACTCCGACCGGCCCGTTCGTGAGCAGGTCGTAGAGCACGGCCATCCGCGTCACGAGCCCGGCACGCACCTGGGTCTCGATCAGCGCGTCGACGTGGTCGGCGACTCGCGGATCGATCTCGACGCCGCGGTTCATCGGGCCCGGGTGCATGATCTTCTGCCCCGGCCGGATCCGTTCGGGCGTCACCCCCCACCGGGCCGCGTACTCGCGCAGGCTCGGGACGTAGTTGGCGCCCTCGGCCATCCGCTCCTGCTGCATGCGGAGGACGTAGACGAGATCGGCGCCGGCGATCGCGCCGATGTCGGTCGTCGCCTCGACGCCCATCGCCTCGATCCCGCGCGGGATGAGCGCAGGCGGCCCGACGAGCGTCACGTGCGCACCGAGGAGCTTGAGCGCCTGGATGTTCGAGCGCGCAACCCGTGAGTGCAGGACGTCTCCGACGATCGCCACGTGGAGGCCCTCGACCCGCCCGAACTCCTCGTTGATCGTGTAGAGGTCGAGCAACGCCTGCGTCGGATGCTGGTGCTTCCCGTCGCCGGCGTTGACGACGTGCGCGCTCGTCACGCGAGCGACGAGCGCCGGCGCGCCGATCTGCGGGTGGCGGATGACGATCAGATCGGGGTCGTATGCGCCGAGGGTGATCGCCGTGTCCTTCAGCGACTCGCCCTTCTCCACCGAGGACCCGGCCGCCTTGATCGACATCGTGTCGGCGGAGAGACGCTTCGCGGCAAGCTCGAAGCTCGACGAGGTGCGCGTCGAGGACTCGTAGAACACGTTGATCACGAGCCGGCCCTTGAGCGTGGGCAGCTTCTTGACCTCGCGGTCCATCGCGCGCTCGAGAGTGCGGGCCGTCGCGAGCAGCCGCTCGACGTCCTCGCGGGTCACGTCCTGGATCGAAATGAAGTGCCGCTTGGGCGGCTCTTCCGGCGGGCGCAGGTCGTCCCGCACCAATTTGATGTCAGGCATTTACGAAGCCTCCTCGGAGGTCGGAACCAGCAGAACGCGATCGACCTCGTCGATCTCGACGAGCTGCACCTGGATGCGCTCGCCGCGCGAGGTCGGGAGGTTCTTGCCGACGTAGTCGGGACGGATCGGCAGCTCGCGGTGGCCGCGGTCGGCCAGGACGGCGAGCTGCACGCGCGCCGGGCGGCCGTAGTCGAAGAGCGCCTCGATCGCCGCGCGGATCGTCCGCCCGGTGTAGAGCACGTCGTCGACGAGGACGACGGTCTTCCCCTCGAGCGGGAAGTCGAGCGCGGTCGATCGGACAACCGGCTGGGCGTGGATCGGCGCCTCTCCCCCGCGCACGGCGACGTCGTCGCGGTAGAACGTGATGTCCACCGCGCCGAAATCGGGTGCCTCGCCGGCGCGTTCCTCAATCAGACGGCGCAAGCGCTGTGCGAGCGGCACGCCCCGCGTGTGGATGCCGACGAGCGCGACCTCGTCGAGCTCGGGATTCGCCTCGATGATCTCGTGCGCGATCCGCGAGAGCGTGCGNNTCGTGCGGGCAGGCATGGTCATTCGACTCCTTTCCGGCCTCACTGGACCGGGTTAAAGGGGTTCGTGTCGCGCGGGACTCTAGCCGACCCGTCGGACGGATTTGTAGAGAGCGACCCAGGCGTGGAGGTCGAGGTCACGCGGGGCCGCCGTTGCGGCCAGCCCGGCGCGTCTCAACTCCCGTCTCGACGCGACTGCATGGGTTCCGTGCCGAAACCCCTTGGCGACGAACGACCCGAACCGACGGTCGGCGACAAGCGGCAGCTCCCGCTTCACGATCGAAAGGACGCCGGCGACTGCTTGCGGGGGCGGCCGGAAAGCCTGCGGCGGCAGGTGCCGGCTGACCGCGAACCGGTACCGCGCCCCCCACACGACGCCTCGCATCGTGCTCGGCCAGATCGCCGCGCGCTTCACGGCCATCCCCCACTCCACGATCACGTCGGCGCGCTCGAGTGGCACAGCCGGATCGTCGAGGAGGCGCCTCAGCGCCTCATTCGCAAGGTGGAACGGGAGGTTCGCGACGACTCGGAACGGCTCGCGCGGAAGCGGCTGCAGCAGCAGGTCGCCCTCGACGACCTCAACGTCGCGGAATCTCCGGCGCAGGGCAGCCGCGGAGTCCGGATCGAGTTCGACCGCGACGACGCGCGCGTCGCGCCGGACGAGCGGCGCCGTGAGCATCCCGCGGCCCGCGCCCAGGTCCAGGACGAGCTCGCCGGCGCGGACACAGGCGTCCTCGACGATCGCGTCGGCGACCGCTGCGCTAGCGAGGAAGTGTCGTGCGTATCGCGGCCCGTCGACCCGCGCTCGGCGAGGTCGTACGGCCACGGAAGAACACCACGCTCATGGGGACGCTCCGTGCCTCGACTGCGGGAACTGTAGCCTCCGCGCGTGCGCGACGAGCTTCTGCAGCGCTATGCGGACCTCGTCGTCGAGGTCGGCGCGAACGTCCAGCCGGGCCAGATTGTCTCGGTGCAGGCGGACACCGAGGCGGCACCCTTCGCGCGCCTCATCGCCGCGAGCGCCTACCGCCACGGCGCCCGGTTCGTCGACCCGAACTACGTCGATACCTACGTCAAGCGCGCACGGCTCGAGCACGCCGCCGAGGACACCCTCGACTACGTCCCGCCCTGGTACGGCGAGCGGCTGCTGGCACACGGAGAGCACCACGCCGCACGGATCTCGATCGTCCCGAACCCTTCGCTGGGGATCCTGGACGGAATCGACCCCAAGCGCGCAGCGAAGGACGCGCTGCCGTTCCTGCCGGAGACCTTCCAGGTCATCAACGCCAGGACGACCAATTGGACGGTGGTCGCGTACCCGACCGCGGCGTGGGCGGGCGTCGTCCACCCGGAGCTCGACGCCGAGGCGGCGCTCGAGCGACTGTGGCAGGAGGTCGAGCACGTCTGCCGGCTCGACGAACCCGACGCAGGCGCGGCGTGGGGGCAACAGCGCGACGAGCTGCGGGCGGTCGCGGAGCGGCTGACGGAACGTCACTTCGACGCCTTGCACCTCGAAGGGCCCGGCACCGACCTGACGCTCGGGCTCCTGCCCGGCTCGGTCTGGGCCGGCGGCGGCGACACGAACGCGGACGGGATCGAGCACCTCTCCAATCTCCCGACCGAGGAGGTCTTCACCGCGCCCGACCCGCAGCGCGCGGACGGCGTCGTGCGGGCGACCAAGCCGCTCGTCCTCGCCGGCTCGACGCTCGAGGGGCTGACGGTGCGCTTCGAGGGCGGACGGGCGATGCAGATCGACGCCGACGCGAACGCCGAAGTACTCCGGGGGCATTCGGAACTGGATGACGGCGCAGCGCGCCTCGGCGAGGTCGCGCTCGTCGACGCAGCCGGACGGATCGGGAAGCTCGGGACGACGTTCTTCACGACGCTGCTCGACGAGAACGCGGCGAGTCACCTCGCCCTCGGGAACGCCTACGAGCGGTCCGCGCCGGAAGACGTCGAGCGGTTGAACCGGAGCGCCGTCCACATCGACTTCATGTTCGGCGGCGACGACGTCTCGGTCACGGGGATCGCGCAGGATGCCGCTCGCATTCCCGTCCTGCGTGCGGGAAAGTGGCAGCTATGAGCCCGGTCAGCCCGGCAGACATCAAGCGGCAGGTCCTGATCCAGGGCATCGACGTCGCGCCCGACGGCAGCTTCGCCGTCTACGGGCGCCGAACCGTCGAGGACGGCAAGTACGCCTCGCGGCTCTGGCGGGTGGGCTTCGAGCGCGGCGCGCGACCCGAGCGTCTGACGAACGGCCCCTCGGACGCGGGCCCGCGCATCTCGCCCGACGGCCGTTCGCTCCTCTTCGTGGGCGCTCGCGGCGACGACCCGCCCGCGCCGTGGATCCTGCCGCTCGCCGGCGGCGAGCCGGCGCGGGTGGCGGAGTTTCCCGGCCCGACGGCCTTCGCGGAGTGGTCGGCGGACGGCACCCAGGTTCTCGTGCTCGCCTCGAGCGGCGACCAGCGCTTCGTCGTCGGCGACGCCGCAAGTCCGGTCGCCCGGCGGATCACCGACCTGACCTGGCGCCTCGATGGGCTCGGCATTCGCGACCAGTACATGAGCGCCTGGGTCGTCCCGGCCTCGGGCGGCAAGCCGACCCGCCTGACCTCGGGGCACGAGACGTTCGGCGCCTTCTGGACCCCGGACGGCGAGCGGATCGGCTTCCTCGCCGACCGCACGGACGGCGCCGCGCTCATCGAGGAGCCCCGCGCGTGGGCCGTCAGCACATCGGGCACCGGGCGCCCGCGGGAGCTCCCGGGGCCGCGTACGGTCACGGCGGCGGCCTGGTCTCCTGACGGAAGGACGCTGGCACTGCTCGGCAGCGACGAGCCCGAGCCTGCGGGTTGGGCGGTCGAGAAGCTCTACGTCGCAGAGCGCGGCACGGTGCGCCAGCTCGCCGCGGAGCTCGATCGGCCGATGCGCAACCAGACCATCGCCGATCTCCTCGACTTCTCCTCGGTCTTCAACCCCACCCTGCGCTGGCTCGACGACAGCTCGCTCCTAACGATCGTGGGCGACCGTGGCTGCGCGCATCCCTACCGCTTCCGCCTCGACGGCTCCTACGAGCGCCTGGCCGGCGGTCCGATCATCACAACGGGCGCAGCGAGCGGCGGCGGACGGCTCGCGATCGTCGCCACCGATGGTGGACGGCCGCCCGAGGTCTACGCGGTCGAGAACGGCGAGCTGCGGGCATTAACTCGGGACGGCTCCCGCTGGCTCGGCGCCCGGCGCATCGACCCGGAGCCGGTCGAGCTGCCGCGCCGCGGGAGCTCGCCCGCGGTCGACGCCTGGCTCGTGCGGGCCCGCTCGGGCCGCGGACGGCGACCGCTCGTCCTGACCATCCACGGCGGTCCGTTCGGAGCCTACGGCCCCACGCCCTCGCTTCCGTACCTCGCCCTCGCCGACGCCGGCATCCACGTCCTGTACGCGAACCCGCGCGGCTCCACCGGCTACGGCGAGGTCTTCGCGCGCGAGCTCGAGGGGGCGTGGGGCGAGACGGACGCCCCGGATCTCCTGCGCTGCATCGACTGGGCGGTCCGCGGCGGCATCGCCGACCGGCGCCGGATCGGCGTGATGGGCATCTCCTACGGCGGGTACATGACCAATTGGCTGCTCGGCCACCACCCCAACCGCTTCGCCGCCGGGATCAGCGAGAACCCGGTCACGAATCTCGTCTCCTTCTTCGGCACCTCCGACTTCGGCTGGTTCGCGACGCGCTCGGCAGCCGGGGTCCGCAACCCGCAGGACGACTGGGCGCGGCTCCTACGCTTCTCGCCGGCGACCGAGCTCCCGCGCTTCCGGGGACCGGTGATGTTCATCCACGCCGACGGCGACCTTCGGTGCCCGCCCGAGCAGACCGAGCTCGCGTTCGCGATGCTGCGCATGCTCGGACGGCCCGTCGAGATGGTGCGTTACCCGGAGGAGTCGCACGGCGTGAGCATCCTCGGGCGTCCAGACCGACGCGCCGACCG
>DHWI01000047.1:8547-8790 GCA_002413095.1 Thermoleophilia bacterium UBA5186
CTGGAAGGTCGAGAACGCCTTGGCCCGGACCTTCGCGAGTGCCTCGTCCCGTGTGATCGTCTTCGCCTGGACGAGGCTCGCGATCCGCGGCGCGACGAACCCCGCCGCGAGGAGCTCCTCCTCGAGCGCCGCGCGCGACGGCAGTCGCTCCCGGTCGACGTCTGCGAGCGACGGAAAGAACGGGTCGAACCAGGACGAGCCCAGCTGCGCCGGATCGGGGGTCGCGACCGCGATCCGTCCACC
>DHWI01000047.1:8901-11641 GCA_002413095.1 Thermoleophilia bacterium UBA5186
GCACGAGCGCAGCCGCGAACTTGCCCGTCCCGCATCCGACCTCGAGCACCCGCCGCGCCCGCAGGTCGCCCTCGCGCACGAGCGCGTCGAACACCTCCCACCAGCTGTCGTCGACGGGCCGCAGCTCGTCGTAGCGGGGCGCGACCTCGCGGAAGCTAGGAGTCGGGGATGACGGCGTCATCTTCGGTGAGCGCCTCGATCGCGTCCTGCGACACCTCGACCTTGTCCTCGGGAACGAGGACGCCGAGACCCTCGTCGTCCAGCGTGGTCAGCTCGGACTCGATGCCCGCGACGCGCAGGAGCTCCTGGATCTCCTCCGCCTCGGTGACGTCGCCGGCGATCGCGACCTGGACCATGGCGCTCATGGCAGCGAAGATACCGGGTCTGCCGGGGCTCCGGACCCGCTTTGCCGGAGCGCGCCGCCCTTGACGAGACGCGGTGCGCCGCGCTCCTCGAACGGCACCTCGATCGTGTCGAAGTCCTTCGGGACCACGGTGTTGGGGAAGACGCTCTCGGCCTCACGGCGCACGTCGCGGCCGAAGTACCGGCTGGAGATGTGCGTCAGCGCGAGCAGGCCGACGCCGGCCGCACGCGCGACGGTCGCCGCGCCGGCCGCGGTCGAGTGCGAGGTCTCGTCGGCGCGCTCGCGCTCTTCCTCGGTGAACGTCGCCTCGTGAACGAGTAGGTCGGCGCCCTGGGCGGCCTCGATCACCGAGCCGGCGGGCGCGGTGTCGCCCGCGAGCACGATCGTCCTGCCGACCCGTGGAGGTCCGAGCAGATCCGCAGGGGTGACGACCCGACCGTCGCCGAGCGTGACAGGCTCGCCCCGCTGCAGCGCGCCGCGCTCGGGCCCGTGCGGGATCCGGAGACGGTCGGCCGCCTCGGCGTCGAACCGGCCGGGCCGCTCGTGCTCGACGAGAGCGTACCCGAGCGCGGGGACGCGGTGACTGACAGGGAATGTGCGCAGCTCGTAGTCGCCGCGCGGCAGCGTCTCTCCCGCCTCGAGCTCGACGGTCGTGACCTCGTAGCCGAGCCGCCCGACCATGGGCGCCATGGCGCTCCAGAGCTCGCGGAGGCCTCGGGGCCCGTACACGGTCAGCGGCTCTTCCCTCCCGTGGAGGGAGAACGTCTTCAGCATCCCCGGCAGGCCCAGGTAGTGGTCGGCGTGAAAATGCGTGAGGAAGACCTCGGGCAGCTCGACGAGCCCGATCTGCGAGCGCATCAGCTGCCGCTGCGTCCCTTCCGCGCAGTCGAACAGCAGCCGCTCGCCGCCGCGCCGGAGCAGGAGCGCGGTCGGCGCTCGCTGCGCGGTCGGCGCCGAGCCCGCCGTGCCGAGGAAGACGAGGTCGAGATCCATGCACCGATTCTAGGGTCGGCGGCCTCAAGCTTTCCCTGCGCTCCGCCGATAACGCGCGCGGAGGAGGCACTATGGCGTTGCGGCAGGCGCATAGTCAGGGGCGGGGCTCACTCATCGAGCGTTCGATCACGCTCATGAGGGTGTTCCTCGTTGCGAGCGCCGTGATCCTGCTGTCCGGTGCGGTGATCGTCACGTTGATGCTGACGTCGACGCTCCGGCACCAGGCGGCCTCGGACGCGCAGCTCAGCCTCACTCAGTACGTGGACGGCGTCCTCCGCGACGAGCTCGTCCGGGGCGACAAGCTCACCGTCGCCCCACGCGTCTCGGCAGACCTCGACCGCAAGATTCGCCAGCAACCCGACCTCGTCACCGTGAAGGTGTGGCGCTCGGACGGCGTCCTGATCTGGACGAACCGCGCCAAGGACCGGATCGGCAAGCGCTTCGAGCTCGACGGCGAGCTCGGCCAGGCGATCCGCCTAAACCGCTCCGAGGGACACATCGGCAAGCCGGGGACGGGCGAGGACAACGTCGAACGCCGGCTCGGGTTCACGCGCCTGCTCGAGGTCTATGCCCCAGTGTCGAGCGCGGACGGACGCCGAGCGATCGGCGCCTACGAGATCTACGCCGATCCGCGCTCGATGGAGTCGTTCCTCAACGGGCGCAAGCACGTCGTCTGGCTCGTCGTAGCGCTCGTCTTCCTCGCGCTGTACGCCGCGCTCGCGTTGCTGGTTCGCACGGCCTCGATGACGCTCCGGCGGCAGACCGTGTCTCTCAAGAAGCGCTCGCGGGAGCTGATGGAGTCGTACCGCCGCCTGGAGCTCAGCTCGCTGGAGGCAATCGAGACCCTGAACGCAACCGTCGACGCCAAGGATCCCTACACCGCAGGCCACTCGCAGCGGGTGCAGGAGATCGCGCTGGCAGTCGCGCGCGAGCTCAAGATCGACCCGAGTCGGCTCGACGCCATTCGGCTCGCGGCTCCCCTCCACGACATCGGCAAGCTGCGCGTCCCCGACGCGATCCTGCTGAAGCCCGGCCGGCTGACGGAGGACGAGTACGAGGTGATCAAGCGGCATCCCGCCGACGGCGCCGACATCGTCTGCAAGCTCGGCCGCCTGCGCGAGGCGGTGCCGCTCATCCGCCACCACCACGAGCGCTGGGACGGCAAGGGCTATCCCGATCGGCTCGCCGGCGACGACATTCCCGTCGAGGCGTGCGTCGTGGGTCTCGCCGACGCGTGGGACGCGATGACGACAGACCGCCCGTACCACCGCGCGTTGACGCGCGAGGAGGCGGCGGAGCAGGTGCGCGAGGGCCGCGGGACGCAGTTCGCCCCACATGTCGTGGACGCGTTCTTCCGCGCGTTCAGGCGCGGATTCGGCGAGC
>DHWI01000144.1:0-3366 GCA_002413095.1 Thermoleophilia bacterium UBA5186
GTCATCGGAAACGTGGCGGGAGTTCCTGCGAGCCCAGGCCGGCGGGATCGTTGCCTGCGACTTCTTCACTGTCGACACCGTGCTGTTCCGTCGACTGTACGTGCTCGTGTTCATCGAGATCGCCACCCGACAGGTGTATCTGGCTGGCATCACCGCGAACCCGACGGGTGAGTGGGCGACCCAGCAGGCACGGAACGTCATCGAGACGTTCGTCGAAAGTACGAAGCCGATCCGGTTTTTGATCCACGATCGCGACAGCAAGTTCACGGCGGCGTTCGACGAGGTGTTCCGCTCCGAGGGCGTCCGGACGATCCGCACGCCGGTACGGGCACCCCGCGCGAACGCGTTCATCGAACGGTGGATCGGCACCGTCCGTCGTGAGTGTCTCGACCGGATCCTGATCGTGAATCGACGACACCTCGAACGAGTCCTCCCGGTCTACATCCGTCATTACAACGAGCATCGCCCTCACCGCTCCCTCGACCAGCGACCGCCAATCGAAGAGCCGTCCCCAGGGTCAGAGACCGTCGTCGTTCTCGACCGTGTTCGGCGCCGAGACGTGCTCGGAGGTCTCATTCACGAGTACAAGGCCGCGGCGTGATAAAGGACGAATTGGGTTTCCGGCACCCTCAGGCTGCGGTTCATCATCGACCACGGCCTCGGCGAGTCGAAGAACCCGACCCAGCCGTACATGCCTGTCTGGGGCGAGGTGATCTCGAAGCAGCAGGTCTCAGATCTGATCGCCTACCTTCGTGCCGGCTTACCGGCCGTGCCGACGGCGGAGCCGCAAGCGATCCCGAGCGGGCAAGGCCCGGCGGTCGAAGGTGCAGCGCTCTACGTTCGCGACGGCTGCATCAACTGCCATGGTCCGAACGGGCTCGGTGGGGTGCCGAACCCACAATCACCCGACAAGACGATCCCGCCGCTCTCCGGCGTCGCCTTCCGCAAGCAGTTCAACACTGATGCGAAGATCATCGCCGTGATCCGCTCCGGCAGCGTGATCGGGCGGGCACCGATCGTGAGCATGCCGCACTGGGGCGGGATCATCCCCGACGATCAGCTCAAAGCGCTCGTCGCCTACTTGAAGACGCTGAAGTAGGGGGACGCGCCCAGTCGCAGTGCGCTAGAAGCGCGCAGACTCGCGCGTTTCCTCCTCGAAGCTGGAGACGATCTCCGCGGTCATGCGAGCGAGCTGTTGACCCCGGCGGACATCGAGTTCGCCGGACGCTGAGCCGGCGTCGATCCTCGACGCCTCAGCTCTGATCGCGTACCTGCATGACGAGCCAGGGTCGGCCTCGTCTCGGCGATCGCGGCGAGGAAGTCGTCCGTTCGGGCGCGCTGTCGTGTTCCCTCGAAGTGCTCGCGCTCGAACGCACGCTGGGCGGCCTTCCGGGCGACCGCGGAGTGAACAGAAGCATGCCCCGCGAGGAGCGCGGGAGATGCACGGCCGCGGCAGCGAGCAGCGCCCGATCACTAGGCGTTAGCTGTGGGCCGCCCGACCTGCCGGCGCAGGATCTCGAGCTCGTGCCGAAGCACCAGCAGCTCAATGTCCTTCACGTGCAGGCCGCGGCGACTTCGAACAAGCGCACCGAGCAGAGCCCTAACGGCGAGGTGGAGGAACGCGAAAGCCATGCCGCCGATCCTCCCAGCCCACGCCAGAAACGACGCGACACGAATATTGGCGCCCTTCACGCCTGAATTTGCGAACCCTACGCGCGAGGCCCCGAACGCGTCCGGGCCTCGCGAAGTGCGACTCGCCCGCGGCGCTAGTGCGGCGCGAGGTCGAATGGACGCAGGAACGGTGTCGGCTCGAACGAGATGAAGCCGGGCGGCGCGACGTTCAGCGTCGGCCCGAGCGCCGCGGCCGCGGCGTTCAGCGTGTCGGCGTCGGTACTGCCGGTCCACTTGCCGGTGTCGACTCGCTGCAGCAGCGCCTGCAACGCGCTGATCGTCTCGGCGGGGGTGAAGCTGCAGTGCCCGGCACGATGCACGAACACCTCCCGCAGGAGCTGCGAGTCGTGCGCGTCCAAGACGGCCGAACGATACGCCTGCTCGTCCTGGTTGACGACGAGCCCATCGCCGGTCGTGTGCATCGTCAGCACGGGCTTGCCGTGCAGATTGCCGTCGAAGACGACGTTCTGCGTCAGGTACGCGACCGCTCCCGGATCCGCGCTGATCCGCGGTGCCGCGTTCAGCTTTGCGATGTCCGCGCTGAGATCGAGGCCCGCGGCGGCGTAGAGCGCCTGCACCTCGGCGTAGTCCGCCGAGTTCTCGAGCTGCTTCTCGTAGTTGACGCCGGTGTTCCACGACGGGTTGCCACCGGCCCTCGCCTCCAGCTCGGCGCGGAGGTCGAACACGAAGAAGTTGTCGACCTGGAAGTCCCACTGGAACTGGTTGAGCTCCTGTGCTGCGTAGTCGGTCGACGCAGGCTCCGGACTGCCGGGGATGAACCAGCCGGGGGTGTCGCCGAGCGCCGCGGCGAGCGCGATCCGCGCCCGTCCCTGCGGCGTTGCCTGCGCCGCGGCCATGAGCTGCTCGGCAAGCAGGAAGTTCCCGAGCGGGTTCGTGATGTGCACGATCTGCAGGCTCGGCGCGAGGAGCTGCTGGATCGCGAAGGTCGAATCGAGTGCCTGGTTCCACGTCCCGACGCCGCCTGCGAGGACACCGCACATCGGCAGCGCGCCGTCGAACCGATCCGGATGCTCCTGCAGGAGTCCCGCCGTGATGATGCCGCCGAGCGAATGGCCCCACGCGATCGTGCGCGTCGGCGTCCCGACCAGGTTGTCGAACGTGTCAAGCGTGCTGATCTGGTCCGGAATCGCCTCGTGGATCGCCCAGCCGGTCGTTGCGTACGACGAGCCGGCGAGCGCGAAGCCGTGGTCGAGCAGCCACTGGCGCGTCGTGCCATCGCCGACGTCGCGGGCCGGGTTTGCGCTCCCCGGCGTGACGTAGCCGTGGCTGTAGAGCAGCAGGGTCCCGTTCCAATCGCCCGGGACCTCGATCAGATAGGTGGCTCCGTCGCTGAACGATCCCGTGTAAGTCGTGACGGCGGTGCGGCTCGCCGCACCCGACGACGCGGCAGCCACGAGCGCGGCGACGAGACCGAGGATGCAGGCGACGACGGCCAGCCGTCGGCGCGGTGCGATTCGAATCCGATGCATGCGGTCTCCCCTCCGAAACGGCCGCGCAGCCGCTGCGACGGCATCTGACCTGGGCTTTCAGCTCGACGCTACACTTACGGGGCAGCGCCGTCAACGGACTTGCCCAAGTGGGTTATTCGGCTGACAGCCACCGCCGCTAGGGTGAGAACGTCATTCAACCCCTTCCACACCAATCCAGCTTGCACAGCCGTCCGCCCGACCCGCT
>DHWI01000144.1:3442-3736 GCA_002413095.1 Thermoleophilia bacterium UBA5186
CTCATCTCCTTCAACAGCTCCTACTGGTGATCGTTCGACCACGCCGCTCGTGTGGCGGCCGAGTTTCGACGAGCGGCTCGAGCCAAGCCCGAAAGCGTCGCAGAGGACGCAGCGCCACCGGAACGCCGGCGCCTTAGCTGGCGACGACGCCCCCAGCCGCCACTAGCCGCCGCAGACTGATCCATTTCATCGGGAGAGACGCCGGGTCGCCCGGATCGCCGAAACGGCATAACGAGAACGGACGTGTACGGCACCTGGCCGTTAAGGCCCTAGTTGCGCGCTAGGAGGTCAGTG
>DHWI01000079.1:0-2938 GCA_002413095.1 Thermoleophilia bacterium UBA5186
GGGCAGGGATCGAACCTGCGACTCTGATGGTCGGATGCAGGTTGCTCCGAGCCCGGTGTGCTGCGTGAAGATCAGTCGGCGGGACTGACACCCGAGCATTGGTCGGCACACGTATCAGAGGCGTGCGGCGATCGCCTTCGCGAGCGCCTCGAGCGGCGCCTTCGACCGCAGCTTGCCCGAGAGGGTGATGTAAACGACGTGCTTCCCGACGGCGAAGTGGATCCCGGTCGCGCCGGCTCCGCTCGCCTCGTAGGCGGCGGTGCCGATCCCGTCCACCCTTCGGGGCGTACCGCCGGGAAAGCCTTGCTTCAGGTTGCGCTTCGCCAGCGTCAGCGCTCCGGGATCCGTGTAGAGCGCGACGGTCACCTGGAGGCGAGGAGAGCTCGAGGTCTTGCCGGCCCAGTTGGCGGTGTACATCGTCGAGCCCGGACCCTTCAGCGGACGAGCCTTCGTGCAATGCGTGGATACGCCCTTGATCGTGGCGAGCTGCCCGGCGGAGACGAGCCCGCAGACGTTGCCGTTGAAGCTCCGGCTGGCTCCAGCCGGAGCCGCTGCCGCGAGTCCCGCGAGCGCGACGGCGATCGTAAGCCTCGATGTTCGCATGTGTGTCTCCTTCCTAGCCGAGGGAATTGGGGATCGCGATCGCCGCTAGCTTGGTCAGGTGGGCCACGACCGGCTTGCGGGTTGCCTCCCAGTCGCCGAGGCAGGTGGCCGAGAGGGTGGAGTAGCTCCACCAGCAGGCGCCCGCGAAGGTCAGTCCGACGTACGGTGGCCCCAGCTTCGTCGTCACCCCGGCGACCGCGTAGCCGAAGGGCGCCGGGGAGAATCGGCTCGCCGGCCCGGGCGCGCTCAGGTTCGGGATGACGCCCTGCGAGAAAGCCTGGGCGAGCTGCTGAAACTCGGCGGGCCACTCGCCCGCGTTCCGGCCGGTGCCCTGAACCCAGGTTTCGTAGGCGACCTGGGCCGCCTTCCCGCTCCTGGCCCTCTGCAGGACCTGTGCGGCGCTGGTCGGCTTGAGGCCGTTCCACGCTCCCATCTCGCAGCCGAAGTTCACGTACGGGTCGGTAGGCGACGAGTACACAGGCGTGTCCAAGACGACCGCGTTGGCCAGGCCGAGGACCACGCGCACCTGCTTCGCCGAGAGCAGAGAGCAGGATCCGGCGCTGTGGTTACAGAAGTCGCCGAGGCTCATGCCGGTGACGGTCGCTTCGGCGCCCGTCGGGCCGCCCGTCAACGCGATCAAGGTTCCGCCGTCGGGATTAATGCGGTCGAGCTTCTCGCCGCCCGGGCACGAGCAGTTTCCCTGCGGGCTCGTGCAGTAGTCGAACTCGCCGGGGACGAGGCGCTCGTCGAGCTTCGGGTCGGCGCTCGAGAGCCGAACGTGGCTGCCGGAACCGACCTCGACGCGGATGACGTCGGCGGAGGAAAACGGGGTGACGAGCGCGACCGTCCAGGTGGGCGCGACGAGCTTGAAGACGCTGCCGTTGGCGACGCTCGCCGGCGCGGGCGGCGTGTTCGTGTCCGCGGGCTTGCACGGGCCGGCGACATCCCAGTCGGCGCCGCGGCTCGCGTCCTGAGCGTAGCTGGTCGCCCAGTCCGAGAGGATCGTCTCCTCCTCGGCGCCGACCGCATTGGCATAGGCAGGGAAGCTGGCAGTGCGTGCGGCAAGGATGATTGCCGGCCACCTCGACCACACGTCGATGCCGTGCTGGGAGAGAAGGGAGAAGAAGCCGAGGGCGTCGTAGGACCGTTCGAAGAGCCGCTGGGTGGGGCTTTTCAGGTAGCCCGTCCAGGCCTTGTCCGGCAAGGCGCCTGGCACGACGTTGCAAGCCGCCCAGTTGGCGCCGCCTTCACTGACCCACTCGGGCAGGATCCAAGAGTACGGGAGGTCGGCGATCTGGCCCTGGTAGCAGTGGAACACCTCGTGGGCGAGGATCTCGCGGAGGTAGACGCCGGTTTTCTTGAGGCCGGGGTTGACCGTGATCCAGCAGTCGGCCGCCGGTCCCGTCTGCCAGTCGCCGCTCGCGTTCAGGACCTCCGTTTCCGCAAAGGCCGTCGGCGACACTGTGGTGCCGACTCCGACGCAGAGGGTCAGCGTGAGCGGGAGGTTGAGCTTGCTGGTGAGGTCGCTCGCCTCCTGCTCCGCCATCTGCTGATCGGTCGCGTCCTGCTTCCAGTCGCCGGACTTTTCGCAGACGGGGCTGAGGTCGGCCAGGCGGCGGAAGACGTGCTGTGGCGTTCCGTGCAGGCCGTCTAGGGCTTTCGTGACCGCCGCTCGCTGCGCCGGGCTGAGCTGAGCGAACTTCGACAGCACCCAGTTGATCGCCAGCGTCCCGTCCGGGATCGGACCGACTGGGCCTGCGGGGACGCGAACCCCGGGCAGCCGCGCGATCGCGAGCGAGAACGCCTGCAGGGCGGTGCTCACGCTTACGCCTCCGTCCGGGCGAACCTGGTCGAGCACCTTGTCCCAAGCGGTCTTCGCCAGCGTGGCTTGGATCCTGGCGCGAACGGCGGCGGCGGCCGAGCGGGCGAGCGCCGCGCCCACCCTGCCCGCGCCCAGGACGGACACCTGCCCGACCCACGAACCGGCGCTCCAGACCGCATGCGCCTTGCCTGGGCCAACCGAACTGTGTCCGAGCGCGGCGACATCTAGGCGGGCGAGCCGTGCCGACGAGAGTCGGCGGAGCATGCGCGCAACCGCGGCGGGGCTGCGCGTGACCACCGCTCGGCTGACGATCGCCACGTTTGGCCCACGAAGCAAGCCCACGGCGCTCACACGCGCGGAAGCGGGCAGGAGCGCGCTCCACGCCCGCCTCCCTACGCTCGGAACTGCCGCCTGCGCGAGGCCCGCCACATCTTGGGTCGTCACCAGGCCCAGGGCCGCTGAGCTTCGAGTGGCGGCCTCGGCCGCTGAGACCGACGCAAGCGCGACGACGGT
>DHWI01000079.1:3019-6979 GCA_002413095.1 Thermoleophilia bacterium UBA5186
TGATGGTTCCCGTGAAGCACGTGCCGCTCCGCGCCCAGCTCCCTCGCCTGAGCGGCGTCGCGAAGCAGTGGTAGCCGCGCGGGCCGTTCGTGAGCCGGACGTTGTGGTTGGACGGAGCGACGTGGTCGGCGGCGAGCTTGACGATCCACGTCTTCGCCGAACTGCACGTCCAGCCAGCGAGCGTCTCGTAGTTGATCTTGACGCGGGACACCTTCAACGACCCGCACACCGCGGCGGTCGGTGCCGCCGCGCCACCCGACGCAGCTGCCAGTGCCGCGACGAGGGCGATGAGCATGGGTACGCCTTTCCAGATCATTGGACCTCCCTTAATTGGCATTCGCGTGCGCCCAGGGGGATTGGGCGGTCTCGAGAATGCGGGTGAACGGGATCTCGGCTGCCAGCGCCGCCTGCGTGACGGCTTCGGTCGCACCTTGGAAGCGGCAGAGGACGACCTCGTCGTCGCGCATCAGGACCGAGCCGAGGTACGAAACCGCATTCCCGTTGCTCGTGGCTTCCTTTGCCTTCGCGTCTGCCCGCTCGTCGAGGTCATGGAGGTCGGACTCCTGCACGCCCGGCCAGAAGCATTCGGCGACGAAGCTCCGGCTGCCATCCGCGGTCATCGGCGCTCAAGCTAGGCGATCCCCTCGCGAAGCGATAGCGGGGAAAACCCTACGAATTGGCCGCGTCGACCCCTTGGTCGAGTGCCCGACCGAGCTGAGCGCGCGAGCGGATGCCGAGCTTTCGGTAGGCGCGGGAGAGGTTTGCCTCTACCGTCTTGATCGTCACGAACGCCTCGGCCGCAATCTCTGCGTTCGTGCGTCCGTTCGCGGCGAGCCGAGCGATGCGGAGCTCCGTGACCGTCAGATGTCTGGGCGGGGTGTGACCGGCGACGCGCCGCAACTCGTCGGCGGTGCCCTTCAACCACAACTCGGCACCAAGCCGCGCGAACAATGAATGCGCCTCCTCGAGCGCCTCTCGCGCCCGGCGCTTCGCCTTCGACCGCCGTAGCACGCGGCCGAACACCAGCAAAGTCCGCGCGCGCTCGAATGGGACCGGGCACGCGTCGTGCTCGACGAGCGAGCGCTCCAACGAGATCAACGCCGCGTCGAGGTCGCCGCGTGCCGCCAGCACGAGGCCTCGGCATCGAGCGCCGATCGCGCGCGTCCATGGGATCCGTGAGCGGATCGCGCTCTCCTCGAGTCGCGCCGTCATCGTGTCGGCGCGTTCGATGTCGCCAACGGCGACTGCCGCCTCGATTGCATCGGCGTCGACGCGCCATACCGCCGGTTCGCGAAACCGCATCTCCTCGAGCAGCCTGATCGCCGCCGAGAGCTGGTCGTTGGCCGCGTCTGCATGTCCGGCCGAGAGCTCGACGAGGCCGAGCGTACGCGCCCACAACATCCGCACGACGGGCTCGACCGGCTCCCCGGCAGCGGCAACTGCCTCCCGCACTTCGGCGATGCGACCTCGGTGCGCATCGACCAGCGACTTCCAGATGCCGGCCGCGTTGGCCGTAGCGCCCGCCTGAACCAGCAGGTCGCGCGTCTCATCCGCGAGCGTCTCCGCCGTCTGCCACTCGCCCGCCCATAGCTCTGCAAGGACGCGATTGAGGAGGATGTTCGGAAGCGACGACTCATCGCCCTCCTCTCTCGCGGCGGACTCTGCCTCGCGAAGCAGCGCGCGGGCGCGCTCGAGGTCGTCGACGTAGCGCAGCCACTGCGAATGCTTGAACGGCATTCGCGTGTCCACGGCGGCCGGCGGCGCGGGTCGCTCGAGCTCGAGTGCACGCTCCGCGGCCTCGCGGTCGAGGCCGTCACCGCGAAACAGATCCGCCCGCACGCGCGCTGCGAGTGCGAACGCCAGCAGCGCCGGCGCGGTTTCCTCGCGCCCCTCGAGCAGCGCCAGTGCCTCACGCGCGGCCGACGACGCATGCGCGGCGTCGCGCGTGCCGGCCTGCATCGCGACGAGTGCCTTGGCCCTCGCCTGCAGGAGCGGGTCTGTTGCGGACTCGAACGCCTGCTCGGCGAGTGCCATCGCGGCCGACTCGCCGCTGTGCCAACCCACGACGTCGCACAACTGCAGAAGTGCACGCGCGCGAAGGTCGCCGTCCGACTCGGCTTCGAGCTCGCGCAAGACCGCGGTGGCCTGTCCAAAGTCGCCCGCGAGAACGAGTGCCTCACCCAGCCCCAGCCGGCGTTCCGCGAGCTCGTGACTCGTGGGAGGCGTGAGTCGCAGCGCCAGCTCCCATAGCTCCACCGCTCGCTGGCTGGCACCGCGTGCCCGCGCACTTTGCGCGGCCTGCTCGGCGCCAAGCGCGGCGTCGCCGTCAGGTCCGACACAAGACAGGCCGAGGTGTCGGGCTCGCTCCTCGAGGTCCTTGACGAGCGGTGCCAGCTCGCGGTGCGTCCCCTGTCTGCGCGCAACCGATGCCGAGGCGTACACCGCGGATGCGAAGAGCGGGTGGACGAACTCGATTCGGCCGTCGGAACCGGACACGCGCACCAGCGCCGCCTCTTCCGCCGGCCCAAGCGCTTCGGCGTCGACGAGCGTCAGGTCCGGTCGTGCGGACGCAGCCGCTCGCAGAAGAGCATTCTGTGTCCGCCGTGGGAGGGATCGCACACGCCGCGCGACGAGGCTGAGGACGTCTCCCGGGACCGGTACGGCGTCGGCGGCAACGGTTGCGGTGCCGATCATCCTCGCAATCTCCAGCGCGTACAGAGGGTTGCCGCCCGAGGCCTGCGCAATCCGAACGAGCACCGGCCTCGGAAAGACGCGGTCGAGACGGTCGGCCAGAATGCGATGCAACGCCGCCAGGGAGACGGGGCCGAGCTCGACCCGCTCGAGCCGCTCCCGCGGCAGCCTGGCCACGAGCGAGTCGGATTCCTCCTGCGGGCGCACCGAGACGATCAGCCGCACCGGCTCGTCGTCCAGTCGCCGCAGCGCGAATTCGAACGCCGCTAACGACTCACGATCGAGCCACTGGACGTCGTCGATCGCCAGCACAAGCTCTCCGTCCCGAGCCAGATGCCGCACAGCTGCCAGCACCGCGGTGGCAATCGTCCTTTGCGCCGGCGCCGGTCCCTCCTGTTCGGCCCGCAGCAACGCGATGTCGAGCGCGCGCCGCTGCGGAGGAGTCAGCGCCTCGTAGACCTCGATCGGGATCTCCGCCAGTGCGTCGCCGAGTGCGGCGAAGGAGAGTTCAACCTCCGCTCTTGCCGGCCTCGCGACGAGCACGGTGGACCCAGCCTCCCGAGCCCGCCCCACCAACGCCTCCCAGACCGTCGTCTTGCCGATGCCCGGATCACCGACGATCGCCAGTCCGGCGAATCCGCGTCGTTGCGACAAGAACGCGAGTCCGAGGTCGAGCTCAGCGTCACGGCCGACCACCGACGACACCTCTGAAGCCTACGCCTCTGCACGGCGACGTTCCCGGTGCGTTGATGGGAAGCAGAGTCCCGCGGCGACGCGCGGCTCAAAGCAGCGCGACACCGCTGTGAAGCCATGGGCGCACGATCAGGCGCGGCGCCCTTATCTGGTTCGGCTTTGGTATTTGGCTGCTCACCAAAGGTCACTGGGTGGTCGGCTTGCTAGGGACTGCTGCCGCTGTCCTTAACGCCGTCGCAGCAACAAGGGCGGCGCCAAACAGCCGGTCGTAAGTCGGATCTCGCCCTGCCAAGCCGCGTTGTCGGCTGCGCCAGTGTTCTGGAATGTCCCTCGACGGGCCGTCCCTGGATCAGGCGGATGCCGGAAGGCGCGTGTTCCACATCGCCTCGATGATCCGCCACGCGCCATCGGTCTCTTTTCCGCCACCCGCAGGACTACCCCGCCTGGGTTGAGGAAACTCGTGACCAGCGGCTGACGTGTCTCGCGTGCTGTCGCCTCCGTGGAACGGGCGCTACCCTCCGGCGGGAGCCCCCGTAGCTCAGTGGATAGAGCAGCGGTTTCCTAAACCGCGTGCAC
>DHWI01000179.1:0-560 GCA_002413095.1 Thermoleophilia bacterium UBA5186
GCGCGGTTGAAGGCGTGGATGGCGTCGCCGCCGTTGAAGTAGCTGATGTAGCGGATGCCCGGGTCGTTGTAGTGGGAGCTGTCCGGGTTGGTGCCGCTCATCGTGCCGATCGGGATGTGCTCGAACACGGGGAAGGTGCCGAGCTGGGTGGGGGCGACGGGGACGCCGGTGTTCCCGGGAGAGCTGATGACCGTGTGGCCGTCGTGCCAGAGAGTCAGCGACTGGGGGACGTTGCGGTGCACGTAGACGTAGCTGTACCCGCTGTCGCGGCGCGTGCCGGCGATCGCGTCGGCGAGCAGCGCGTGCCAGACCCTCGCTCCCGCCAAGCCGTCGACGGCGAGCCCGTGGCTGTCCTCGAACATCATCACGGCGCCACGCGTGATCTCGCTCGGCCGGCCCGCGCTCCAGAGCGCGCGCAGCTCGCCCGGGGTGTTCGGATAGCGCCAGCTGAAGCGGCCCTTGGGCGGGTCAACAGCGGCCCGCAGCTCGGCGCGCGGGGTGCGCGCCCCCGGGGCGCCGGACGGCTTCCAGCCGAGCGGCAGGTAGCCGGCCTGGGCGAG
>DHWI01000179.1:625-4781 GCA_002413095.1 Thermoleophilia bacterium UBA5186
CGAAGACGAGCGTGTGGCTGTCGGGCTGACGCCAGCGGCCGGGCGTGCGCGGCGACAGCTTCGGCCGCGCGGAGCCGAGCACCTCGACGACCGGCCTGGAAAACGTGAGACGGATCGGCGCGACCGGTGTGAGCCGCGCGCCTGGCGCCGGACTGCTGACCACCACGGGCGAGTGAGCGGGCGGGAACCAGCTCACCGCGACCGGGGCGCCGAGCCGCTCCCAAGGACGCGCGGCGGCGGCGACCTCGACCGAGCCCGCGGCCGCGCGGCGCCCGAGCACGATCGAGTGCTGCGTGCCGTCTAGCGCCCGGCGCGCCAGGTGCCCGCGCGTCCCGGAGGCGACGGCGCTCACCGACCGATCGAACTTCACCCGCACCGCCGACCCGGAAGCGACCGTCAGCCAGCGCTCGCTCACCCGCGCGACCGGGGCGCGCAGCGTCCGCCGCTCGTGGCGCTCGTTCCCGAGCGCCCAGCCCAGCCAGCCCGGCCGGCGAACCACCACCTCCACCGACACCCGCTCACCCGGCGTCAGCCGCGCCCGTGGCGTCAGGCGCCCGCCGCGCACCGAAAGCGGAATCCCCTGCCCGTCGGGCCCGAACGCCCGCGCGCGCACGAGCGTCCCGCCGAACGGCTGCACGTCCACCCGCGCGAGCGCCGTCGCGTCAGCGGCCAGCCTCGCGCCCGACCACGCCCACACGGCAGCGACCAACCCAAGCAGCGCGACCGCCACGACCGTACCGAAGCCCAACAGCGCACGCCGTCGCGCGCGCCGAGCCAAAGGCCGATCGCGCGGAGGCAAGAAGGGCGAGCGCGCCGATCCAACCGCCACCAGCAGAGCATAGGTTCACGCGCGCGCGCGAAAACCACAGACAACCGAAGCCCTTCGGGCCGCGACCCGCCGTCGTAGAGCAGTGCGAGCCGAAATCAGTAAGCGGTCCCGATATATGTCGAGCACAAAAGCCGAAGAACAGCCAATTAGCAGGGGCTTCGCGCTCGGAAGGGCTCCGAAGAAGTAGTCCAATGTCGACTTGCGTGCGGCCAGAGCATCAGCCCGTGGATGGCGTTCGGGTCGTGCCGGCCGCCGCCGCACCTTGTCTTCAACAGGAAAAACCGGAGGACGCGCCGACGCGAGCTCCCTTCACAAGGAGCCCGACACTAACCCCCTGCCAGAATCCGTGACACGGGGCAACGGTTACAATGGCGCCATGGCAGTTGGCGTCGGCGCCGCCCGCAACCAGCCGCCGCCGCTCGAGGGCTACGACCTCTTCACGGAGAACCGGCCGCTCGTAGAGGCGCTGCGGCGCGAGGGCGGTGCCGCCTGGGAGGAGCGCGCCTCGGCGCTCGGCGTCGAGCTCGGCGGCGACCCGCTCGAGTGGGGCCGGCTCGCGAACGTCAACCCACCCGTCCTGCGTAGCCACGACCGCTACGGCGAGCGGCTTGACGAGGTCGAGTTCCACCCCGCCTGGCACGCTCTGATGGCGCTCGGCGTGCGTCACGGCCTGCACAGCGCTGCTCGTGGCGCGAGCCGCAGCCGGGCGCCCACGTCGCGCGCGCGGCGATGTTCGTCACGTACTCGCAGGTCGAGCAGGGATCGGGCTGGCAGCGGTCTCGTGGATCGATGGACGGGTCGGTGGGACAAGCGGCTTGACACGCTTAGCGGCTTCGTGACGATGGGGGCACGTCCTGATGACCCAACCCTCGGTCGGTTTATTGCCCCGGACCCAATCGATGGAGGAAGCCTGAACCGGAATAGCACGATGCCGCTGTTTGCAGGGACATCTGTTGTTGGTTCGACATCAAGCGAATGGAGCTAGCCGGGCTCGAACCGGCGACCTCCTGGGTGCGATCCAGGCGCTCTCCCAACTGAGCTATAGCCCCGGGCGGCGCACAGTGTAGCTTCGCATTATGGGAACCGGGCGGCTCGAGGCGTTCAGCGACGGCGTCTTCGCGATCGCGATCACCCTGCTGATTCTGACCGTCGATCTCTCCCACGCCGGGAGCGGGCGGCTCGCCGAGAGGCTGCTTCAGCTCTGGCCATCCTACGTCGCGTACGGCGTCAGCTTCCTGACGATCGGGATCATGTGGGCGAACCACCACGACCTCTTCCGGCAGATCGGCCGCACCGACCGGACACTCGTGCTCCTGAACCTGATGCTGCTGATGCTGATCGCGTTCATACCGTTCCCGACGCGCGTGGTCGCGGAGTTCGCCCGCTCCGGCGACGAACGTCGCGCCGCCGCGTTGCTGTACGGGATCACGCTGACGACCACCGCGATCTTCTTCCTCGCGCTGTGGCTGTACGCGTCGTTCCGGGGCCGCCTGCTGCACGAGCGTGCCGATCCGCGCACGGTCAGCGGAATCACCAGGAGTTACCTACCGGGAGCGCCGACGTACGGCCTGGCGACCCTCCTCGCCTTCGTGAGCCCGATCACGAGCCTGGTCATGTTCGGTGCGATCGCGGTGTTCTACGCGCTTTCGAGCTCGCTCTTCGGTCGAACCGGGGACCAGCCTACGACCGTGTAGCGTGGGCCGATCGTGCGCGCGGTCGCACTCGACTCAGAAGGGCGTCCCGAGCTCGTCGACCTGCCCGAGCCGGACGGCGCCGGTCTCCTCGTGCGCGTGCGGGCCTGCGGGCTTTGCGGCTCCGACGTGGAGAAGCTGGGCCGCGCGCCCGCCGGGACGGTGCTCGGGCATGAGATCGCCGGGGAGCTCGAGAACGGCGACCGCGTCACCGTCGTGTCCCATGTCCCCTGCGGAACGTGCGCTCGCTGTCGGGCTGGGCACCAGTCGACCTGCGGCGAGTTTCGGGCGAGCCGCGTCGAGCCCGGGGGCTTTGCGGAGCTCGTCCGCGCCTCGCACTGCGTGCCCGTGCCCCCCGAGCTGGACGAGCTCGCATCCGTGTACGTGGAGCCGCTCGCGTGCGTCCTCCGCGCGGTCGAGCGCGTCCCGCGCGGACGGGTGCTGGTCGCCGGCTGCGGCTCGGTCGGGCTGCTCTTCGTCCAGGTGCTGCTGGCGCGCGGTGACGAGGTAGCGGTGCTCGAACCGCGTGCCGACCGGCTTGCACGCGCGCTCGATCTCGGCGCCACAGAGCTGCGCGATCCCGTCGCCGCCGCTGTGCTCACGGCTCCGGCAGCGCTGAACGATGCGCTCGCACGGCTCGAGCCCGGCGGGACGCTTCTCGTGTTCGCCGCGCCGCCCGAGCCGGTTCCTGCGGCGCTCGACGCGATCTACCGGAAGGAGCTCAGCGTCGTGGGCTCCCGCTCGGCCACGCCGGCGTACTTCCGGGACGCGATCGCGTTGCTGCCCTCGCTCGTTCTGCCGGACGTGGTCCGCCTCCCTCTCGATCGCTTCGCGGAAGGGCTCGACCTGTATCGCCGCGGCGACGCGCTGAAGGTTGTCTTCGAGCCTTGAGGGCGCTGCTGTTCCACGGCCCGGGCGATCTTCGGCTGGAGGAGGTTCCGCGTCCCGAGCCGGCGCCCGGCGACGTGCTGGTCCAGGTCGAGGTCGCGCTCACCGACGGAACCGACGCGAAGACGTTCCTGCGCGGTCACCCGTTGCTGCTGCAGGAGACGCCTAGCCCGTTCGGGCACGAGTTCTGCGGGGTGGACGTCGCGACGGGGCGGCGCGTCGTCGCGGCCAACTCGGCCCCGTGCGGCGAGTGCGGCGCCTGCGCGCGCGGGGACGAGACGCAATGCGCGCAGCTGCGGCCGTTCCTGAACGGCGCGTACGCGGAGTTTCTGCTCGTGCCGGAGCGGATCGCGCGCGTGAACCTGCTGCCCGTGCCGGACGGCCTTGCGCCCGTGGTCGCCGCGATGATCGAACCCCTCGCGTGCTGCCTGCACGGCGTCGAGCGCGCCGGCGTGCGTGACGGCGACGCGGTCGCGATCCTCGGCGCCGGCCCGATCGGCTTGATGCTGTGCGCGTGCGTCGCCGACGCCGGTGCGGAGCCAATCCTCGTCGGCGGGCGCGCCGAGCGCCGCGAGCTTGCGCCGCTGTTCGGCGCACGTCCGGGCGACGGCAAGGGCGCGGACGTCGCGATCGAGGCGGCCGGAACCGAGGAAGCGTGGCGCGACGCCCTCGAGCTCGTCCGCCCGGGCGGCGCCGTCATCTTCTTCGGCGGCCGGGAGCGCGGAACGACCGTCGACGTCGACACGTA
>DHWI01000179.1:4857-6161 GCA_002413095.1 Thermoleophilia bacterium UBA5186
GCTCTTCGCCGATCCGCCGCGCGACTACCTGAAGGCCGCGGTGCGCCTGTGACCGAGCGCGTGCTCACCGAGCGGGAGCTCAACCGGGCGCTGCTCGCGCGCCAGCTGCTGCTCGAGCGGAAGCGGCTGAGCGTCGCCACAGCGCTCGAACGTATTGCCGGCCTGCAGGCGCAACACGGTCCTTCGCCGCACATCGCCCTTTGGTCGCGCATCGAGGGCTTCCGGCCGGAACAGCTCGACAAGGCGCTTCGCGAGCGGAAGGCCGTGAAGGCGACGTTGATGCGCGTCACGTTGCACATCGTCTCGACCCGTGATTACTACGCGTTCGAGCCCGTGCTGCGGCCCGCGCGCGCCCTTTGGTGGCGCGACATCGGCACTCGCGTCGGTGTCGAGTTCGACTTCGAGGAAATCGGCCGTCGAACGCTGGAGCTCGTGCGCTCCGGCGACCGATCGCCGGACGAGCTGAAGCAGCTCACGCTGAGCCTGACGAAGGGACCCGCGCCGAGCGCCGGCTTTCACTGGCGGCTCGCGGTCGGCTCTGCCTCGCTCCTCCACACCCCACCCTCGGGCTTCTGGGGTCACCACGGCCCTGGGAGATTCGCGTCAGACGCCGGTTGGCTCGGTCGCGCCGTGACGCCCGAGGACGAGGACAGCGCGCTGCTCGTCCGCCGGCATCTCGGCGCGTTCGGTCCGGCCACGCGCGGCGACGTGTCATCGTGGAGCGGCCTCCCGGTCACCACGCTCGCGCCGGGGTTCGAGCGGCTGCAGCTCCAGGAGTTCCGCGACGAGCGCGGCCGGCGGCTGTACGACTTGCCGCGCCGGCCGTTGCCGCCCGCCGACACGCGCCCGCCCGTCCGCTTCCTCCCCAAGTGGGACAGCACGATCCTCGCCTACGAGGCGCCCGAGCGGGCCCGCATCCTCCCGGAGCACTATCGCAAGACGGTGATCCGCAAGAACGGAGACGTCCTGCCTACGTTCCTGATCGACGGCTTCGTCGCCGGCGCCTGGAGCGTCAAGCGGACGACGAAGGTCGCGACGCTGCTGCTCGACACATTCGAGCCGGTTCCGCGGGCCTGGAAGCGGGAGCTCGTCGAGGAGGGCGAGCGCCTGTTGGGCTTCCTCGAGCCCGACGCACCCGCGTACAAGGTCCAGGTCTAAAACAGAACGAGGTCGGGCTCGCGCTCTCCGCGCAGCACGGCGAGATCGACCTCGACGCAGCGGATCCCACGCGCCTCCGCGAGCGTCACCGCCTGCGGCTTGAGCTGCTGCGCCGCGAGCACGCCGCGGCACTCCTGCTTCGCCGG
>DHWI01000179.1:6233-8595 GCA_002413095.1 Thermoleophilia bacterium UBA5186
ACCGCGACCCAGCCGTCGTCGCAGTCTCGGCACATCAGGTCGACGGGGCCGAGGTCGGTCGGCCACTCGCGCCGCACGAGCCGCAGCGCCTCGCCGAGCGACTCCGGCCGATCGGCGAGCGCCTCCTGCAGATGCGCCTCGACGCCGTCCTTCTCGAGCCCGGCCGCCTCGCCCATGTCGTGCTCGACGTCGCTCAGAACCTCGAGGAGCGCGATCTCGAGCCGGTCCTCGCTCTTGCCGGCCCGCTTGCGGACGACGATCGTCGAGCCCTCTTCCTCGATCACCGTCGGCGGGGTCATCCAGTTGAGCGGCTTGTACCCGCCGGCGTCCGCGTGCACGAGCACCGAGCCGTCGGACTTCAGCATCAGCAGGCGCGTCGACTCCGGCAGGCGCGCGCTCAGCCGGCCGGAGTAGGTGACTTCGCAGCGGGCGACGATCAGGCGCACGCGCCGGACCGTAGTGGCCCGTTCGGACAGGTCCTACCCGCGCTGCACGCGCGAGCCGCCGAGGATCCGCTCGCGCCCGTCGTCGAAGCGAACCCACGCTTTCCCCTTGCCGTCGTAGTCGGGAGACCAGACGAGCAGCGTCGCCGGGTCGCCCCCGACTTGCACCCGCTCCGTCCCCTCCGGCTCTGCGCCGCTCCAGACCCGGACGAACGGGTTTTCCTCGGCTTCGCGCGCGATCGTCGTCTCCTCGGTGTGGCCCGGGAGCACACGGATCTCCGGTGGAAGGGGCATCAGCACGTCCATCACCGAGTGGCGAACCCGCTCGACGTCGCCGCCGCCGACGGCGTCGCGGAACAGCGTGTCGCCGGTGAAGCAGACGATCTCGTTCACGACGAAGGACAATCCGTCGTCGGAATGACCCGGGGTCTCGAGCGCGCGCACGACGAGTCCGCCCGTCACGAGGTCGCCCTTCACGATCTCCAGCCCGTAGCGGCGAACGAGCTCGTCGTCGCCTGCGACGTGATCCGGATGCGAGTGCGTCGTGAGCAGATGCGTGACCGTCAGCCGCTCCTCCTCGGCCGCTTGAACGAGTGGCTCGAGCGGCGCGCCGCTGTCGACGAAGACCGCGGTGCCTCCCGGCTCGTCGCCGACCAGGTAGGCGTTCGACAGCCAGTCGGGGTGCATGCTGCGGTGGACGAGCATTGGGGCGTTAGGCTACTAGGGAACCCGAGGATGGAGGTCAGATGCCCGGCCTGATGGCACGTACGGCGGAGATCATCAAAGCGAAGTATTCGAAGCTGCTCAACCGCGCGGAGAACCCGACCGAAACGCTCGACTACTCCTACGAGAAGCAGCTCGAGCTGCTCCAGAACGTCAAGCGCGGGGTCGCCGACGTAACGACCTCCAAGAAGCGGCTCCAGCTTCAGACCCAGCAGCTCGAGCAGAGCCTCGTCAAGCTCGAGACGCAGGCGCGCCAGGCGCTCGGCGCCGGCCGCGAGGACCTCGCCCGGCAGGCGCTGGAGCGCAAGTCGGGCATCCAGCAGCAGCTCCAGGGCCTCGACGAGCAGGTGAAGGGGCTCGACGCGCAGCAGCAGAAGCTCGTCTCCAGCGAGCAGCAGCTTCAGGCGAAGATCGAGGCGTTCCGCTCCCAGAAGGAAGTCATCAAGGCGCAGTACTCGGCGGCCGAGGCGCAAGTTCGCATCGGCGAGGCCGCGACTGGAATAGGCGAGCAGATGGCCGACACGGGCCTCGCGATCCAGCGCGCGAAGGACAAGACCGAGCAGATGCAGGCGCGTGCGGGCGCGATCGAGGAGCTCGTCTCGTCTGGCGCCCTCGAGGACTTCACCAGCGACGGGCAGACGCAGCTCGACCGCGAGCTGTCGCAGATCTCGTCGCAGTCGCAGGTCGACGACGAGCTCGCGAAGATGAAGGCCGAGGTCGGGTCAGGCGAGCCGAAGAAGGAGCTCGACAAGTGATCGTCCGGATCATGGGTGAGGGCCAATACCGGGTCGACGACGAGACGGGGCGGAAGCTCAACGACCTCGACGAGCAGGTCGGGTCGGCGGTGAAGGGCGGCGACGAGGAGCAGGTGCGCGGCCTGCTCCAGCAGCTTGCGCAGGCCGTTCGCGACGGCGGCGAGCGGCTCGACGACGCGAATCTCTCGGCGTCCGAAGCGATCGTCCCCCCGGAGGATCTGTCCTTGGACGAGCTGCGCGAGCTGCTCGAGGGCGAGGGCCTCATCCCGGATCTGCCGACCGCGTAACGCGGGTCGAGCGTCGCCCGCCGCGCGTTGCAAAGTCGGCGCGCAATTGGCACAGACACGTGCGCCGGAGAGCGATAGCCTCGATCGCAGAGGGTGGTGGTTGGCCACCACCCTTTTGAATGTGGGTGGGGTCGCACGCGCACGCGCGTGCGCG
>DHWI01000178.1:0-14015 GCA_002413095.1 Thermoleophilia bacterium UBA5186
GCAGCGTCAGATGTGTATAAGAGACAGGGGTGTGGCCTTGTCTGCTCATAACCCGGAGGTCGCAGGTTCAAATCCTGCCCCCGCTACTTCTCCCTCGAAAGTTTGCCCCGCTGCGCGGGGTTACGACTTTCGGGGGTTTCGTGTTTTCTAGGAGCCGTTGCGTGCGGCCGCGGCACCGGGCGTAAGACGTGCGCCTCGTGCGTTGCAGGGGCTACGCTCTGTGTGGAATGCGTGTTCTGGTCGGGCTGATGTTTGTGGCGACGATCCTCGCCACGGCCACCGGAAGTGGGGCCTCGGTTCCCTCCAGAACAGAGGTCGTGCGGTGGAGCCCGTTCGACTCAGCGGGCAGAGTCAAGCAGTCGCTCAGCATCGAGGTCGTTAAGGGTGGCGGCTGCTGGGACATCGGTTACACCTATGTCGGAGGCATCGGATACAGGTGCGGCTCCGGCAATGTCTTGTTCAACGACTGTTTCCGCGACGGACCGGATCCGACCGACTACGTGGTCTGCATCGGCCGCCCGTGGCAGACCACCGCCTGGCGGATCCGCAGCCCGCACCTGCTGCTTTATCCGGGTGTCACCTTTACGGCCGCCGCCGATTACCCGTGGGGGATCGTGCTCGGCGACGGTAACCGGTGCGGCGTCGTGCAGGGCGCGCACGACGTGGTTCGGACGCACGGAAGGATCTATACGGTCGACTACGCCTGCGAGCGGACCAATGTCGTTCTCCTGCGCGAGGGCATCCAACGTGGGCGGGTCTGGCGGGTGAACGCCGCCCGCTGGAGACGGTCGACCGGATACACCTTCCTTGGCCACCAGCCCGCTCGACGCGTGTACTTCGGGACGCTGCCAACGCCGATGATGCGACAGAACACTCTGGCCAATCAGGCGTACAACGCAGCGGCGCGGATCATCCGGCAGCGGTCACCCAAGGCGCATCTCGACCTAGTTTGGGTGAGACTCACATTGCCGCGCGCGGACTGGGCGTACGTCATCTTCACCCCTGCCGACGCGAGCTACAGAGGCTGGTTCGCGCTCTTGCACCGGGTGAACGGAAGCTGGGCCGACGCGTCCGCGCGCAGGCCGTACTGCACCAGCCTGCCGAAACAGGTGCGCAAACAACTCTTCGTCGACAAGAAGAGCAGGAACTTTCATCCCCAGGGCTTCCTGGCACCACGGGGTGAGACACGCTGCTAACGGTAGCCCGTTCAGGGGACATTCCTGAACGCTGGCTCACGCGACGTTTCTGTAGCTCTACGTGAGCGGCCGCGAATCGCTGTCTCGCGTGGCAGAGAGGGGAACCTCAGGGCGGCCTTCGGACATGATCGATGCGTGGAGCCTGGCGACTCGTGGCCTGCTCGTACAAATTTCTGCGCCCTCGCCACTCACGCGATAAGTGTCGCGGAATCTCTTCGCGCGGTGCCTGACGCTCGGGGGAAATTCGTGAACACTCGCCCTCGCGGCGCTTGATTCGCTCGCGAGTGAAAGGCCGGGAGACGGCCGCGACGGCCGTCTCCTTCAATTCGTCAAGGGCTCCATCCTGTCTAGTCCATCGCGAAAGCCCGCCGGCGAGTCTCTCCGGCGGGCAAATCGCGGGCGGGCGAAGTCAGTTCGCCGTGATCGAGCCGAAGAGTCCGTCCGACTCGTCGTTCGGCCCGGCGGTGAAGAACAGCGTGTTCACCGGACCGTTGTTCGGAGCGCCGTGCCCGAACTGGAGCGCCCAAAGCCCGTCGATCGCGACGGACTTCCCGTCGGCGGTGCGAAGCTCGCCGCGGTGCTCGAACCGCCCATTCGGGAGCTCCTCATACGCGTTGATCTGACCGTCGCCGAAGTTGCCGACGAGCAAATCGCCGCCGAAGCGGCCAAACGTCGCCGGGGCGAGTGCGAGCCCCCATGGCGCGTTGAGCTGACCGTGTTGCGCAACCCGGGCGAGTAGACGCCCGTCCACGTCGTACGCGTCGACGATACCGAGGCTCTGCCCGTGGAGCTCGTCCGTGCCTCCGCTCTGCTTCGCGTACGTGACGAAGATGCGCTTGCCGATCGTTTGGATCCCGAACGGCGCGTAGCGGTCGGGGAGGCTCGGATCGACGAAGCCGCCGGCGGTTGTCACCGGCGCCCACGCGCCGTTGAAGACGTCGACGCGCCCTTGTGCGAAGTCGGTTGCGTACAGCCGCGGCCCGGTCGCGGTCGTCGCGATCGCCAGCCCCTTGTACACCGCGCCGGGCGAGGTCACCTTCACCTGCGCAGTCGTACCGATTGACGGGTGCCAGCCCTGAATCGTTCCGCTTCCGGTCGTTCCGCTCTCGGTCGACCAGATGAAGAGGGCGGACTGATTCGCGGCACCGACTGGGAAGTTCCCTGGAATGTTCGCGAAGACGGCGCCCGTCGGTGCGTTGTTCACGTGGACCTCGAGCCCCTGCTTCGAGCCGTCGGCCTTATAGAGCGTCGACAGATCCACGCCGTTGTCGGACACCCACCACGGGGTCGTCGGCCCTGCTGTGAGCCCCCAGGCGTTCACGAGGTGCGGGTCGGTCGTCGGCGCCGGCACACCTCCGTTCGACACAAGCGGATGAACGGTGTAGGTGTTGCCCTGCGCGGCCGGAGCCGAGCCTGCCGCGGCGACTCCTACGAGGACAGCGGCGCCCACCGCCAGCAACCGGAAGAGCTGAGCCTTGGTCATTGAGTTCCTCCTTTTCTCGCCCAACCCTGGCCTACTCCGACCGGCGGCAAACGGATTGCCAGGCATCAAGCTGGAGGACAAACCGAGGATCAGTGGCTGAACCAGCGGGCCCGGCGGCTCGAGCCGAAGTGCTGCTTCTCCATGACGAGGGCGTCGGACGGCTCTTGGAACGTGCCGGTCGGCTTCGGTCCCGAGAGGAAGTCCACGTCGACGCGACCGACGCGACCGGCTCCGAACTCGATGTAGCAAGAGCCGAGCCCGTCGTAGGCCCTTGGCTGCTGGCCGCCCCGCAAACCTGCGATCAGCGACGCTGCGACTACGCGCGCTGCACCCTCGGCGAACACTCCCGCCTTCGGTACTCCGATCGTCGCGACGTCCCCGACCGCGTACACGCCCGGAAACCGGGTCTCGAGCGTCTTCGGGTTCACGGGCACATAGCCGTCTTCGGTCATTCCACTTGCCACGACCACGTCGGGCGCGCGGTGCTTCGGGACGCCGAGGAACAGGTCATAGGGCATCTCGCTGCCGTCGTCGAGCACGGCGACGCGACGTGCTGAGTCGAGAGAGCTCACGCGGCGGGCGGGGACGAACTCGATGGCACGCTCGGCGAAGGCGGCAACCAGCGCGCTGGAGGTATCTGGTGACGGAGGAACTGGGCTCCCGAACGGGATGACAATTGAGATCTCGCAATCGTCGCGGACGCCCCGCACCGACAGATAGTCGTCCAGCAGTAACGCGGCCTCGCTCGGCGCCGGCGGGCACTTGAACGGCGCCCCGCAGACTCCGACGATCGCTCGACCCTGCGAGAACGTGGGAAGCAACTCGCCCAGCCGCTCAGCGCCACCCACGGAGTAGAACTCGTTGCCCCCTTCGGCGAGTCCCGGTGTCGCGTTTAGGTCGTAATCGGCGCCGAGCGCCACGACCAGGAAGTCGGCCTCGTGGACACCGCCGTCGGTGGTAACGCTCCGCGCTTCGGGATCGATCGCGGTGATCGTCTGTTGCAGGAAGCGCACCCCGGGCTTCGCGATGTCACGGTACTCGAGGCGGACCGCGTCGGGCGTCGTCCGGCCGAACATCACGTCGAGCTTCGCGTACCCGAAAACGAATGCGTCGTTCTTGTCGATCAGAGTCACGTCGACGTCGTCGCCTAGCGCCTCCGACAAGATGGTCGCGAGCTCAAGACCCCCGAAACCCGCGCCGAGGACGACAACCCGGGTTTCCATTACGCGTAGATCGGCCCGAGATCGATGTAGATCCGGTACTCGTCGATCAGATCACCGCCGCGGCGATAGATCGTGACGGCGGGAAGCGTGACGCGGCGGTCGTCCATCCGCGTGTAGGTGACCTCGAGTTGAACGACCGTCGTGTCGTCGACGTCCCACTGCTCGACGATGTGATGGCTGAGCCCCTTGATCGTGCTGAAGAAGCCGCCGATCGCCTCTTCGATCGCGTCGCGGCCCACGACCTCGTCGGCATTGGCGAAGCGAAGCATGCAGTCCTCAGCCAGATGCGAGGCGAACGCCTTCGCGTCCATGCGATCGACGTCCCCGAACACCTCGGTGGTCGTGCTCATCCGTCTCCTCCTCGTTGCAGAGGATCATGGCATCCAAGGCGGGCGCTAGGAAGGGCTCGGATCGTGGCGCCGCGACCTATGCTCGTAGAGACATGGAGAGCGCACTCCTCAGCGGCAGCTGGACGGGACGCGTCAGAGGATTTCTGGTCTGCGTCGTCGCAGTGGCGTGCGTAACGGGAGTCGTCTTCGTCCTGCGCGGTGTCGCTCCGGTGCTCAGCTTGGGTGTCCTGTACGTGGTCGCGGTGGTGGCGGTTGCCGTCGTTTGCGGCTTGGCATACGCGATCCCGGTGTCGGTCGCATCGATGTTGACGTTCAACTTCCTGTTCCTGCCGCCCGTCCACACATTTGCTCTGAGTGACTCCGCGAACTGGGTCGCGCTCGCCGCTTACATTGCCGTGGCAGTCGTCGTAAGCGAGCTGGCGACCCGCTCGCGCCGGCTTGCGCGCGAGGCCGTCGAGGCCGAGACGCTCCGACAGAGCGACGCAGTCAAGACCGCGGTCCTTCGCGCGGTGAGCCACGACCTGCGTTCGCCTCTGACCGCGATTCGGACCGCGAGCGAAGGACTCGACAATCCCGCGTTCGAGCTGCGCGCGGCGGAGCGTGAGGAGCTCTTCGAGACGATTCGGATCGAGGTGCGTCGGCTCGAGCGACTCGTCGACAACCTGCTCGACCTCTCCCGACTCGAGGCCGGTCCGGCTGTGCGGAGGCCGGAGCTTTGGACGGTGGATTCGCTGTTCGCGCGCGCGCTCGACCAGCTTGGCGCAGACGCTGATCGTGTTGAGGTGACAATGGGATCGGACCTGGCGCCGGTTCGCGTCGACGCCGCACACATCGAGCGGGTGCTCGTGAACCTGCTCGAGAACGCGCTGAAGTTCTCGTCGCCGACGGATCCGGTCGAGGTTTCGGCGGATTCCGAGTCGGGACGCATCGTCGTCCGCGTCCGCGATCAAGGCCCAGGTGTGGCCGTGAGCGACCGCGACCGGATCTTCGACGCGTTCGAGCGAGGAAGCGGGGCGGGCCGCGGCAGCGGTCTTGGTCTCGCGATCGCGCGCGGGTTTGCCGAGGCGAACGGCGGTCGCGTCTGGGTCGAGCCCCCAGGCTCGGCTCGCGGCGGTTCGACGTTCGTGCTCTCGCTGCCGGCCGTCGTTGAGCGCGCCGCGCTTCCACGATGAGCGGCGCACGGATCCTGGTCGTCGATGACGAGTCGCAGATCCTGCGGGCACTGCGGACGAGCCTCCAGGGCGCAGGCTACGAGGTCGAGGTCGCCGCCACTGCAGCCGAAGCACTGACGAAAGCCGCGGCGCATCCGCCGGACGGCGTCATCCTCGATCTGGTGCTCCCGGACGGGAGTGGCACCGACGTCTGCCGCGAGCTTCGCCGCTGGACTACAGCGCCGATCCTCGTGCTCTCGGCGGTCGGCGACGAGCAGGAGAAAGTTGCCGCCCTCGACGCGGGCGCCGATGACTATGTGACGAAGCCGTTCGGGATCGACGAGCTGCTCGCGCGCCTCCGGGCCGCGCTGCGAAGGGCTGATGAGCCGTCCGATCCGGTGGTGGAGCTCGGCGACCTCGTGGTCGACCTCGAACGACGCTCGGTGACGCTTCGCGGGGATCCCGTGTCGCTCACACCGACCGAGTTCGAGCTCTTACGCCTGTTCGTTCGCAACGAGGGGAAGCTGCTTACGCACCCTACGATCCTGCGGGAGGTGTGGGGGCCTAGATACGGAGCGGAGTCCCACTACCTGCACGTGTACGTCTCGCAGCTTCGCCGGAAGATCGAGCCCGACCCGACTCGCCCGCGCTTCCTGTTGACTGAGACGGGCGCGGGGTATCGGCTCGTTCGGCCGTCTTGAGAGCATCTTGAGCCGCGACGCTGCGATCTTGAGACCGGCCTGACGTAGGGCGACCTACGGTGACCGGGTGGTGCTTCGCCCGGGTTTTCTCACTCGAAGCTCGCTCGCCCGCGGCCGTCGCCGGGTGCGCCGAGCAGCTCATGGCCTTGCCGGTCGCTACCGGATGGTGGTTGTCCCGATGCTCGAGCCCGCGCACACCCGTCACGCGCTCGACCTGGCCTGCAGGCTCGCTGCCGAGCGCGGTGCGCGCGTCCTCGTGGTGGCGCCGCTCTTCGTCGAGTGGGAGCTGCCTCTTGACGCGCACTTCCACGCTGAGGAGGACGCGCTCCGGGCCGAGCTGGCTCGCGAACGCGCGGTTGCCGAGAGCTACGGGATCAGCGCGCACGGAAAGCTGGTACGCGCTCGGCACGGTCAACTCGGCCGTGCCGTCGCCGACGTTGCGGAGGACGTGCGCGCCTCGCTGATCGTTGTCGGGGCAGGCGTCGATTCGCAGCGCGGCTTTCGTCGGCCGTTCTCGCGCGACGTGTGGTCGGTGCTGAACGACGCGCCTTGCCCGGTGCTGATCGACACGGGCGCGCCTCGCGCACACGCGCGAGCTGTGGCGTGAGCCGTGCAACGGTCGAAGCGCGGCCCGTCCGGCCGTTCAAGCGCGCGCTCGTCGGGCGGCCGATGGCGACCGGTGAGCTCGAGGAAACGCTGCTTCCGAAGACGCTGGCGCTGCCGATCTTCGCTTCGGACCCGCTCTCCTCGGTCGCCTATGCCACGGAGTCGGCCCTCGTCGTTCTCGTCGCAGCCTCGGCCGCCGCGGCCTACCTCGTCTTTCCGATCTCGCTGGCCATCGCCGCGTTGCTCGCGATCGTCGTCGCCTCCTACCGGCAGACCGTCCGCGAATACGAGACGAGCGGCGGCGCATACATCGTCGCGAAGGACAACCTCGGCACGCTGCCGAGCCTCGTCGGAGCGGCCGCTCTCCTCACCGACTACGTGCTCACGGTCGCGGTCTCGATCGCCGCCGGCATCTTTGCGGTGACCTCGTTCGCGCCCTCGCTCGGCGCGCACAAGGTGCTGCTCTCGCTCGCCTGCCTTGCCCTGATCGTCCTCGTCAACCTGCGTGGAGTCCGCGAGTCCGGACTTGCGTTTGCACTCCCGACCTACGCGTTCGTGGCGGCGATGTTCGTACTGGTCGGAGTCGGGCTTGCGAAGACGTTCTTCGGGCACGCGCCGCATGCGGTTATTCCCGATCCCGTCTCAGCCGGCGCGGGTGGAATCACCCTCTTCGTCTTGCTCCGAGCCTTCTCGTCCGGCTCGACCGCGCTGACGGGAGTGGAGGCAATCGCGAACGGCGTCAATGCCTTCCGGCGCCCGCACGGCAAGAACGCTGCCACGACCCTCGCCGTCCTCGGCGGCATCGCGATCGCCCTCTTCCTCGGCGTCTCCTACCTCGCCGTCAAGGAGCACGCGCGGCCGAGCGCGACCGCATCGGTCGTCTCGCAGATCGCACGCGCAACCTTCCCTGCCGCCTCGGCCGGCAGCTTCATGTACTACGCCGTGCAAGGGCTGACGCTCGCAGTACTCGTCCTTGCCGCGAACACGTCCTTCCAGGGCTTCCCGCGACTTGCGGCTCTGATGGCCCGCGACGGCTTCGCGCCCCGTCAATTCACGAACCTCGGCGATCGGCTCGTCTTCTCGAACGGGATGCTCGTCCTCGCGTCGCTCGCCGCGCTGCTGCTTTGGCTCTACCGCGCGAACGTCAACTCGCTGATCCACCTCTACGTGATCGGCGTCTTCACCGCCTTCACGCTCTCGCAGGCGGGAATGGTCCGCTACTGGAAACGAGTCCGCGGCCCGCGCTGGCGCTACCGCGCGCTCGTCAACGCCGTCGGCGCGACTGCGACAGGTGTGGTCGCGAGCGTCGTGATCGTGACGAAGTTCGCGGAGGGCGCGTGGATCGTGATCGTGGCGATCCCGTCCCTCGTCCTGGTCTGCTACGGGATCCGCCGCCACTATCGCGGGATCGCGCGGCGGCTCCAGGCCGGCGCCGCTGCAGTCGTAGCGGCGCCGCCGCCGACCAACACGACGCTGCTCTTGATCGAGTCGATCGACGAGGCGACAGGCGACGCGCTGTGGTTCGCCCGGAGGACGAGCGACGACAGGTTCCGCGCGATCCACGTTCCTGCACGCGGGACCGATCCTGGGATAAAACCGCGGTGGTTCCGTTTCTCCGACGAGCGGTCTCACCTCGACGTCCTCGACGCCTCGCTCGGCGTCAGCCAGGCGGTGCTCGAGCAGGTCTGGAGGCTGCCGCGAGGTGAATCGAGCTTCGTCACCGTCGTGATCCCCGAGCTCTTTCGACGCGCGTCGCTGCTCGAAGCGATCAGAAGACCGCGCACGCTGCTCCTCAAGCTACGCCTCCTGTCCGAGTCAGGCGTCGTCGTCGCCGACGTTCCGACTCTCGCCGGTTCAATCGAGGCCCAGCCTGAGCAAGCGGTTGTCCGCGTCCTCGTCTCCGGTGTCAATGCCGCGTCGATGCGCGCCGTCAACTACGCCCACACGTTGGGGATCAAGGACACCCGTGCCGTGAACTTCGCTTTCAGCGCCGAGGAGGGCGACGCGATCCGGCGGGAGTGGTTTGCCCACGGTCCCCGGATCCCGCTCGAAGTCGACGACGCCCCGTACCGAGACATCGGTACGCCTCTCCTCTCCTATCTGCACCGCCTGACCGACGACGGGCGGACGGAGGCGATCCTCGTCATGCCCGAACTCGTCGTCCGCGGCCCTCGCCGCGTGCTCCACAACCAGCGGGCGCTCTATCTCAAGCGTCTGCTTCTCTTCGAGCCGCGCGTGATCCTCGTGTCGGTTCCCTACCAGCTGATGCGTTAGGAGGACCTTAGAGTCCTCGGGCCGTGGCGACCGATCGGTCCGACCTACTCACCACTGCGCTACGCCTTTCGTTCTTCACGATTGCGTGGAACGGCGCGGTCGGAGCCGCTGCGCTTGTCCTCTCTGTCGCAGACGGCAGTCTGGCCCTGGCCAGCTTTGGGCTCAGCGCTCTACTCGACATGTCTGCGTCCGCGGTGCTGGTCTGGCGGTTCATGAAGGAGCAGCGCGATCCAGTCGCCGCAGAACGCCTCGAACGGCGTGCTCAGTCATGGATCGTGCTGGCCATGCTGACCGTCGGCGTCTACGTAGGGGTGCAGGGCGTTCGCGCCCTCGTGGGCGGCTCGCACCCCAAGGCGTCGGCGTTTGGCGTACTCCTCGCCGCCGTGTCGCTCGTGGTCTTGCCGTGGCTCGGGTGGAGGAAGCTCGACGTCGCGTCCCGCCTGGCGAGTCAGGCGCTTCGCGGGGACGGCATCCTCACCCTCGCGGCTGCCGTTCTCGCGGCGACCACGCTGACCGCGCTACTGGTGAACTCCACGCTCGGGTGGTGGTGGGCTGATCCTGCCGTCGCCTTGCTCGTCGCAGCCGCGCTGACCGTCGAGGGAGCGCGGGTCGGCGTCCGTCACCGCTTCGGGTAGGCGACGATGCGATTCCCATGCTCCTCCTCCGATGAGTTTTCCGACTCGGCCTGGTCTATGCATCATCACGGCCACCACCAGAAAGGACAGGACGATGAGCGAAGCACCGAGCAGCACCGGCCATGACCGCCTCGCCCACCAGGTGGCGCGGCACTAATGGCGTCAGCGCTTGCGATGGCCTAGTGCAGGAAACCTCCCCCACCGTCGCGGCCGGCGAGCTGGAGCAGAGTCTCGAGCAGCATCGCACGGAGCTGACCGCGTACTGCTACCGCATGCTCGGCTCGCCGTTCGAGGCCGAGGACGCCGTCCAGGAGACCTTCATCCGCGCGTGGAAGGGCTTCGAGCGCTTCGAGGGCCGGGCGGCGCTGCGCTCGTGGCTCTACCGGATCGCGACGAACGTCTGCATCGACATGCTGAGCGGGAGGGAGCGCCGCGCCCGCCCGATGGACCTGGGTACCGCGGGCGAGCCGATCGAGGCCAACCTGCACATGCTCCCCGAGGTGACCTGGATCCAGCCCATGCCGGATCCGGTCGATGCCGCCGTGGAGCGGGACACGATTCGCCTGGCGTTCGTGGCCGCTCTGCAGCACCTTCCGCCGCGCCAGCGCGCGGTGCTCATCCTCTGCGAGGTGCTCCGCTGGCAGGCGACGGAGGTCGCGGAGCTTCTCGACACGAGCGTCGCGTCGGTGAACAGCGCGCTCCAGCGTGCCCGCGCGACCCTGGAGAAGAGCGACGTGAGCGCTGCAGATCGAGCGCCGCTCGACGAGGCGAGCCAGGAGCTCCTCGCCCGCTACGTCGTGGCGTTCCAGGACTACGACATAGAGGCGCTCACATCGCTGATCCAGGAGGACGCGAAGCAGTCGATGCCTCCGTTCGACCTCTGGCTGCGCGGCCGCGACGACATCTTCACGTGGTGGTTCGGGCCGGGGATCGGCTGCAAGGGATCGCGCGTCATCCCGACGGTGTCGGCGAACGGCTCGCCCGCGTTCGGCCAGTACAAGCCTTCGCCAGACGGCGGCTACGAGCCGTGGGCGCTGCAGGTGCTCGAGCTCTCAGGCGGGCGGATCGCCGAGTTCACGTTCTTCCTCGAAACCGACACGCTGTTCCCGCTGTTCGGCCTGCCCGCCCGCCTCGAGGCGTAGCACCTCGTCCAGGCCCACGAAGGCGAGCAGCTCCCGCAGCTCGTTCGACGCGTGGCGCAGCCGGATCTCGAGACCGAAGCGCCGTGAGCTGAGCTGGAGCCGCGCAAGCGCGTCGATCGTGAGGGCATCCGGATCGAGTGCGCTCGCGTCGCAGACGATCGTCCTCGGACCTGGAAGGGGCATCTGGGAGATAGACCGATCGGCCGAGCCAAAGTCATCGCCAGGCCGACCGATGAGTTCTGCGCCGCGGGGCGGTCTTATGCGTCGAGACCGACCATTGAAAGGATAAAACCGATGACGATGGATACCCGCACCCGCTGGCTCGCCCTGTATGTCCTCTGCCTGGGCGTCCTGATGATCGTGCTCGACGCGACGATCGTGAACGTCGCGCTGCCGTCGATCAGGCAGGATCTCGGCTTCTCCCAGACGTCGCTCGCCTGGGTCGTGAACGCCTATCTGCTGACGTTCGGCGGCTTCCTCCTGCTCGGTGGCCGGCTTGGGGACATCTTCGGTCACAGGCGGCTGTTCCTCGCCGGGATCACCCTCTTCACTCTTGCCTCGCTCGGCTGCGGGCTCGCCAACTCGCAAGCGCTGTTGGTCGGCGCGCGGGCGATCCAGGGCTTCGGGGGCGCCGTCGTCTCCGCGGTCGGCCTCTCGCTGGTCATGAACCTGTTCCCCGAGCCGGCCGATCGGGCGAAGGCGATGGGCGTCTATGGCTTCGTCGCGTCGGGCGGAGGGACGATCGGCGTGCTGCTCGGCGGAGTCTTGACGGACAAGCTCGACTGGCACTGGATCTTCCTCGTCAACCTCCCGGTCGGCATCGCGGTCGTCGCACTCTGCTTCGCCCTCCTGCCCGCCGGCCGTGGGCAGGCTGCCACGTCGCGCCTCGACATCGCCGGCGCGGTCACCGTCACGGCCTCGCTGATGTTCGCCGTCTACGCGGTCGTGAACGGCAACCAGGCGGGATGGACGTCCGGCCAGACGCTGGGTCTTCTCGCTGCCGCGGTGGCGCTCCTCGGGATCTTCCTTGCGATCGAGTCTCGGGTCCGGTCGCCGCTGGTCCCGCTAGGGCTGTTCCGGCTGAGGAACGTCGTGGTTGCCAACGGGATCGGCATCCTGTCGGCCGCCGGGATGTTCGGGGTCTTCTTCTCCTCCGCGCTCTACCTCCAGCTGGTGCTCGGCTTTAGCCCGCTGCAGGTCGGTCTCGCGTTTGTCCCGCAGAGCCTGATCATGGGCGCGTGCTCGCTGGGCCTCTCCGCGAAGCTCGTGATGCGCTTCGGGATCAAGCCGCCCCTCGTCACGGGCATGCTTCTCGTCGCCGTCGCGCTCCTGCTCTTCGCGCGGGTGCCGGTCGACGGGAGCTACGCAATCGACCTTCTCCCGGGCATGATCCTGCTCGGCCTCGGCGCCGGGATCGGCTTCAACCCTGTGTTCCTCGCCGCGATGAGCGACGTCGCGCCCGAGGAGTCCGGCCTCGCCTCGGGAGTCGTCAACACCGCCTTCATGATGGGCGGCGCGCTGGGTCTGGCGGTGCTCGCCAGCCTGGCAACATCCCGCACGGACAGCCTGACGGCCTCGGGCCACGGCCACCTCGCCGCGCTTACCGGCGGCTATCACGTCGCCTTCTTCTTGGCGGCTCTTTTCTCGGCCGCAGCGGCCGTGGTCGGCGCCACGCTCCTGCGCGCAAGGCAGCAGGCGCCCGCGCACGTCGGCGGGGGAGAGACGACCGGGGCGGTCGCGGCCGCCGAGGCCGACTAACTCTCAACCAACACTAAACGTCAACCTTTACTTCAGGTTGATGCAACGATATGTCAGATCAATGCGGCCATATGGCCGCTCTCCACTCCCGCGAACGGGGGAGGGTGGGCCACCCGAAACGGGCCGATGCTCTGTTCAGCGGATTCCCTGCTGCGGCGGGAGAAACTCAATGGCAGGCAACATGCGGCGTCTCACACAGCCGACCCTCTCTGGCAGGGTCCGCTCCGCGCTTCGGTCCGCCGGTGCGGTGCTCGTCGCGGCCCTCGTCTGCGCGCTCTGGCTCGGCCTTGCCATGCCGGCCCTGGCGCTGCTACCGGGCCTCGGTGGGATCGGTGACCACGGGATTTCGATCTCGCTCCAGAGCGCCCTGCTCGGGATCGACAACGGGGGCGGCCCGCCGCCTCCTGGTTCCGCGACAGGCGCCGCGTTCGCTCTTGGATTGAATCCGTCGCGACTGGCCGTCGCCCGAGGCGGCCCGGGCAAGGCAAGCCTCGTCGTCGGCCTCCGCCCAGGCGCGACCAGCGCACCGACCCCGGCGCTAGACCACCAGCCGCCCTCGATCCAGCAGCCCGTGCTCCCGCCCGTGGCTACGGCCGACCACCCCGCGCCTCCCTTCACCGATCCGCACGGCACGTCGAAGCCGAAGCCTCCCGATCTTACTCCGCCCGCTGCGCAGCGCAGCGCGCAGACCGTCGCGTTCACGTCGAGTCCACCCTCGCCGGCGCGCGTCGGCGGGACGTATGCCGTCTCGGCGTCCGCGAGCTCGGGCCTGGCAGTCGGATTCTCCGCGGACGGCGCCTGCACGGTGTCCGGGTCGACGGTCTCTCTGGCCGCCGCGGGAACGTGCATCGTCGTCGCGAGGCAGGCGGGCAACTCGAGCTATCTCCCGGCGCAGGCCCAGCAGAACTTCGCCGTTCTGGCACCGGCGCCGCAGGCCCAGACGATCCACTTCACGTCGATCCCGCCCAAGCTCGGACTCGTCGGAACGACCTACGCGGTGTCCGCCAGCGCCAGCTCGGGCCTGCCGGTCAACTTCGCCGCCGGGTCCGGAAGCGCCGGCGTCTGCTCCGTCTCGGGCGACACCGTTTCGCTCGTCGGAGCCGGGATGTGCACCGTCACCGCAGGCCAGGGCGGCAACGGCATCTATCTGCCCGCCCCCGACGTCCAGCAGTCCTTCGGCGTCGGATCCCCCTCACTGAGCGTGCAGTCGATCACCTTCACGTCGACCCCGCCGGATTCCGCGCTCGTGGGAGGGACGTACAACGTCTCGGCGTCGACGAGCTCGGGCCTGCCGGCGACCTTCAGCGCCGGTCCGTCCAGCGAGGGAGTCTGCACCGTCGACGGTTCCCTCGTCTCTCTCATCGGGCAAGGGGCCTGCACCGTCGACGCGGACCAGGCCGGCAACGCGAAGTACAAGCCGGCACCGCGCGTGAAGCAGACGTTCGTGGTCAAGCCCCCGCCCCCGGGCGCGCAGACGATCACCTTCGTCTCGACGC
>DHWI01000178.1:14121-23218 GCA_002413095.1 Thermoleophilia bacterium UBA5186
GACCAGCCCGGGAACGGGCAGTGGCTTGCGGCTCCGCAGGTGCAGCAGTCGTTCGTCGTCGGCGCGCCCTCCCAGAGCGTCCAGTCCATCGCGTTCACGTCGACGCCACCGTCGAGCGCCCAGATCGGCGGGAGCTATTCGGTCGCAGCCTCGGCGAGCTCCGGACTCCCGGTCGCCTTCAGCGCCGATCCCTCGAGCGCCGGAGTCTGCACGGTGTCCGGCTCCAATATGTCCTTCGTCGGCGTGGGCACCTGCACGGTCGACGCCAACCAGGCGGGGAATGCGAGCTACCAGCCCGCACCCCAGGCGCAGCAGTCGTTCGGGGTCGCCGCCGTGCCTCCGAGCAGCCAGACGATCGGCTTCACGTCGGCGCCGCCACCGGGCGCGGTCGTTGGCGGGCCCACGTACACCGTCGCGGCCACGGCGAGCTCCGGCCTACCGGTCAGCTTCGGCATCGCGCCCGCGAGCGCCGGCGTGTGCACGATCTCCGGCTCGACGGTTAGTCCCGTGAGCGCGGGCACGTGCGTGATCGACGCTGACCAGGCCGGCAACGGAAGCTATCTCGCGGCACCGCAGGCGCAGCAGTCGTTCGACATCGCGACTCCGTCGCTGAGCGTGCAGTCGATCCAGTTCACGTCGACGCCGCCGGCGGGCGCCGAGGTCGGGGACACGTACCTCGTCTCTGCGACCGCGAGCTCGGGCCTGCCCGTCACCTTCAGCGCCGATGCCTCCAGCGTCGGGATCTGCAGCGTCTCCGGCTCCACCGTCTCGCTGGACGGCGTCGGCACCTGCACGGTCGACGCGGACCAGGCGGGAGACGCGAGCTACCAGGCCGCGCCGCAGGCCCAGCAGTCATTCGCCGTCGCGCCGGCCGCGCTCAGCTCGCAGACGATCACGTTCAGCTCAACGCCGCCGGCCTCCGCGCTGCCCGGCGACTCATACGCGATCGCCGCCTCCGCGAGCTCCGGCCTCCCGGTCGCGTTCTCCGCTGGCCCGGCCAGCGCCGGGGTGTGCACCGTGTCCGGCTCCACCGTCTCGGTCGTCGGGCCGGGGACGTGCGTTGTCGACGCCGACCAGCCCGGGAACGCGAGCTACCTGCCGGCCCCGCAGACGCCGCAGTCCTTCGGCGTCGGCGCCCCCGCGTCAAGCGTCCAGTCGATCACGTTCACGTCGAGCCCGCCCGTCCCGGCCGTGGTCGGCGGCTCGTACGCCGTCTCCGCGACGGCGAGCTCGGGTCTGCCGGTCTCGTTCGCAGCGTCCCCGGGTAGCGCGGGCGTCTGCACCGTGTCGGGCTCCAGTGTCTCGTTCGTCGGCGCGGGGACGTGCGCCGTCTTGGCGGATCAGGCCGGGAACGCCAGCTATCAGCCGGCGCCGCAGGCGCAGCAGTCCTTCACGGTCAGCCCGCCGGCCGCGAGCAGCCAGACGATCAAGTTCACGTCGACCGCTCCGAGCGGCGCCGTCGTCGGCGGCCCGTCGTACGCCATCTCGGCTACGGCGAGCTCCGGCCTGCCGGTCAGCTTCAGCGCAGCGGCGAGCAGCGCCGGTGTCTGCACGGTCTCCGGCGCCACGGTCTCTCTCGTCGGCGCCGGCACGTGCACGGTGAACGCCAACCAGTCCGGGAATGCGAGCTACCTGCCGGCGCCTCAGGCGCAGCAGTCGTTCTCGGTCTCCACGCCGGGGAAGAGCTCGCAGACGATCACGTTCACCTCCACCGCGCCGAGCGGCGCGACGGTCGGCGGTCCGTCCTACGCCGTCTCAGCCTCCGCGAGCTCCGGCCTGCCCGTCAGCCTCAGCGCCGCCGCGTCGAGCGCGGGGATCTGCACCCTGTCCGGATCGACGGTCTCGTTCGTCGGCGCGGGGACGTGCACGATCAACGCGAACCAGGCGGGGAACGCGAGCTACAACCCGGCGCCCCAGGCGCAGCAGTCCTTTGCGGTCGCGAAGGCGGCGCAGACGATCACCTTCACGTCGGCCGCGCCCGGCGGCGCTGTCGTCGGCGGACCCACGTACACCGTCGCGGCCACGGCGAGCTCAGGCCTGACGGTCGCTTTCAGCATCGCGCCCGCGAGCGCGGGCGTGTGCACGATCTCCGGCTCGACGGTCTCCTTCGTCGCCGGCGGGACCTGCACCGTCAACGCCAACCAGGCCGGAAACGCGGGCTACAACCCGGCGCCCCAGGCGCAGCAGTCGTTCGCCGTCGCCAAGGCGACGCAGACGATCACGTTCACTTCGGCGGCTCCGAACAAGGACAAGAACGACCCGCCGTACACGGTCACCGCGGTCTCCAGCTCGGGGCTCGCGGTCACCTTCAGCGCCGACCCGAGCAGCGCCGGCGTGTGCACCGTCTCCGGCTCGACGGTGAGCTTCATCGGCCGCGGCGACTGCACGATCAACGCGAATCAGGCCGGCAACGCGAGCTACCTGCCCGCGGCTCAGGTCCAGCAGACCTTCAAGGTCAAGAACCACACCCCCGCGGATTAGCGTGGGAGCCGAGCCGCTAGAACACGCGAATTCCGAGCCCGGGTCACTCGGCCGGGGGAGACCTCGCCGCGTCCACGGGCCGATGCAGATCCCACGTCTTCGTAACGAAGAGCGTTCTATGCAAAAGCTGCGGCTAATGAACTGGATTCGGATCCCGATCCGTACGGGGCGGGGACCTGCCGTCGCGCTCTACGCCGCTTTCCTGTTCCTGCTCGCCGCCGCGCTGATCGCGGCGGTGTCGGTGACCCTGATTCGGAACGCCGCGCGCGGCGCCCGTCGCGAGAGCACGGCCGAGCTCGAGGGCGGCGCACGGGTCGGGGCCTCGGCCTTCGGCACGCTGCGCGCGAACCTGCGCGTTCAGGCAAGCCAGCTCGCGACGTCGCTGCCGCTGCAGCGGGCCGTCGTGAGGCACGAGGAGATCGAGCTGCGCCGGATCGCGCGCGCGCGCCGCGCCCGCGTGATGCTCGACGGCCGCGCGTACGGCGCCCTTGCCCCACCGCCGCGGATTTCCTCCACGGCCACGATCACCGACGGGATGAACGTGCTCGCCACCGTGACGATGGCGCTCCCCCTCGGCAAGGATGTCCTCACCCTGCTTCGGCAGGCGACGCCGATGCAGAATCACGCAGCGCTGATGCTCGTCCGTAACGGGCGCGTGATCGCGGGCGGTCCGAAGCGCGCCCCGGTGCGGCTTCGGGATGGGCGCGTCATCTTCGGCGGAACGAGCTTCGCGGCCGAGGCGGCGCCTCTGGGCGTCGCGGATGCGTCGGTTCTCGCGGTCCAGCCGGTCGCGGCGATCGAGGCCCAGTACGCCGGGTACCGCCGCTTCGTCCTCCTCGTGGCCCTCCTGACTCTCTCGCTTGCCGGACTGCTCGCGATGCGGCTCGCGCGACCGGTCGCGCGCGTGCTCGGGGACGTCGCGCGCCTCAGCCGCCAGGCCGGTACCGATGCCCTCTCCGGGCTCGCGAATCGCCGCGGGCTGAACGAGCGGCTCGACGACGAGCTCGAGCGCGCCGTCCGGAACGACACGCGCGTGTGCTTCGTCCTCGCGGACATCGACGACTTCAAGGAGATCAACGACGGCTTCGGACACCAGACCGGTGACAAGGTGATCCGCGCGGTCGGCCAGGCGCTGGCCGGCGCGGTTCGGGAGCTCGACTTCCCGGCTCGCTACGGCGGCGAGGAGTTCGCGCTCATCCTGCCCGGCTCGTCGCTCGCGGACGGGGCGCGCACCGCCGAGCGAATCCGCCGCGCCATCTCCCAGGTCGAGGTCGCGGGCCCGGCCGGCGAGGCGGCGACCGTGACCGCAAGCTTCGGCATCGCCGAGTTCCCGACGTACGCGAACGCCGAGGCGCTCGTCGCGGCTGCGGACGCCGCGCTCTACCAGGCGAAGCGCAGCGGCAAGGACCAGGTCGCCACGGCGACGCTGCAGGGCCAGGACGCGTCGGGCGACCTCCCCGCCAGCGTCGCCTCGCTCGTCTGAAGTCCGCGCATCTCGACAGGGACTAGGGCTGGGCGTAGGGTCGAGTCGCCGGCTCAGCGTCTCGCCCGACTCCGGCTTCGCGGGCACGGAAGGGGCACCATGTACGCGGTCATCCGGAATTACGCTGGCAACAACGAGCTGGCGGATCAGCTTGCCGCCCGGCAGGGCGAGGTCGTCGAGCTCGTGTCGGCCATCGAGGGCTTTCGGGGGTATTACCTGCTCCGCACCGACGACGGGTGCGCGTCCGTGACCGTCTACGACGACGCCGCGGGAGCCGATGAATCGTCACGTGTCGCCGCCGCGTGGATCAGCGACCACGCCTCGGAGATCAACGCCTCCACGGCCCAGGTTTCGAGCGGCGAGGTGCTCTTCAGCGCCTAGTCGATCCGTTGGCGAGCGACGTAGAGCCGCGCGCTTTCGTCCACGTCCTCCGTCGGCACGTAACGAAGTCGAGCGAGCGGAACACCGGCTTATCCAATACGAACAAGATGGCAGGGTGACGCGGGAACCGATGAAAGGAGGGCGATGAAGAACCATCTCGCAGCATCGTCACGGCTCTCGTGGTGGGCACTACGTTGCTCGGAGGTGGCGCGATCGCGGGCGGCCCCGACGGGTTCGCAGCCCGAGTTACGAACCCGTGGTTCCCGCTCCGGCCCGGCACGACGTACGTGTACAGCGGCGTCAGGGACGGGAAGCCGTCGCGCGACCTTGTCACGGTTACGCACTCGACGAAGGTGATCCAGGGCGTTCGGTGCACCGCCGTTAGCGACAGGCTGTACCTGCGCGGCCGCCTCTTCGAGCGTACAACGGACTGGTATGCGCAGGATCAGAGTGGCGCGGTCTGGTACTTCGGCGAGCAGACGGCCGAGCTCGGCGCGCATGGCCGCGTGACGAGCAGGGAGGGCTCGTGGCAGTCAGGTGTCGACGGCGCGAAGGCCGGGATCTACATGCCCGCGCACCCGCGGGTCGGGCAGTCGGCCCGGCAGGAGCTCTATGTCGGCCACGCCGACGACCACTTCCGAGTCGTCAGCCTCGACGCGTCGGTGAGCGTCCCGTACATCTCGTCGCGGCACGCGCTGCTGACGAAGGAATGGACGCCGCTCGAGCCGGGCGCCCTCGACCACAAGCTGTACGTCCGTGGGATCGGGACGGTCAAGGAAGAGACGGTGAAGGGCGGGTCCGAGCGCAACGTGCTCGTCGCAGTGCGGCGCGGATAAGCTCGGAAGGATGAACGCTCCTCTGACCGGCGGGTGCCTCTGCGGGGGCGTGCGCTTCGAGGTCACAGAGCCGCTCGTCTCGTCGAGCTACTGCCATTGCACCCGCTGCCAGCGCCGCACCGGCACGGCCGCCTCGGCGCAGGCCCGCGTCGCGCCCGGCTCGCTGCGCGTCACCGCTGGCGACGACCTGATCCGCACCTACGACCCCGGCGGCGGGGGCTTCTTCAAGCTGTTCTGCTCGCAGTGCGGGTCGGCGCTGTGGAGCAAGAGCCCGGAGGATCCTGAGGTGGTGAGCGTGCGGCTCGGCGTCTTCGACTCGGATCCGGGGATCCGACCGTCCTACCGGCAGTTCGTCGCGTACGCCGCGCCCTGGGAGCCGCTGCCCGACGACGGGCTGGCTCGCTACCCCGAGCGACCCGACTGAACCGTCCCGGCGCGCGCCGCGGTATCGTCGCGTCATGTGCTTCGAGCTCGACTCCGAGCCGCCGATCCCGGTCATTTCGGGCGCGGCCGTCTCACACGACGACCTGACCCTCGAGTCGGCGGACGGGACACAGTTCGCGGCCTTTGCCGCGCACCCCGACAAGCCGAGCGATGTCGGCATCGTGATCCTCCCGGACGTCCGCGGGCTCTACCGCTTCTACGAGGAGCTGGCGCTGCGGTTCGCCGAGCGCGGGTACGGGGCCGTTGCGATCGACTACTTCGCGCGCACGGCCGGGGTAGCGAAGCGCGACGAGGACTTCCCGTACATGGAGCACGTCGCGCAGACGACGCCCGAGGGCGTGCAGGCCGACATCGCGGCAGCGGTTGCGTATCTGAGGGAGCACGGAGCCCGCTCGGTCTTCACGGTCGGGTATTGCTACGGCGGCCGGAACTCGTGGCTCGCGGCCGCAGGCGGGCACGGGCTCGCCGGTGCGGTCGGCTTCTACGGAATGCCCGCGTCACGCGACGGCGCTCCGGGCCCGACCGATCGCGCCGCGGAGATGGAGGCGCCGATCCTCGCGCTGCAGGCGGGGGACGACCAGAACATCACGGCTGAGCAGAACGCGGCGTTCGACGAGGCGCTCGAAGCGGCCGGGGTGGAGCACGAGGTCGTGACGTACGACGGCGCGCCGCACAGCTTCTTCGACCGCAAGCAGGAGGAGTTCGCGGACGCGTCGGAGGACGCCTGGCGGCGCGTGCTCGAGTTCATCGAACGGCACGGCTAGCTCAGTATTTCGGCCTGGAAGCCGATACTTCAGCTACCGTGTGATTACGGACGGCACCCGTCGTCCCGTGAGATCAGCTTCTCGTTCCTCCTTTGGTGAGTTTCGAGCGGTCAGTCTCGAACCCCAAAAGGAGTAGAACTTGTCAGAACAATCATTTGCCGCGCTCGGTGTGAGCGCGAATACCGTCGAAGCGCTTGCCGCCGACGGAATCAACCAGCCGTTTCCGATTCAGGCGCTCGTCGTCCCGGCCGCTCTCAGCGGCTCCGACGTGCTCGCGAAGTCGCCGACCGGATCCGGCAAGACGCTTGCCTTCGGCGTGCCGATCGTCGAGCGCATCTCGCCTCAGGACGGCGCGCCCGCCGTGCTGATCCTCGTTCCGACCCGGGAGCTCGCGGCCCAGGTCGCCGACGCGATCGGGTCGATCGCGAAGCGGAAGGGCCTGCGAATCGCAGCTGCCTACGGCGGCGCGCCGATCGCCAGCCAGGCCAAGCGGATCGAAGGCGCTCACATCCTCGTCGCGACGCCCGGCCGCCTGCAGGATCTCGTCGAGCGCAGGCGCGTGTCGCTCGACCGCATCCGCGTCCTGATCCTCGACGAGGCCGACCGGATGCTCGACATGGGCTTCAAGCCGCAGGTCGACAAGATCGTCCGCCGTGTCCCGCGCGAGCGGCAGACCATGCTCTTCTCGGCCACGCTCGACGGCGAGGTCGGAGAGCTCGCCCGCGCGTACACCCAGGATCCCGCCCGCTTCGAGGCCGACCATGCGAACGGCCGCCAGAACGGCGAGATCGACCATCGCTTCGTCTCCGTTCCGCATGAGGGGAAGGTCGACGCGCTGATCGCCGAGCTCGAGGCCGAGCGCGGCCTCGCACTCGTCTTCGTCCGCACGAAGCGCGGTGCCGACCGCCTCGTCGCGAAGCTCCACCGCCGCGACGTGCGCGCGGCCGCGCTGCACGGGGACATGACCCAGGGAGCGCGCGAGCGGGCGCTCGAGCGCTTCCACACCGGCAAGGTGACGACTCTCGTCGCCACGGACGTCGCGGCCCGCGGTCTCGACCTCGCGGAGATCACGCACGTGATCAACTTCGATCCGCCGGAGGACGGGAAGGGCTACATCCACCGGGTCGGCCGCACCGGCCGTGCCGGTAAGAGCGGCAGCGGCGTTACGCTCGTCACGCCCGAGCAACAGGCAGACGTCAGCCGCTTCGCGGTCAGCCTCGGCCATCGCGAGCAGTTCGAGAACGAGGGCATGACGGTCGCACGGCCGCGGCTTCTGTATACGTCACGCCGTGGCCGCAGGTCGCGCTGGTAACGAGTTCTCGCGTGAGCTGATCTCCCGCTCGGGCTACGAGCGAGAGGGCTTCGCGTCACACTACGACCGCTACCGGCCTCGTCCGCCGGCCGCGCTCTTCGAGACGCTGCTCCAACTTGCGCGAACGGAACGGCCCGCCCTCGTCGTCGATCTCGGCGCGGGGACGGGCCTTTCCACCCGTCCGTGGGCCGCGCTCGCCGAGCGTGTCGTCGGCGTCGAGCCGAACTCGTCCATGCGGGACACGGCCGAGGGTCTGACCCCGCAGCCCAACGTCGAGTTCGTCCTCGGCTTCTCGCACGAGACAGGTCTCCCGGATGCCTGCGCGGACGTCGTCACGTCGTCGCAATCCCTGCACTGGATGGAGCCGAGCCCGACGTTCCTCGAGGTCGGCCGGATCCTGAGAGCCGGCGGTCTCTTCGCGGCCTACGACTACGACGTCTATCCCACGGTCGACTGGGAAATCGAGCAAGCGCTCTACGAGTACGGCGGCCGGCGACGAGCGCGGCGCGAGCGACTGGGCATTCACCCGGGCGCCGAGAGGCTGACGAAGGACACGCATCTTCAGCGGATGCGCGAGAGCGGCGAATTCCGCTACTGCCGCGAGCTCGTTCTCCACTCGGTCGAGGAGGGCGATGTGGACCGGCTCATCGGGCTCATGGGCAGCATCGGGATGATCGGCGACGCAGAGGAGGCCGAGCGCGAGGTTCGCCTCGACGAGGTGGAGACGGTCGCACGGCGGGTGCTCGGCGACCGCACGGTGCCGTTCCGCTTCGGGTACCACGTGCGCGTGGGCGTCCGCTAGCGTCGTTGATCTGACCGCGACCGCAAGCCCAGACCTCGCACGACGCGGGCTGACCGAAGCCGAGGCCTCGCGCCGCCTCGCGGCGAAACCGCCGCCGGGCCCGCCGCCGACGAGCCGCTCCACGTGGAGCATCGTCCGCGCGAACGTCCTGACCGTCTTCAACCTGATCCTGCTCGTCGCCGGGATCGTCACGCTCGCGTTCGGTCAGTGGCAGGACGCGCTGTTCCTCGGGATCCTCGTCGGAAACTCGGCGATCGGGATCGCGCAGGAGCTGCGTGCCAAGCGGGCGCTAGACCGGCTCGCCGCGCTCGTCGCGCCGACCGCGCACGTGGTGCGCGAGGGCCAGGCACGTGACGTGCCCGTCGAGGGCGTGGTCGAAGGGGACCTGGTGCGCGTGCAGGGCGGCGACCAGATCGTCGCGGACGGGACGCTCGTCGATGCCGCCGCGCTCAGCCTCGACGAGTCGATCCTCACGGGCGAGGCGGAGCCCGTCGAGGGCGCCGCCGGGCAGGAGGTGCGCTCGGGCTCGTTCGCGGTCGACGGCACCGGGGCGTACGAGGTGACGGCGGTCGGCGAGCGCAGCTACGCGGAGCG
>DHWI01000178.1:23286-36369 GCA_002413095.1 Thermoleophilia bacterium UBA5186
GAGGCGGTCCCGACGTCGGTCGCCGCGGTCGTGACGATGGTTCCGGAAGGGCTGATCCTGCTCGCGAGCGTGACCTACGCCGTCGGCGCGCTGCGCATGACGCGGCGCGGGGCGCTCGCGCAGCAGCTGAACGCGGTCGAGTCGATCGCGTCCGTCGACGTGCTCTGCCTCGACAAGACGGGCACGCTGACCGAGCCCGGGCTGACGGTGGTGCGGCTCGTGCCGGCCGCCGGGGCGGACGAGGAAGTGCTGCGGCTCGCGCTCGGTCGCTACGCCGCCAGCTCGCCCGGTGCGAACTCCACGCTCCGCGCGCTCGGCGAGTCGCTGCCGGGAGAGGCCGCGCCGGTGCACGCGCAGATTCCGTTCTCGTCGCGCCGCCGCTGGGGCGCGCTCGAGCTCGACGACGGCGCGTACGTGCTGGGCGCGCCCGAGCTCTTCCCACTCGGCCGCCTCGCCGGGGTCGCGGAGGCGGACGCGCGTGCGGGGCGCCGGGTACTCGCGTTCGCGCGCACCGACGCGCCGCTCGACGGTGAAGCGGCCCTCCCGACGCGGCTCGAACTGCTGGGCCTCGTCGTGGTCGCCGAGCGGTTGCGGCCGGACGCGCGCCAGACCGTCGCCTTCTTCGCGGCGGAGGGCGTTGCGCTCGCCGTCCTCTCGGGCGACCGGCCCGAGACGGTGGCCTCGATCGCGGCGGAGGCCGGGATCGAGACGTCAGCTCCGATCGACGGTGGCGCGCTTCCGGAGGATCCCGACGAGCTCCGCCGGCTCGTGCTCGAGCACCGCGTCGTCGGACGGATCACGCCCCAAGGGAAGCGGCGCGTCGTGGAGGCGCTCCGCGACGGCGGCCGCTACGTGGCGATGATCGGCGACGGCGTCAACGACGTTCCGGCCCTCAAGGCGGCGCGGCTCGCGATCGCGCAAGGGAGCGGCGCCCAGATGGCGCGCAGCGTTTCGGATCTCGTGCTCGTCCGTGGCGATTTCGCGGCGCTGCCGGCGATGGTCGGGGAGGGGCGCAAAATCCTGCGCAACCTCCAGCGCGTCGCGAAGCTGTTCGTCACGAAGTCGGTCTTCGCGGTCTTCCTGATCCTGTCGATCGGCCTCACCCCGACCGCGTACCCGCTGCTGCCGCGCCAGCTCACGCTCGCCGCCGCGATCACGATCGGGCTGCCGTCGATCTTCCTCGCGCTCGCGCCGAGCACGGGGACGTTCCGCACGCGTGGCTTCCTCCGGGAGGTCGCGCGCTTCGCCGTGCCGGCCGGAACCGCGGCGGGACTCGGCGTTCTGTCCGGCTATCTGCTCGCGCTGAACGTGGCGAACGTCCCGCTCGAGGAGGCACGGACTGTCGCGACGACGGTGCTCGTCGCGATCGGGCTGTACCTGATCCTGGCGCTCGAGGCGGCGGGACGGCGGCGCGGGACAGCGATCTCGATCCTCTGCGGCGCGCTCGGGGCGCTCTACCTCGTCGTGCTCGCCGTTCCGGGCAGCCGGAGCTTCTTCGCGCTGCACGGCCTCGGCGTCGGCGGCTGGATCGCGGTGCTCGTCGGCTCCGGGCTCGCGATCGGGTTCCTCTGGATCACCGACGACCGTTTCGTTCCCGGCCGTCTCGCGGTCTAGGCGGCCCAAAGAGCCTAAGTAACACTCTGTTACTTGGACCCAGCGGCTGGGGCGTTTCGAGCGCCCAGGCGCCTCGGGCGCGCCAACGAGTCTTAGTAACACTCTGTTACTTGGTGGGGAACGCTAGGTCGGCTTCAGTGCCCGGGCCATCGTGCCGCCACCGATGATCCGGGCGGCGTAGGGCTTGAGGCGCTCGCGCAGCTCCCGATCGGAGGTCGCGACCCAGACCTCCTCGCCCTGCTCGCGCAGCTTCGCGGCCTCGGCGACGATGCGATCGTCGGCCGTCTCGCCGCGGCCCTCGAAGACGACCTCGGCACGGACGCCCTCTCGCTCGGCCCAGCGTTCGACCCGCTCGACGAGCTCCTCACGGCTCAGGTTGGGCCAGACCGAGCGCCGCACGTTCTCGGCGTCGACGAGGACGATCGCGCTCATCGGAGCGCTTCGCGCAAGGACGCGACGTACTCGCCGAGCGCGCCTGGGCCCTCCTCGGCGACCTCGACGGCGCGCGAGCCGACCACCACGCCGTCCGCGAGCTCGGCTGCGGCGCGTGCATGGTCGGGCGTGGAGATCCCGAAGCCCGCGTAGAGCGGAGCCTCGGTCACGGCCCGCGCGCGCTCGACGAGGCCGGCGAGGGCGGGGGAGAGCTCGGCGCGGGCGCCGGTCGTGCCGGTCACTGTCACGAGGTAGAGCCAGCCGTCGGTCTCCCCGGCGGCGAGTCGCAGCCGCTCGTCCGTCGAGGTCGGGGCGACGAGCTGGATGCGCCGGAGGTCCGGCCGCTCCCCCGCCGGGAGGTCCGCGACGATCAGCGAGGTGGCTCCGGCGGCGCGCGCGTCGTCCGCGAAGCGCTCGTAGCCGTACGCCTCGAGCAGTGAGGAGTAGGTCATCGGGATCAACGGCGTCGTTACGCGCTCGCGGACGGCTACGAGGCACTCGAGACAGGCGCGCGTGCGCATCCCCTCTGCGAGCGCGCGCTCCGCCGCGCGGCGGATGACCGGCCCGTCCGCGAGCGGGTCCGAGAACGGGAAGCCGATCTCGACGATGTCCGCGCCGGCCTCGACGGCGGCCTCGGCGAGCGCCGGTGTCTCACCCCCGGCCATCAGGTAGACGACGAGCGTCTTCACGCGTCGTCAGCGAGCAACGAGAAGAGCGTCGCGTCGACGCGCTCTCCTCCGTGCCGGAGATACCTGCGTTTGACCCCCTCCGGCACGAAGCCGAAGCGTGCGAGAACGAGCTCGGACGCCGTGTTGCCGATCCGGACGTGCGCCTCGACCCGGTAGATCCCGTTCGCGAACGCGTGCTCGACCATCGCGCGTACGGCTCGCGTCGCGACGCCGCGACTCCGTGCCTCGACGAACAGCCAGTAGCCGATCTCGAGGGTGTCGCGCATCGGGTCGAGGTGGTGCAGCGCCGAACCGCCGAGGAGGTTGTCGGTAGTCGTGTCGACGATCACGTACGGCGCGAGGAGTCCTTGCTCGCGCAGATGTGGCAGCTGCTCACGCAGGAGCGCACGCAGCCCTTCAGCGTCGACCGGCGGCAGACCCGCCTCGCCGCCGACCGCCGGGTCGAGGAAGGCCGGCGCGATGGTGTCCACGTCCGCCTCGGTGGGCGCACGCATGAGGAGCTCGTCGATTCGCAGCTCGGCGGGAAAGGAGTACGTCGACAGCGTGCCAATTTCGCGATCCGACTGCATCAGTGCGCGAGCACCTCGGCGAGGTCTTTGTCGCCGCGCCCCGAGAGGCAGACGAGCACGAGCTCGGCGTCCAGGTCGAGCGCGCGTGCGAGTGCGTGCGACGACTCGAGCGCCGGGATGATTCCTTCCGTCTCGGCGAGCCGGTGGAACGCCGCCAGCGCTTCGTCGTCGGTCGCCGTCACGTACGAGGCCCGGCCGGTGTCGCGGAGGTGCGCGTGCTCCGGGCCGACGCCCGGATAGTCGAGTCCCGCGGAGATCGAGTGCGCGTCGGCGATCTGCCCGTCCTCGTCGGCGAGGAGCGACGACCGCGCGCCGTGCAAGACGCCGGGTCGTCCGCTGCCGAGGCTTGCTGCGCCTTCCGCCTCGACTCCGACGAGCCTTACGTCCGTGTCGTCGAGGAAGCCGGCGAAGATTCCGATCGCGTTCGAGCCACCTCCGACGCAGGCGACGACGGCGTCCGGAAGCCGCCCTAACTCGAGCGACTGCTCCCGCGCCTCGCGCCCGATCACCGACTGGAGCTCCCGAACCAGCTCGGGATAGGGATGCGGGCCGACGACCGAGCCGATCAGGTAGTAGGTCGTCTCGACGTTCGAGATCCAGTCGCGGATCGCCTCGCTCGTCGCCTCCTTCAGGGTGCGCGTGCCGAACTCGACGGGCTGCACCTCGGCGCCGAGCAGCTTCATCCGCTCGACGTTGGGAGCTTGGCGGCGCATGTCCTCGGAGCCCATGTAGACGACGCATTCGACCCCGAACCGCGCGCAGACCGTGGCCGTGGCGACGCCGTGCTGGCCTGCGCCGGTCTCGGCGACGATGCGGCGCTTGCCGAGCCGCTGCGCGAGGAGCGCCTGGCCGACCGCGTTGTTGATCTTGTGCGCGCCCGTATGGCAGAGGTCCTCGCGCTTGAGCAGGATCCGCTTGCCCTCGGGCGCGAAGCGGACGGTTTCGTAGATCGGGGTCGGGCGTCCGATGTAGGTGCGTTGAAGCTCGGCGAGCTCCTGGTGGAAGTCCTCGCCGAGCGCCCGCCAGCCCGCCTCGAGCTCCTCCAGCGCCGGGATGAGCGTCTCCGGAACGTAGCGCCCGCCGTAGGCGCCGTAGAGGCCCGTGCTCATCTCGCCGCGGCAACGTAGGCGCGGATGCGCTCGTGATCCTTCACGCCGGGCTCGACCTCGAGCCGTGAGCTGGCGTCCACCGCCCAGGGATGGACCGCGGCGATCGCCTCGCGCACGTTGTCCGCTGCGAGCCCGCCCGCGAGCATCACGCGTCCCTCGGTGGCGGCCGCGCGCTGGAAGTGGAGCGGGTCGCCGGCCTGCCACGGCAGGTCGACGACGCGTGCGACCTCGGCGCCGTCGCGGAGCAACGTTGCGTCCCGCCCGCGGTGGCCGTTCTCGCGCTCGTAGAGTTGGATGAGGTCCGCGGGCGTGTCCTCGGTGTCCGTGACGAAGACCGCGACCGACAGGACGGTTTCCGGGACGGGCAGCACCTCGGGCGCGCGGCGCGGGCTCTCGCGGGCGAGGATGAACCCGAGGAGATCGGCCCCGGCGTCGACTGCGACAGCGACGTCCTTCTCGCGGGTCAGACCGCACACCTTGACGAGCGGACGGGAGAGCAGTTCCTCGAGCTTCGCGGGCGGGTCTGGCGCGCGCATGAGGGCGGAGCCCACGAGGATCGCGTCGGCGCCCGAGAGCTCCGCGAGCGCCCCCTGCGCCCGCGTTTGGACGCCGCTTTCGGCGATCACCACCCGCTCGGGGGCACGCAAGCGGGCTCGTGCGACGAGCCGAAGCTGCGCGGCTCGGTCGATCTCGAACGTGGTCAGGTCGCGTGCGTTGATGCCGATCACCGGCGCGTCGAGGGCCAGCGCCCGCTCGAGCTCCTCGGCGTCGTGCGCTTCGACAAGCGCGTCGAGGTCGAGCTCCGCGGCGCGCACGAGCAGGGCCTGCGCCCGCTCGTCGTCGACGTCGCCCAGCAGGATCAGCGCCGCATCGGCGCCCGCCTCCTTCAGCCGCCGGAGATCCTCCTCCTCGCGGAAGAAGCCCTTGCCGAGCAGCGGCAAGGTGGTTGCCGCGCGAGCGGCCCGCAGGTCGTCGAGCGACCCGCCGAAGCGCTCGTCGACGAGCACGGAGACCGCGGTGGCGCCGGCACGCGCGAACTGCGCGGCGAGCCGCGCGGGATCGGCGTCGGGCCGCAGGTCCCCGGCCGACGGGGAGCGACGCTTGACCTCGGCGATCGCGGCAAGCCCGGGTGCGGCCAGGGCCGCGCGGAAACCGCTCACGCGGCCACCTCGGCGCGAGAGAACGCGATCAGCTCGTCGAGCCGCTCGCCGGCGGCACCCGAGTCGACGGCGCCGCGGGCGAGCGCGAGTCCTTCGGCGAGGTCGGCGGCGTGGCCCGCCGCGGCGATCGCTCCCGCGGCGTTGAGGAGGATCGCGTTTCGCCGTCCTCCCTCCGAACCCGCGAGGACGTTGCGAATCGCGGCCGCGTTCACTGCGGGCGAGCCGCCCGTGAGCTCGGCCGGATCGCAGCGCTCGACGCCGAGGTCGAGCGGGTCGAGCTCGTACTCCCGCACGGCGCCGTCGGCCACTTCGCAGACGAGATTGGGCCCGGCAGGCGACAGCTCGTCGATCCCCTGCGCGCCGTGCACGACGTACGCGCGCCGCGCGCCGAGCAGGGAGAGCACGTCGGCGATCGTGCGCACGAGCTCCGGAGCGTAGACGCCGACGATCTGCGCCCGGGCGTCGGCGGGGTTCGTCAGCGGCCCTAGGACGTTGAAGACCGTGCGTGTGGCCAGCTCGCGCCGAACCGAGGCGGCGTGACGCATCGCGGGATGGTGCGCCGGCGCGAAGAGGAAGCCGAAGCCGAGCTCGTCGATCGACCTCGCGATCCGCTCGGGCGGCAGCTCGAGCGCGAAGCCAAGGGCCTCGAGGACGTCCGCGGAGCCCGAGGCTGAGGAGACCGCGCGGTTCCCGTGCTTGGCGACTCCGGCGCCCGCAGCCGCGGCCACGAGCGCGGCCGCAGTGGAGATGTTGATCGTGCGCGCACCGTCCCCGCCCGTCCCGGCCGTGTCGACGAGGTCGTCGCGCTGCGGCCGCACCGCGAGCGCGTGCTCGCGCATCGCCTCCGCGCAGCCTGCGATCTCGTCTGCCGTCTCGCCCTTGGCGCGCAGCGCGACGACGAATCCGGCGATCTGCGCCGGGGTGCACTCGCCGCTCATCACGGTGCCCATCACGTCGCGCGCCTCGTCCCGCCGGAGGTCGTGGCCGTCGAGGACGCGCTGGATCGCGGCCTGGATCACGCCTCGCCTCCCTCGCCGGCGATGGCTCCCGCCGGGCGAAGCCCGGCTCCGCCAACGCCTGACGCCGCTGCCGGCACGATGCCTTCCGGGCCCGTGTTGGTCACACTGTTCCCTCCGGCCTCGCACCGGCAGCGGCGTCCGAGGAAGCCGAGGATGTCAGGAAGTTCCTCGCCAGATGCGGCCCAAGCGGGGTCAGCACCGACTCGGGGTGGAACTGGACGCCGTCCACCGGGAGCTCGCGGTGGCGGACAGCCATGACCTCGCCCTCCGTGCAGCGGGCCGAGACTTCCAGCTCCGACGGAACCTGCGTGGCCGCGAGCGAGTGGTAGCGGCCGGCCTCGAACTCGGCGGGCATGCCGCGAAAGATGCCACGGCCGTCGTGTGTGACGCCACTGGCCTTCCCGTGCACGATGCTCGCGGCCGGGCCCACCTCGCCGCCAAACGCGGCCACGATCGCCTGGTGCCCGAGGCAGACGCCCAGGGTGGGGACGCGCGGAGCCAGGCGCAGCAGGATCGCGATCGTCGCGCCCGCGCGCTCTGGCCGGCCGGGGCCGGGGGAGACGACGAGGTGCGAGGGCGCAAGCCGTTCGGCCTCGTCCGCGTCGATCGCGTCGTTTCGGCGGACGAGCACGTCCGCGCCGAGCTCCTCGAACAGGTGCGCGAGGTTGAACGTGAACGAGTCGTAGTTGTCGATCAGCAGAATCATGCTTCCGCCAGCGCGATCGCGGCCTCGAGTGCCGCAAGCTTGCGCAGGCACTCCTCGTGCTCTGCGGCCGGGTCGGAGTCGACGACGATCCCCGCGCCGGCCTGCAGGTGCGCGACCCCGTCCGCAAGCAGGATCGTCCGGATCGCGATGCATGTATCCAGCGTTCCGTCCGGCAGCGCGTAGCCGACCGCGCCTGCGTACGGGCCGCGCCGGACGCCTTCCAGCTCGGAGATCAGCTGCATCGCGCGCACCTTGGGCGCGCCCGAGACGGTGCCTGCGGGGAAACAGGCGCGCAGGAGGTCGAACGGCCCGACTCCGTCGCGGAGCTCGCCGGAGACCTCCGAGACCAGGTGTGTGACGTGCGAGAAGCGCTCGGGCTCGAGGAAACGGTCGACGCGAACAGTCCCCGCGCGGCAGACGCGTGAGAGGTCGTTCCGGCCCAGGTCGACGAGCATGATGTGCTCCGCGCGGTCCTTTGCGGACGTGAGCAGCCGCTCGGCGTCGCCCTCACCTGCCTCCGTCGTCCCGGCGATCGGGTTCAGCGAGGCGTGCCGGCCCGTGACCTTCACGAGCGTCTCCGGCGACGACCCGATCAGGGCGAGCTCGTCCAGCTCCAGCAGGAACAGGTACGGGGAGGGATTCACGCGGCGCAGCGCCCGGTAGAGGTCGAGCGCGCTCGCCGAGGTTGGCCGTTCCGCGCGCTGCGAGAGGACGATCTGGAAAGCCTCGCCCGCGCGGATCGCGTCCTGGGCGGACACGACGCCTGCCTGGTACTCCTCGCGTGTCGGAAAACGACGTAGCTCCCCCGGACGCGTCGTGTGCCTGGCACTGACGTTCGGGACAGGGCCCTCGAGCTGAGCCGCAATCTCGCCGGCGTCGCCCGCCAGCACCTCTGCGACGCCCTGCGCGTGGTCGAAGCGAAGCAGCGTCTCGGCGACGACGAAGCGGCTCTCGGCGAAGGGCGACGGCTCGGCCGGTAGCGGGACGGTCGGCTCGAGCTGCGCCACGTGGTCGTACGCCAGGTAGCCCACGACCGGCTCGCCGCACGCCTCCGCCTCCGCGAGATCGCAGAGTCGCGAGCCCGTCCCGGCGAAGGAGTAGCGCCCCAGCCGTCCGCGCTCGACCGACTCGAGCAGGAATGCGCCGCGCCCGCTCCCACGCAGGCGCAGGTAGGCGCCGAGCGGAGTCAGCAGGTCGGTTGGCATTGACGGGGCGACGCTCATGTCCTCCCTTCAAGGACGCGGAAAGACCTCCCGCCGGAGGCCTCGTGGTCGAGCGAGACGGGCTTTCGGCCTGGTCAGCCCAGGCGCAGGCTCCCGCCCCGCTCGCGGCGCCAGGCCCACCGGGCAGCTCTGCGAAGGGCGAGAGACATTGACCTCACAGTAGGCGCGGGGCCGGGCGAGCGTCAAGCCTGGTAGGAGCGCTTGGCGCCACGACGCTGTGCCGTCGGGCCGCGCTGACGACGAGCGACGTCCCGCCAAACGCTCCTAGACTCCCGCCGTGGCGATTCCCCAGGTACTCGAAGCACTCCTGCAGGCCCGCGGTCCCTCGGGCTACGAGGCCGAGGCCTCACGCGTCTGGCGCGACGCCGCGGCGGCCTACGGTGAGGTGACGACCGACGTGCTCGGCTCCTCCTATGTGCGCGTTCCGGGCGGGGACGGGCCGACGCTCGCCGTGCTCGGACACATCGACGAGATCGGTCTGATCGTGACGCACATCGACGAGAACGGCTTCCTCGCCGTGCGGAGGATCGGTGGATTCAACGCGGAGATGCTCGTCGGCCAGCGGGTCACCCTCATGACGCGCGGCGGGAAGATTCGCGGCGTCGTGGCGCGGCGCAAGGCCAAGACGCACGGCGACGAGAAGGCGGGCGCGGTCGAGATCGACGACCTGGACGTCGACATCGGTGCGCGTGACGCCGGCGAGGCGCGTTCACTGGTCAGGCCAGGCGACGCGATGGTGCTCGACGGCGAGCCGTTCGAGCTGCCGAACCGGCGGCTCGTCTCCCGGGCGCTCGACAATCGAGTGGGCTCGTACGTCGCGCTCGAGGTGGCACGGCTCGTGGCCGACGCGGGTGCCCCGCCCGGCGACGTGGTGGCGGGCGCACTCACGCAGGAGGAGATCGGGGGCTTCGCGGGGCGTGCGGGCATGACCGGTCTCCGTCCCGACGTCGTGATCGTCTTCGACGTCACTTCGTCGAACGACGTTCCCGGCGCGGACCCGCGCGAGGACGGCGTGCATCCGCTCGGCAGCGGGCCGGCCATCCTGCGCGGCCCCACGATGAATCCACGCGTTGTCGACCTGCTCGTGGACGCCGCGGAAGCCGAGGGAATCCCGTACACGCTGGAGGTCGCGGCGCGCGAGAGCATGACCGACGCGGACGAGATTCACAACGCGAACGCCGGTATCGCCACGGCCGTCGTCTCGATTCCCTTGCGCTACATGCACTCGCCGATCGAGGTCGTGCAGCTCGACGACATCGAGGCGTGCGCCCGGCTCGCCGCGGCGTTCGCCGGCAAGCTCGGGCCTGACTCGAGCTTCGACCGCTAGCCTGGACTCGTGGCTCGATCGGTCATCGTCTCCGCGGTTCGCACCCCGTTCGGGAAGCTCGGCGGCGCTCTCGCCAAGTACGAGGCGACGGAGCTCGGAGCGCATGCGATCCGCGCCGGGCTGGAGCGCGCAGGGCTCGAGCCGGGGGAAGTCGAGTACGTGATCATGGGCCAGGTGCTCCAGGCCGGCGCCGGTCAGGCACCGGCGCGGCAGGCCGCGATCGGCGCCGGAATTCCCAAGGAGGTCGGGTCGGACACGATCAACAAGGTCTGCGCGTCCTCCATCCGCGCCGTCGAGATCGCCGACCAGATGATCCGCGCCGGCGACCACGAGGTGGTCGTGACCGGCGGGATGGAGTCGATGTCCAACGCCCCGTATCTGCTCAAGAAGGCTCGCTTCGGCTACCGGCTCGGCGACGGCGAGCTGATCGACTCCATGGTCTTCGACGGGCTCACCTCCAGCTTCGACAAGAAGCACATGGTCGAGCAGGCCTCGTTCGTTTCCCGTGAGCTCGGGATTGGGCGCGAGGAGCAGGATCGCTGGGCGCTGCGCTCGCACGAGCGCGCGATCGCCGCGATCGACGCCGGCAAGTTCGCGGAGGAGATCGCGCCGGTCGGGGACTTCGCCGTCGACGAGGGGCCCCGCCGGGACACGTCCTACGAGAAGCTCGCGTCGCTCCAGCCGGTCTTCGACCCCGAGGGCACGACGACCGCGGGGAACGCACCGGGCGTGAACGACGGGGCCGGCTGCGTGATCGTCACAAGCGAGGAGTTCGCGAAGCGGCGCGGCCTGAACGTGCTCGCGACGATCGTCGCGCAGGGCTATGTGGCGGACGACTTCGCGTACCTCGCGCGCACGCCGGCCAACGCGGGCAAGATCGCGCTCGACAAGGCCGGGAAGGCGATCGCCGACGTCGAGCGCGTCGAGCTGAACGAGGCGTTCTCCTCCGTCGTGCTCAACTCTGCGCAGATGCTCGGCGTCGACCCGGAGAAGGTCAACGTCAACGGCGGAGCGGTTGCGCTCGGGCACCCGATCGGCGCGTCCGGGTCGCGCATCCTCTCGACGATGATCCACGAGCTGCGCCGGAACGGCGGTGGGCTCGGGCTTGCCGCGATCTGCTCCGGCGGCGGTCAGGGCGACGCCCTCTTGGTGGAGGTCTAGAGCGTCCCGAAGTCGCGGCGCCAGGGACCGAGCTTCACGTAGCCGATCCTGCCGACAATCCGATAGCCGGCCATCTCGTTCGCGCCGATGCCCGCACGGTTCTCGGGCTCCAGCACGCCGACGATTCGTCGCGCGCCTTCGGCCGCAAGGAGCTCCGGGACGACTACTGCAGCAAGTCTGCTAATGCCCCGCCGACGGTGCTCGGGGGCGGTGTAGACGTCGTAGAAGTAGACGTCGGTCGGGCCCAGCACTGCCTCGCGGTCGACGTAGGCGAGCCCCACCGTCCCGCGCGCGAGCCAGCGCGTCGATGCAAGTTCGCCCCCCGACCACACGCCGAAGCACCGGTCGCCACGCCCGAAGCGCCTCGCTGCCTCGTCCGCGAAGCCGTGGAGCCGTCCGTATTCGTCCAGGTCGTCCTCGCCCAGGAAGCGCCACTCCGCGTCGGTCTCCGGCCGCTGAAGGGGCGCCGCGGGGAGACGCAGCTCGGTCACGAGCTGGCGGCGGTACCCCAGCTCTCCCAGCGCCCTGAACCAGAGTTGGCGCAGCCCGTTCTCCCGGAGCAGCTCGCGCGTACGGGACCACCGGTTATGCCCTTCGCCCACCGCGCCACGTTAGCCTCCGGCCGTGGACCTCGAACACGTCCTCGTCGTCGGGGCCGGCCAGATGGGCGGCGGCATCGCGCAGGTCGTGGCGGCATCCGGGCGGCGTGTCTCGCTGTACGACGCCGCTCCCGGGGCGGTCGACCGCGGGCTCGGAGCGATGCGCAAGAGCCTCGAGCGGCTCGCGGAGAAAGGCGGCGCCGGCCCCGATGAGGTACTCGAGCGCGTGCAGCCGGTGGACGACCTCGTCCCCGCTGACCTGATGGTCGAGGCCGTCGTCGAGGACGCCGCGGCCAAAGAGGACGTGTTCCGCCGCGCCGATACGACGCTCCCCCCGGAGGCGATCCTCGCGTCGAACACGTCGTCCATCCCGATCACCTTGCTCGCCTCCGCGACGGCACGGCCCGACAAGGTGATCGGCATGCACTTCTTCAACCCGGTGCCGGTCCTGTCGCTCGTCGAGGTCGTCCGCGGACGCGAGACGTCGGATGAGACCGCGAAGGCGATCACGAGGCTTGCGGAGGAGCTGGGGAAGACACCGGCGGTGGCGAACGACTTTCCGGGCTTCGTCTCGAACCGGATCCTGATGCCGTTCATCAACGAGGCGGTCTGGGCGCTTCACGACGGGGTCGCCGAGGCGGAGGCGATCGACACGATCGCCAAGCTCGGCTTCGCTCACCCGCTCGGACCGCTCGCGCTCGCCGACCTGATCGGGCTCGACACCTGCGTCGCGATCATGGAGGTGCTGCACAACGGCCTCGGCGACGACCGCTACGCGCCGTGCCCCTTGCTGCGAGAGCACGTCGAAGCGGGGCGCCTTGGACGCAAGACTGGCGAAGGTTTCTACAAGTACGAGTGACCAGGATCCCCCGAACGGGGTAGGCCTCAGCCTCTAAAGGGCTAGGTCCGATCTGCCGACACTCCCGAATAGCAAGAAGGAGGGTGTTGCCGCAGATGCGCTTGCTGCTTGTCGACGACGATTCAGGGTTCAGGTCGCTGCTCCGCGCGACGTTCGAGGCCGTGGACATCGACGTGGACGAGGCTGGGAACGCCGCCGAGGCGCTGAGCACGATCGTCGGCCGGCCGCCGGACGTGGTCGTGCTCGACGTACAGATGCCGGGCCAGAGCGGCCTCGAGCTCTGCCGGGCGCTGAAGGACGATCCGCGAACCCGCGAGATCGGCATCGTGCTGCTGACCGGCTCGGAGGGCGGGACGTCGGACGCGGCGATCGAAGTCGGCGCCGATGCGTTCCTGCTCAAGCCCTTCAGTCCGCTCGAGCTGCTCGCGATCGTCGAGCGCCTCGCGGGCGGCCTGCACGCGACGCCGTTCCGCGGCCAGAAGACGCGTGGCGAGGACGAGCAACTGCTCCTCTACGCGCGCGACCTCCGCCATCTGCTCGAGATCGAGCGCGGCCAGCGCATCCTCCTGGAGAACGCCTATCGCGACACCGTCGCCGCGCTGGCTAGCGCACTCGA
>DHWI01000178.1:36417-37526 GCA_002413095.1 Thermoleophilia bacterium UBA5186
GACGAGCGCGGAATCGAGTACGGCTACCTCCTCCACGACGTCGGCAAGATCGGGATCCCCGACCAGATCCTCCAGAAGCCCGGCCCGCTGTCCGACGCCGAGCGACGCCTGATGCAGACGCACACGGTCCTCGGCGAGCAGATGCTCGGCGGGATCGCCTTCTTCGAGGGCGAGGCGCTCACCGTGGTCCGCTCGCACCACGAGCGCTGGGACGGCAAGGGCTATCCGGACGGGATCGCCGGCGAGGAGATCCCGCTCGGCGCGCGCGTCTTCGCCGTCGCGGACACGCTCGATGCGATGACGAGCGACCGGCCCTACCGCGCCGCGCTCGACTGGAGCACCGCCGAGGACGAGATCACAACGCTCGCCGGCAAACAGTTCGACCCGGACGTCGTCGACGCGTTCCGCGGCAGCTCGGCGCTGCTGCGCGAGGTGCGCGCCGAGTTCGCGCACGCTGCGTAGGCGTCGACTCGGCGACGCCGTCTCAGGGCAGGGGGCTTTGCCTCCTGCCCGTCTGCGCTCCCTGACCGACCCGTCCAGCGGGAGCGGCGCTTTCGGCGGCTAGCTAGACGACCGGCGTCGTCTGCACCGGCGGGGTGTCAGCGACCGGCACCTGATGCCACAGGACGATCTTCCCGCCGCGCACCCGGATCACCGCGCGTGCCTTTGCGCCCGGGCCGTTGCAGCGGCTCGTCGGCCGGTCACCGAGCACGAATGTCGCGGTCACGTCGTCGCCGCGTGTTTCGAGCCGCACGATTCGTCCGGAGCACGGAAGTCCGGCGTTCCACGCGACTGCATCCGCCCGGTTGCGGAAACGCTGCTCGGCGCCTCCCTGGATGATCTCGGCGTTCGTCGCGAACAGATCGGCCGCGTTCTCGTTGTCGCCCGCGTTCAGCGCGGAGCTCCAGGCGCGCACGACGCTCTCCGCCGACGCCGAACCGCGGCCGCACGCCGCACCGATCAGCGCGAGCGTGGCTCCGATGAGGAGCAGGAATCGCACCCTCCCGCGACTATAGTTGCGGCCCGATGGACTTCGAGCTCAGCGCCGACCAGCGCGAGATCCAGGCGCTTGCGCGCGACTTCGCGCGGGAGCAGATCGAGCCGAACGC
>DHWI01000178.1:37598-38576 GCA_002413095.1 Thermoleophilia bacterium UBA5186
GCGGACTTCCTCTCGTACATCCTCGTGCTCGAGGAGATCTCGCGGGCGGATGCGGGGGTCGGGGTGACGGTGGCCGTGCACACGAGCGCAGTGACGCTGCCGATCCTCACGTTCGGGACCGACGAGCAGCGGAGCCGGTTCGTCCCGCCGCTGGCACGCGGCGAGGCGATCGGCGCGTTCGCGTTGACCGAGGCGGAGTCCGGCTCCGACGCGGGTTCGCTTCGGACCTCCGCGACACCCGACGGGGACGGCTGGCGGATCTCGGGCGCGAAACAATGGATCTCGACCGCCGCGTTCGCCGGGACATTCCTCTTGTTCGCACGCACCGATCCCGGCACTCCGGGAGCCCGTGGTGTATCGGCATTCATCCTGGATCCGGAGCACGTACGTGTCACCCGCACCGAGGAGAAGCTCGGCCTCAACTCCTCCGTGACGAACGATCTGGTCGTCGAGGATGCCCAGGTGGGGCGCGACCGCCTGCTGCACGAGGAGGGCAAGGGGTTCCGGGTGGCGATGGCGACGCTCGACGGCGGCCGGATCGGGATCGCCGCGCAGGCGCTCGGGATCGCGCAGGCGGCGTACGACGTCGCGCGCGCGTACGCGCTCGAGCGACGCCAGTTCGGGCAGCGAATCGCCGAGTTTCAGGCGATCCAGTGGAAGCTCGCGGACATGTCCACGCAGATCGATGCAGCTCGGCTGCTGGTCTATCGCGCCGCGTGGCGGAAGCAGAACGGGCTGCCGCATACCGAGGAGGGCGCGAAGGCGAAATTGTTCGCCTCCGAGACGGCGCGGCGGCAGACCGGCGAGGCGATCCAGATCCTTGGCGGCTACGGCTACACGAAAGAGTTCCCCGTCGAGCGCTATTACCGCGACGCCAAGATCACCGAGATCTACGAGGGGACGAGCGAAATCCAGCGCCTCGTGATCGCACGCTCGATCCTCGGACTCGGCGAGCGCGTGATGGCGCAGGGCTGACCC
>DHWI01000178.1:38677-46400 GCA_002413095.1 Thermoleophilia bacterium UBA5186
CGCCGGTGAGCCCCCGCTCGCGCGACGAGCCCGTTCGCTTGACGCGGATCTACACGCGCGGGGGCGACGCCGGCGAGACGTCCCTCGGCGACGGGTCGCGCGTTTCGAAGCTCGACTCGCGGATCGCCGCGTTCGGCGCCGTCGACGAGCTGAACGCTCAGCTCGGCCTCGTGCTCGCCGGCGAGCTCCCGGACCGGTTCCGGCCTTCGCTCGAACGCATCCAGAATGAGCTGTTCGACGTCGGCGCCGATCTGTCCGTGCCGCTCGACGCCGAGGACCGCCTTCGGATCGAGCAGCCCGCGATCGACGAGCTCGAGCGGCTCTGCGACGAGGCGAACGCGGAGCTGCCGGAGCTCCGGAGCTTCGTCCTCCCGGGGGGAACCGAGTCCGCCGCCCGGCTCCACGTCGCGCGCACGGTGTGCCGGCGGGCCGAACGAGAGGCGCTCGTCGCGGACCGGGAGCACGGCGTCAACCCGCTCGTGCTCCGTTACCTGAACCGGCTCTCCGACCTCCTGTTCATCCTGTCCCGGGCCGCAAACGCAGGCGCCGACGAGCCGCTCTGGAAGCCCGGCGGCTCGCGTTAACGTCCGGCGAGGCGCCGGACGGCCGCAGCGACCCGCGCCGGGCCGGCAGCGTGCGGCAGGGCCACGGACGCGCCCGCGTTGAGCGCTCGGCGCCTGATGGCCGGATCGTTCGCGATTGCGACGATCCGCACGGTCGGGAAGACCGTGTGCAGGTCGTGCAGGTAGTTCAGGCCCAGCCGGTCGACGTCGAGGACGACGACGCGGACGTTTGTCGCATCCGCCGCCGTGAGGTCGAAGGCGTCGGCGGCGGCGCTCGNNCCGACGAGAGTCCATTCCGCGACTGCACCAGGAATCGTCAGCTTGGTCACCTTCTCGACCGAGTCTCCCGCCGCGACGAGGCGCCACGCCAGCGTGTAGCGGCCGGGCTTTCGCACCGACGCGGGCATCTTGAACAGCAGCACGTTCGATCCGGACTTGACCTTGAACGCCCACGTCGCGAGCTGCGATCCATCGGCATTCCGGAGGGTGACGGTTCCCGTCGCCTTCTTCGTCGAGACGATTCGGGCCCCGATCCGTACCTGGCGTCCAGGCCGGAAGACCTTCGTGGCGGCCACGCGCATGCTCAGCCGCGTCTGCGGGTGCGGCGTGGTCGTCGTGGTGGAGGTGGTCGTCGTCCCCGTGGTCGTCGTGCCGTCGGAGCCGCTGCCGGAACCCGATCCTCCGCCCGTGTCCGACCCTCCGCCGGAGCCGCTGTCGGCAGGCGGGGTCAGGTCGCGGACGACGGCGAACTGCGACAGGTGCAGGGTCAGGATGTGTACGCCCGAGCCGTCGCTCCAGTAGCCGTCCGACCAGCCGGCGGGCAGCGTTCCGGGCGTCGGGACGCGACGCAGGACGCGCCAAGTGCTGCCGTCGAAGGTCGCCGCGGCGACGTTCGTTCCCGAGCTTGCGATCGTGATCGTGAGCGGCTGCTCGAAGACGTGGAGTTGAGCGCCAGACAGGGCCCAGTGCGCGGTCACGTCGGCGACGCCGCTCTCGAAGGTCAGCGCTCCGGCGAGGCCGGACGGAGCCGGATTCATCTCGATGCGAACGACGATCCAGTCGTTGCCGTTGGCCGGCCAGGCGCCCTGCGGCATCGTCACCGACGCGCCGTCACCGGGCGCGGTGACCGTCGTGCTCCGATCGCGCGCGCTGTTCTCCTCGACGTAGGGAGTCGTCCCGCCCCCGCCTCCGCCCGAGGCCCAGATCGTGAAATGCACCTGGAACGCGCGCGTCTTGCCGCTCGCGTCCCTCAGGAGTCCGGCGAGCGTATGCGGGCCGGGGCCGACGGCGCCGACCGGGTAGGTCGCCTGTGCGCCGGAGAGGATCGGGGCGACCACGCCGGCGCCGTCGAGCGTCGCGCCGTCGATCGCGGCGAGGTTCTCGCTGGCGACGAGCACGATCGAAGTCGCGGAGGCGATCACAGCGCCGTCGGCCGGGGTGGACGAGACCAAGCTCGGCGCGCTGTTGTCGATCCGGATTCCGGAGCGGACGCTCGCGCGCTCGTTGCCGAGCGCGTCCGCGGCAAGCGCCCGCAGGTCGTAGAGACCGTCCGCGACCGCGGTCGTGTCGAAGCTGGCGCTCCAGGGCGCGCTCGAGTCGGTCGCGATCGGCGTCCAGTTGCTCGCGCCTGCCGGCGAGCGCTCGAAGGTCACGCGCGCGGCGGGCGAGCCGCTCGTCGTAGCCGTCAGGGTCACCGTGCCGGACAGGTTGGCTCCCGGGTCGTCGAGCACGACGATCGGCGCCGTCGAGTCGACAGACACAGTCACCGGCGAGCTCATCGCGACGTTCCCTGCCGCGTCGGTCGCGACGGCCCGGAGGTCGTAGCTGCCGGTCGCGACCGTCGTCGCATCCCAGCTGACCGCGTAGGGCGAGCTGGTGTCGTCAGCAATGTCGGTGAATCCGCCGCCGCCCGTCGGCCGGTACTGGAAGCGCACGGAGGCGACGCCGGACGTCGAGTCGGACGCCGCGGCAGTCAGCGGGGCGGCAGGTCCGCCGATCAGCGCGCCCGCAGCGGGTCGCGTCAGCGACACGGTCGGCGCAGTGTTGTCGACGCGCGTGGTCACGATCGGGCTGGTGCCGACGTGGCCGGACTGGTCAGTGGCGACCGCGCGGAGGTCGTAGCTCCCGTCCACGAGGAAGGTGGAGTCGAGCGTCACGGAGAAGGGCGCGGAGGTCGGGCTGCCGATCGTCGTCCAGCGGTTCGCGCCGGCCGGGCTGCGCTGGATGTCGACGCGCACGGTGTCGCTGTCCGAGCTCGCCGTGAGCGTGACGCTGCCGGAGATACCGGCGCCGGGATCGCCGAGACTCGGCTGCGGGGCGTTGTTGTCGATCGTGACCGTGCGCGACCCTGACGTGGTGGAGTTCCCTGCGATGTCCGTGACGACGACGTAGACGCTCGCACTGCCGTCGGAGTCGCCGGTCGTATCCCAGCTCGTCCGGAACGGAGCGTTCCCAACGGTGGCCAGCGAGCGGCCGTCGACGAAGAACTCGACGGAGGCGATCGGGTTCGCGTCGCTCGTCGTCGCGGCGAACGTGACGCTGCCGGAGACGAGCGCGCCCGCGGCCGGGGCGCCCACACCCGCGGTCGGCGCGGTGTTGTCGACGACCTTGGAGTCGAGGTACGTGATCGACGTGTTGTTCGCGTTGTTCTTGACGAGGATCCGCAGGTCGTAGGCGCCGTCGGACACGCCGGTGGTGTTCCAGTCGACGCTGTACGGGGCGGTCGTGTCGACGCCGATCGTGTGCCACGTGCCGGGCGGCGGCAACGTGCGCGGAGCACCGGCATTGGCGTACTCGAACGTGACCGACTTGATCCCCGAGAGTGAGGAGGACGGGTTCGCGCTCAGCGTCTCGGTCCCGCGCAGGTAGTCGTTCGCGGTGCAGGCCGGGCATACCGGAGGCGTCGCGTCGATCTGCACGGTCGTCGTCTTCGTCGCCTCGATGTTCCCGGCCACGTCGGCGGAGAAGTAGGAGATCGTGTGCGTGCCGTCGTTCGAGCCGTTCGACGGGGCGGGGATCGTGACGCTCGAGCCGGCCTGGAAGCCGTCGCCGTCGACCGAGTACTCGGTCACCGAGACGCCCGAGCCGGAATCGTTCGCGGACAGGTTGACCGTGACGTCCGACGACGAGTAGCCGGACGGCGCGTTGTCCGAGGTGGACGGCGGGGTGTTGTCGACGCGGCGCCCGCCGACGGTGGACGAGGTCGTCGCGTTGCCCGCGCGGTCGGTCGCCGTGACGCGGATGTCGTAGAGGCCGTCCGGCATCGAGGTCGTGCTCCAGTTGTCCGGCACCGGCGTCCAGCCGCCGCCCGAGGAGACCTCGTAGTCGACGCTCGACACGCCGGAGGCGTTTGCACCCGGGTCGGCGGTCGTCGAGGCAAGCGTGACCGTGCCGCGGAGGTTCGCGCCCGGATCGCCCATCGAGGCAGTCGGCGCGGTGTTGTCGACGAGCCTGTTGCTGACGGTGCCGCCCGGGGCCTCGTTCCCGGCCGCGTCGGTCGCGAAGGTGCGGAAGTCGTAGCGGCCGTCGGCGAGCGTCGCCGTGTCGAGCGTCGCCGAGTACGGGGCGGAGGCCGCGGTGCCGACCGCCGTCCACGTGTCGGCTCCGGCCGGGGAGACCTCGAAGCGCACCTGGGTCACGCCCGAGCCGGGGCGGCCGGCGGGATCGTCGGGATCGGCTGCCGAGCCGGTCAACGTGATCGTCTGGCGCAGGTACTGGCCGGGGTCGTCCTGCGAGCTCGACGGCGCCGTGTTGTCCACGCGCACGTCCGCGGCCAGCGTGTCGATCGTCTGGTTGCCGGCGTTGTCGACGACGACCACCCGGAGCTTGTAGAGCCCGTCAGTGATCGGTGCCGTATCCCAGCTTGCAGGCGTCGGCGCCCAACTCGTGCCGCCGTCGGCCGAGTACTCGTAGCTGACGCTCGCGACGCCGGATGCGTTCGCGCCGCCCGGATCGTCCTGCGACGACGTGAGCGAGACGACGCCGCGCACGTTCACTCCGGGGTTGTCCATCGTGGCGGTCGGCGGAGTCAGGTCGGTGAGCCACGTCCACGTCGCCGGGCTCGCGTCGGTGTTGCCGGCCGGGTCGATCGCGCGGACGGCGAAGTCGTGGGTGCCGTCCGTGAGCGCGGCAAGGACGTCCGGGCTCGAGCACGGGCCGAAGGCGCCTCCGTCGAGGCTGCATTCGAACGTCGAGCCGGCCTCGGTGGAGCTGAACGTGAAGCTCGGCGAGGCCTCGTTCGACGGGTCGCCCGGCTTCGTGACGATCGTCGTCTCGGGCGGAGTCCGGTCGACGGTCACGTCGACGAGCGAGCTCGCGGTGCGATCGGCGTTGTCCGTCGCGACGGCCCGCAGCGCCCGGTGGCCGTCGGCCGGGATCGCCCAGGCGACGCTGTACGGGCCGGGTGCAGCATGGATTCCGACGGAGCTCCACGTTCCGGTGGCGCAGCCGATGCTCGTGTCCGAGCACTGGAAGAACTCGACCTGCTTGACGCCGCTGCCGGCGTCGTTGGCCGTCCCGGCCAGCGAGTACGGGTCGGGCGACGAAGCGTTGACGTATCCGCCGTCGGCGGGCGCGGTCAGCGAGATCGTCGGAGGCGTGTTGTCGACGCGGACGTTGGCTGCCACGTTCGACTGCTGCGAGTTGCCGGCGCGGTCGACCGCCGTCGCGCGGAGGTCGTAGCCGCCGTCGGCCAGCAGCGTCGTGTCCCAGGCGGCCGGCGTCGCAGTCCACGTTCCGGCCGTATACGTGCGGTACTCGTACGTGACCAGGCCCGCGAGGCCGGAGCCGGCGTCGCTGGCGGTGGAGGTCAGCGTGACCGTGCCCGCCACGTCGCTGTTCGACGTCGGGCTGTCGAGGGAGACGCTCGGCTTGGTGTTATCGACGCGGCTCGTCTGCAGGGCGGAGTTCGTCCGGTTGCCGGCGTTGTCGACGACCACGACGCGCAGGTCGTACACCGCGTCCGTGACCGGCACCGTGTCCCAGGCCGCCGGCATCGACGTCCAGGAGTTGGCTCCGGCGGGCGAGCGCTCGTACGTGACGGTCGCGACACCCGAGCCGGCGTCGGTGGCGGTCGAAGTCAGGTTCACGGTCCCGCGTAGATACGCGCCCGGGTCGTCCATGACGGCTACGGGCGGCGTGTTGTCGACGCGGAAGCTCCCGGAGGTGTCCGTCGCCTGGTTCCCGGCGTTGTCGGTCGCCACGATGCGGACCTGGTAGATCCCGTCGCTCGTGAGCGCTGTGTTCCAGCTGGCCGGCGTCGACGTCCACGTTGCCCCGCCGTCGCTCGAGAACTGGTACGCGGTGGTCGAGATGCCCGAGCCCGAGTCGGAGACGGTCGCGGTCAGGCTGACGACGCCGCGCACGTTGGCGGCGGGGGAGGAGATCGATGCGCTCGGGGGCGTGTTGTCGATCCGGCGAGCGGAGACGACCGGGGACGCGCTGGAGTTGCCCGCGCCGTCGGTCGCGACCGTGCGCAGGTCGTAGACGCCGTCCGGCGTCGCGGCAGTCGTCGTGTCGAAGCTGGCGGAGTACGGCGAGGTGGTGTCCGTCGAGATCGGCTTCCACGTCGCGCCGCTGTCGTCCGAGTACTGGAACGCGAGCCCGGCGACGTCAGAGCCGCCCGTGTCGGTCGCCGTGCCGGTCAGCGTGACCGTCCCGTGCAGGTACAGGCCGGGGTTGCCCTGCGTGGCTGCGGGCGGGTCGAGATCGACCTTCGCCACGGCCGTCGTCGTGTACGTCTGCGCGTTGCCGACGAGGTCCTGGACGGTGTAGCGGTACATGTAGCAATGCCCCGTCGTGACCGTGAGGTCTGCGTAGGCGAGCGCCGGGTCGACGGCCAGCGTGCTGAACCCGCTGAAGCCCGTGCAGGTGCCGTTCGACAGGGTCGCGACCGAGCGTTCGAGCAGCCCACTCGTCGGGTCGAGCCCGGCGCCGGAGTCCGTCCCCTTGTCCAGCGTGAGCGCGACCGACGCGCTCGAGCGGAACCCGTCCACGTAGTCGACGTTGCCGCCGGACGGCCCGCTCGAATCGGCCGTGACGGTGAGAGAGGCCGGGGTGGAGGTCTGCCCCGCGTTGTTCGTCGCCGTAACGTCGTTCGGCTCGGCCGGATCGACGGCTGCGTTCGTGAAGCTGTAGGCACGGCTTGCGCCCGCTCCGGCAGCCGACCACCCTGCGCCGAGCGCCGGGAACGAGTACGACGCCACTCCTGACTCGCCGTCGTTCGAGCTCGCGGAGAGGTTGAAGCCGCCGGCGATGCCGGGGCGGAAGTAGACGGTGTTGCCGGACGCGACCGCGTTCGTCAGCGCCGAGAGGCTCAGCGTGGGCGTCGAAGGCGCCGTCGTGTCGATCTGGATCGTCTTCGACTGGACCGACTCGACGTTCCCGACGCGGTCGTATGCGGCCCACCTCACCGTGGTCGAGGCGCCCACGTTGAACGGGGCGGAGTAGGTCGTCCCGCCGGCCGTCGGGTCGGAGCCATCGGTCGTGTACGCGATGTGGTCGAGCCCGGAGCCGCCGTCGCTCGCCGCCAGCGCGATCGCCACCGGCGCGCTCGTCGACCAGCCGGCGCCGCACGGTGACCCGTCACACGACATCGAGCTCGTCGGGGCCGTCGCGTCAGCCGTGATCGAGACGCTGTCCGTCGACGTCAGGCCCGCGTTGTTGTGCCCGACCACGCCGACGGATCCAGGCTCGCTCGGCGCGCCGGAGTAGGAATAGCTGGAGCTGTACGGGCCGGGTGCCGCGACGTCTCCCCCGGAGCCGAAGCCGCTCGCCGACGGGAAGCTCGCCTTCTGCACGCCGGACTGCGCGTCGCTGACGGTGGCCGTGATGTCGAAGCCGCCGGAGCCGCCGGGCCGGTAGAACGCGGTGCCGGAGCTCAGGTACACGGAACCCGTCGCGTTTGCGAGGCCCGCGGCGGTGCTCGGCGCGCTCGTGTCGATGCGAACCGTCGTGGAGCTGACGCTCTCGACGTTCCCGACGTTGTCGTAGGCGGCGTAGCGGACGGTCGCCGTCGCAGCGACCGTGAAGGCGCCGGAGTAAGTCGTTCCGCCGGCGGTCGGGTCTGAGCCGTCGGTCGTGAAGGCGATGTGGTCGACGCCGGAGCCGCCGTCGGTCGCCGAGAGCGCGACGCTCACCGGCGAGGTCGTGAACCAGCCGGC
>DHWI01000178.1:46484-49573 GCA_002413095.1 Thermoleophilia bacterium UBA5186
GTGTACGCGTCGTCCGCGCCCGAGGCCGCGCCGCTCCACCCCGAGCCGAGTGCCGGGAACGAGTAGGAGGCGACGCCGGACTGCGCGTCGGTCGAGGCAGCCGTCACGGTGAAGCCGCCGGTTGCGCCGGAGCGGTAGTAGACGGTCGAGCCCGCGACGCTCGCGTTCGTGAGGCCCGAGAAGGCCAGCGTGGGCGCCGAGGGCGGCGTCGTGTCGATCCGAATCAGCTTCGACTGGACGCCCTCGACGTTGCCGACCTCGTCGATCGCCGCGAACTTGACCGTCGTCGAGGCGACGACGTCGAACGGGCTCGTGTACACCGTGCCACCCGCGACAGGATCCGATCCGTCCGTCGTGTAACGAATCTGCGTCACTCCGGCCCCACCGTCCGACGCGGCCAGCGAGATCGAGACCGGGGAGAAGGTCGCCCAGCCGTTGCCGCATGGCGAGCCGTCGCACTGCATCGTGGTGACCGGTGCGCTCGAGTCGGCCGTGACCGCGAAGGACGTTGCAGCGGAAGTCAGCCCGGCGTTGTTCTGGGCCGTGACGTCGTTCGGCTCGGCCGGGTCGCCCGCGCTCGGGTCGAAGGTGTAGTCGCCGCCGCTCCGGCTCCAGCCCGTCCCGAGGCTCGGATACGAATAGGACGCGACGCCCGACTGCGCGTCGGTGGAGCTCGGCGTGACGGTGAAGCCACCGGACGAGCCGGGGCGGAAATAGACGGTCGAGCCGGTCGCGTGCGCGCCGGTGAACCCGGAGAAGGCAAGGGTCGGCGCGCTCGGCGCCGTATCGTCGACCTGGATCATCCGGGTGTGGACGCTCTCGACGTTGCCCACGTTGTCGAGCGCCGCGTACTTGACCGTCGTGGTCGACGAGACGTTGAAGGCGCCCGCGTAGGTCGTCCCGCCGAAGATCGGGTCGGAGCCGTCGGTCGAGTAGACGATGCGGTTGACATCGGAGCCTGCGTCCGTCGCCGCCAGCGCGACGCTGACGGGCGCGCTCGTGTACCAGCCCGCGGAGCACGCGGCGCCGTCGCAGGCGATCGTGCTCGCGGGAGCGGTCGAGTCGGCGGTCACGGCAAAGCTCGCCGCCGCGGAGCTCAGGCCCGCGCCGTTCTGGGCCGTGACGTCCTGGCCCGAGCCGGGCTGCGTCGGGGAGCCCGTGTGCGCGTACGTGGCGGTCGCGCCCGAGCCCGAGCGCGTCCAGCCCGCGCCGGCGGCGGGGAACGTGTAGCCGGCGATCGCCGACTCCGCGTCGGCCGAGCTCGCGGTCACGTCGAAGGAGCCGTTGGCGGCGCCCGGGCGGTAGAAGACCGTCGAGCCGGTCGCGCTCGCCGCAGTGAAGCTGCCGAACGAGAGCGACGGCGCCGGCGGCTGCGTCGTGTCGATCTGAACCGGCTGGGTGTGGACGCCCTCGACGTTGCCGACGTTGTCGTACGCCGCGTACTTCACGGTCGCGGTCGCTGCGAGCGTGAACGCGCCCGCGTAGGTCGTGCCCCCGGAGGTCGGGTCGGAGCCGTCGGTGGTGTAGACGATGTGGTCGAGGCCGGACTGCCCGTCGTTCGCGCTCAGCGTCACGCTCACCGGGCTCGTCGTTGCCCAGCCGGCGCAGGAGCCGCCGTCGCACGCGATCGTCGTCGCGGGCGCTGCCGAGTCGATGCTGACCGTGAACGCCGTGTCAGGCGAGCTCGTCCCCGCGCCGTTGACGGCGTGGATGTTCTGGCCCGAGCCGGGCTCTGCGGCGGAGCCGGTGAAGCTGTAGTCGCCTCCGCTCATGCTCCAGCCAGACCCGAGCGCAGGATACGCGTACGAGCTGATGCCGGACTGCGGGTCGGTCGAGCTCGGCGTGACGGTGACGCCGCCGGCCGCGCCGCCGCGGAACCAGACCTTCGAGCCGTCGAAGCTCGAGTTCGTGAACCCGGAGAAGGCGAGCGAGGGCGCGGACGGCGCGGACGTGTCCACCATCGCGGTGTTCGACGAAGCGTAGATCCGCTCGTTGCCGACGTTGTCCGAGATCCGGTAGCGGTAGTGGTAGCAGCCGTACCCCGGCGTGTCGGGACTCGAGACCGGCGTCCACGTGCCACCGAAGGAGCCGCAGATGCCGTTCGCGACGCCGGCCGACTCGCGCTCGAGGACAGCCGAGGAGGCGTCGAGGCCCGAGCCGCCGTCGGTGCCGTCGGCAGTCGCGATCGCGATCGAGCCGCTCGTGTTCCAGCCGTCTGCGTAGCCGACCGAGCCGCCGTTCGGCGCGTTCGTGTCGGGCGTGACCGTGAAGGCCGTCGATGCGGAGAGGCCTGCGTTGTTCGTCGCCGTTACGTTGTGCGCGCCGCTGGCGCTCGACGAGGCCGTCCACCCGTAGTTGTCGCCGTAGGGTCCGGAGGTCTGGTCGCCGCCGCCGGTCATGCCCGCGAGGGCCGGGAACGAGACCTTCTGCAGCGCGGACTCGGCGTCACCGGTCGTGGCGCCGACCGAGAAGGAGGCGGAGTTCGAGCCGCTCGGATTGTAGTAGAGCGTCATGCCGGAGACGAACGAGCTCGGCGAGGACTCCGAGAGCGTGAGCGCGGGCGCGCTCGGCGGCGTCCCGTCGACCTTGATGTCGAGCGTGCCGACCGCCTCGAGGTTGCCGACGTTGTCCCAGGCACGGAACTTGACCTGGGTCGTCGAGCCGATCGAGAGCGGTGCAGAGTACGTCGAGCTGAAGACGGTCGGGTCCGTGCCGTCGGTCGTGTACCGGATCGCCGCGAGGCCGGAGCCGGTCCCGTCGCTCGAGGCGAGCGTCACGGTGACCGGGCTCGTCGTGTACCAGCCGGACGAGCAGGCTGCGCCGTCGCACTGCGCGGTCGTCGTCGGGGCCGCGGAGTCGGCGGTGACGGTGAACGACGTGTCGTTCGAGTCGAGCCCGGCGCCGTTCGTCGTGTGCACGTTGTTCGGCTCGCTCGGATCGGCTGCGCTGGAGGTGAAGCTGTATGCGCCGGCGCTCCCTGACCAGCCGCTGCCGAAGGCGGGGAAGGTCGTCGAGGAGATGCCCGACTCCGCGTCGGTCGAGGCTGCGGCAACCGTGAAGCCGCCGGCCGCGCCGCCGCGGTAGAAGAC
>DHWI01000178.1:49600-50630 GCA_002413095.1 Thermoleophilia bacterium UBA5186
TGTCCACCTTGACCGTCGCGCTCGTAGCAGAGACGCCCTGGTTCCCGACACGGTCGTAGATCGAGTACCGGTAGCGGTAGCACTTGCCGCTCTGGACGCTCGTGTCGTTTCCGCCCGAGAGCGTGACCGTCGACCAGGAGCCGGGGAACGGATCGCAGGCGCCGGAGACGAGCGGGGCCTCGTCCCGCTCGACCACGCCGCTGGAGACGTCGAGGCCCGAGCCCGTGTCGCTGCCGTTTGCAAGCGTGACCGGGATCGAGGTCGACGTCGCGTAGCCGCCGCTGACCGAGGCCGACATCCCGGTCGGGGCGCTCGAGTCGAGCGTGACCGTGAAGGACGTGTCGCCACCGGCGACGCCCGCACCGTTGACGGCGTGGACGTTGTTCGGCTCGGTCGGGTCGGCCGCGGAGTTGAAGCTGTAGTTGCCGAGGTTGTTCCAGCCGGAGCCGAGCGCCGGGTAGACGTAGGACGCGACTCCCGACTCCGGGTCGTTCGCGGTTCCCGTGACCGTGAAGCCGCCGGCTGCCCCGCCCTTGAAGTAGACGGTGCCCGACCCGTTCTCCCACGCCCGCGTGAACGCCGAGTAGGCCAGCGACGGCGCCGGAGGTGGCGTCGTGTCGACCTTGACGGTCGCGCTCGCGGCGGAGGTGCCCTGGTTGCCGACGCGGTCGGAGATCTTGTAGCGGTAGCGGTAGCACTTGCCGTTCTGGACGGTCGTGTCGTTACCGCCGGAAAGCGTGACCGTCGTCCAGGAGCCGGGGAACGGGTCGCAGGCGCCCGAGACGAGCGGCGCCTCGTCGCGCTCGACGATCCCGCTGGACGAGTCGACGCCCGACTCGCCGGAGCCGTCGGAGCCGTTGGAGAGGGTGACCGCGACCGAGGTCGAGGTGACGTAGCCCGCGGTGACGCTCGCCGACATCCCGCTCGGCGGGTTGCCGTCGGCGGTGACCGTGAAGGACTGGTGGAGCGAGTCGAGGCCGGCCCCGTTGGTGGTGAAGACGTCGTTCGGCTCGGCCGGATCGGCCGCGGC
>DHWI01000178.1:50661-52718 GCA_002413095.1 Thermoleophilia bacterium UBA5186
GTGGAGGCGACGCCCGACTCTGGGTCGGTCGAGCCCGCCGCGACGGTGAAGCCGCCTGCGGCGCCGGTGCGGAAGAAGACCGTGTCGCTGCCGTTGTCGTACGCGTTGGTCAGTGCCGAGAACGTCAGCGACGGGGTGGTCGGCTTCGTCGTGTCGACCTTGACGGTCGCGCTCGCGGCCGAGGTGCCCTGGTTGCCGACCTTGTCGGAGATCCAGTAGCGGTAGCGGTAGCAGGTGCCGCTCACGACCGTCGTGTCGTTTCCGCTCGCGAGCGTGACAGTCGACCAGGAGCCGGGGAACGGATCGCAGGCGCCCGCCGCGAGCGGGGCCTCGTCGCGCTGGACGACGCCCGAGGTCGCGTCGATTCCCGACTCGCCGGCACCGTCGGAGCCGTTCGCGAGCGCCACCGCGACCGACGTGGAGGTGACGTAGCCGCCCGTGACCGTCGCGGACATCCCCGTCGGGGCGTTGCCGTCCGCGGTGACCGTGAACGACGCGTCCGTTCCGGCCGTGCCTGCGCCGTTGACGCCGTGGACGTTGTTCGGCTCGGCCGGGTCGGCGGCGCTCGTGCCGAACGAGTACGCGCCGGCGGTGTTCGACCAGCCACTNNCGCCGGCCGCGCCGGAACGGAAGTAGACGGTCGAACCCGTCGCGCTCGCGTTCGTGAAGGCAGAGAAGGAGAACGTCGGGGCTCCCGGACCGGAGGTGTCGACCTTGGCGGTCGAGCTCGTGCCGGCCTGGGTGCCCTGGTTCCCGACGCGGTCGGAGATCTTGTAGCGGTAGCGGTAGCACTTGCCGCTCTGGACAGTCGTGTCGTTGCCGGAGCCGTCGAGCGTCACCGTCGTCCAGCTGCCGCCGAAAGCGGGGCACAGGTCGCCGGCGAGATTGACGGCGTCGCGCTCGACGACCCCCGTCGCCGCGTCGACGCCGGACTCGCCGGAGCCGTCGGAGCCGTTCGCGAGCGTGACGTGGATCGAGCTGCTGGTGTAGTAGCCGCCTGCGATCGAGGCGGACATCCCGCTGGGCGCGTTCGAGTCCTTGGTGACCGTGAAGGACGTGTCGCCACCGGCCACGCCCGCGCCGTTGACTCCGTGGACGTTGTTCGGCTCGGTCGGATCCGGCGAGCTCGAATCGAACGTGTAGACCCCGCTGGTGTTCGACCAGGTGCCGCCGAGCGCGGGATAGGAGTAGGACGAGATGCCCGACTGCGCGTCCAGCGAGCTCGGCGTGACGGTGAACCCGCCGCCGCCGCCGCCCTGGAAGTAGACGGTGCCCGAGCCGTTCTCCCACGCGTGTGTGAACGTAGAGAAGGCGAGCGACGGCGCGCTCGGCGGCGTCGTGTCGACCTTGACGGTCGCGCTGGCGCCCGAAGTGGCCTGGTTGCCGACGCGGTCGGAGATCTTGTAGCGGTAGCGGTAGCACTTGCCGTTCTGGACGGTGGTGTCGTTTCCGCCCGTGAGCGTGACCGTCGTCCAGGAGCCGGGGAACGGGTCGCAGGCGCCGCTGACGAGCGGCGCCTCGTCGCGCTCCAGGATCCCGCTCGACGAGTCGACGCCCGACTCGCCGGCGCCGTCGGATCCGTTCGCGAGCGTGACCGCAACCGAGGTCGAGGTGACGTAGCCCGCGGTGACGGTCGCCGACATCCCGCTCGGCGGGTTGCCGTCGGCGGTGACCGTGAACGACTGGTGCAGCGAGTCGCTGCCCGCGCCGTTCGTGGTGAAGACGTCGTTCGGCTCGGCCGGATCCGCCGCGGCGGCGGTGAAGGTGTACGCGCCGGCGACGTGCGACCAGCCGCCGGCGAGCGCCGGGAAAGTCGTCGAGGAGACGCCGGACTCCGCGTCGGTCGACGCTGCAGCGACGGTGAAGCCGCCCGCGGCGCCCGTCCGGAAGAAGACCGTGCCGCCGCCGTTGTCGTACGCGTTCGTCAGCGCCGAGAACGTCAGCGACGGGGTCGTCGGCTTCGACGTGTCGACCTTGGCGATCGAGCTGGTGCCGGCCTGGGTGCCCTGGTTGCCGACGCGGTCGGAGATCTTGTAGCGGTAGACGTAGCACTTGCC
>DHWI01000148.1:0-565 GCA_002413095.1 Thermoleophilia bacterium UBA5186
ATGTTCAACAACTACGGGCCGCGCCAGAACCCGCGCTACGTCACCGGGACGATCATCACGCAGGCGCTCGAGCGCGAGCAGATCGAGCTCGGCGCGCTCGAACCGCTCCGCGACTTCTGCTTCTGCACCGACGGCGTCCGCGGCCACCTGACCGTCGCCGCCCACGGCACACCTGGCGACGTCTACGTCTACGGGCAGGGGAAGAACATCTCGATGGCCGACTGGGCCGCGCTGATCCTGCGCGTCGGCGAGGAGCGCGGCTACTGGCCGGAGCGCGAGATCGTCTCCGTCCCCGGCCGCTTCCGCCCCGGCGCGAGCGACGTGATGGCGCTCCGCGTCGGTTACGAGAAGCTGAACCTCGAGACCGGCTGGGAGCCCCAGGTTTCCTGGGAGGAAGGCGTCGAGAAGACGATCGACTGGTACGCGAAGAACCGCGAGCGCTGGATCGGCCGCGTCGACTGGCTTCCATCCTTGGAAAATGCTGCGCATTTCCCAAGGGCCTAGCTTGTCCCGTCGCTACGCTCGGGAGATGGAGGAAAGAGCATGAGAACACTCGTGACAGGCG
>DHWI01000148.1:779-2246 GCA_002413095.1 Thermoleophilia bacterium UBA5186
CCCGAGGAGACGAACGCGCCGTACGGCATCGCCAAGAAGTCCCAGCTCGTGGGCGCGCAGGCCTACCGCGACGAGTACGGGCTGAACTCGATCTACCTCCTGCCGGCGAACCTCTACGGGCCGCGCGACCATTTCCACCCCACGAACGCGCACGTGATCCCGGACCTGATTCGCAAGATGATCGACGCACAGGAGGCCGGCGAGCGCGAGATCGTCCTGTGGGGCGACGGCTCGCCGACCCGCGAGTTCCTCTACGTCGAGGACTGCGCCGACGGGATCGTGCTCGCCGCACAGCGCTACGACGGCGCCGAGCCGGTGAATCTCGGCACCGGCGTCGAGACCTCGATCCGCGAGACCGTCGACCTCGTCGCGGAGCTCACGGGCTACGAGGGCGAGATCGTCTGGGACGCGTCGATGCCGAACGGGCAGCCGCGGCGCAGCCTCGACGCCTCTCGTGCGAAGGAGCTGTTCGGCTTCGAGGCGAAGACGCCCCTGCGCGCCGGGCTCGAGCGCACGATCGCGTGGTACCGGGCCTCCGCGCCCGCTTATGCATCGTCTTGAATCGCTGAGACGCGAGCCCTGGAACATCCTCGGGCCGCTCGTCGTTGCACAGTGGGTCGCGATCGCGGTCTTCGCGCAGATCGTGCGCCACAACGGCTGGCTCTTCTACCAGGGCGGCGACCAGACCCAGTTCTACACCAACGCATTCACGCTCTCGCGCGGCCATATCCCGGAGTCGGAGATCGGCTACGCGTGGTCGTACATCCTCGCCCCGATCGCCGGCGTGTTCGGCGCGAACGCGGTTGCCGCGCTGCCGGCGATCGTCCTCTTCCAGGTGCTCGTTCTCGGCCCGATCGCACTCGCCGCGACCTATGGGATCGCCGCGCGGATCGGGGGGCGGCTGATCGGCTATGTCGCCGCGACGATCTGGGTCGTAGGCCCGTTCGTCGTCATCCCGCTGTGGGATCACCGCTACCACGCGAAGTACGTCGAGCAGTTCCTCCCGCAGGCGCTCGGGCTAACCGGGCTCGGCGACTACCCGTCGATGGTGGCGCTGCTCGTCGCGGCGTACTTCTGCCTCCGGGCGTTCGACAGCGGAGCCCTGCAGGACGCGGTCGTGGGAGGGATCGTCACCGGCTTCGCGATCGGGCTCAAGCCGGCCAACAGCCTCTTCCTCGCCGCGCCCGCGCTCGGCTTTCTCCTCGCGCGCCGCATCCGCTGCGGGTTTGCGTTCAGCGCGGCCATGCTGCCCGCCGTGGTTACGCTCGCAATCTGGAAGTACCGCGGGCTGGGCCACCTCCCGCTCTTCGCGGCGCCGGGCCCGAGGGTGCTCGCCGCGGGCCAGGACCCGCTCTTCGCCTCGCAGCCCCTCCTCGGGTCGCTCTCCGACTACCTCAACCTCAGCTGGCAGCAGCTGAAGGACAACTTCGGCCAGTTCCGCGAGTTCTTCTGGAGCCCGCGACCGGC
>DHWI01000148.1:2292-11780 GCA_002413095.1 Thermoleophilia bacterium UBA5186
TCGACGCTCGTCAGCGTCGAAGGAGGCACGTTCTTCCGCATCTTCATGCCCGGCTTCCCGCCGTACTGGATCCTGACCGCCGCGCTGCCGCTGCTCTGGCCGGGGACGGGCCCGCGCCTCGCTCGACGCTACGCGGCAGATCCCGGCCCGCGCCTTGAGTGGCGCAGCCTTCGCGTCGTGGGCACGGCGGTCGTCCTCGCGCTTGTCCCCCTGCTCCTGATACTCGCATTCCGGCCCCTCAAAGGAACCGCGGCGACGAAGTACTATGACCAGAACGTCGCCGTGCCGGTCGACGCCGGGTTCGTTCCGCGCGTCTCGGTGTCGTCGCGCGGGCAGGACGTGCGGTGGGACCCGCCCAGCACGCCGGGCGTGCACGTCTATTACGCAGTCTTTCGCTCGCCGGCCGTGCAGACTGCACCCGATCCGACCCTTCCTCCCGGCCGCCTGGGAATCCGGTGCCTTCCTCCCACGGGCGGGGCGAGCGACTGCAGGCTCGAGATGACTCTCGTCGCCCGCACGCGCACCCCTGTGTGGCACGACCCGGACGCGTTACGCGGACGCTGGACCTACCGAATAGGCGTTGCTGGGAACTGGCTCGACGACCCCGAGGCTGGCGACGTCTTCTTCATCAGCGAGCCGGCGACGGTCGAGTTGCCCTGACCCGGCGCGGCCAAGTCGCGACGGTTATCGGAGTCGGGATCGCGGTCGCGACCGCGGCGGCGATCGTCGCCGCTCGCCACACCGGCGTTACCGAGCAATCCCCTCTCCGTCCCGACGGTGACTGGTCGGACGTCTGGACGACCGCGCTCGTCCTCGCTCTCGCGTTGTACATCGCGGGCCTGTGGGTCGTTCGCAACGTTCACGCGAGTCGCAAAGCCGCTGTTATCGCGATTGCGGCTGCAATCCAATTGATCCCGCTCGCGGGTCCCGTACTCCTTTCACGCGACGTGTACCTGTACTGGGACTTCGGCCGGATCGGCGCGATTCACGGCGGAAACCCCTACAGCGACACTCCACGGCGGTTTGCCGGCGACCCGGCCTTCCCGAGGATCGGTCGAGACTGGTACGACCTCACCTTGCCGTACGGCCCAGCGTTCGCCGCCGTCTCGGAAGGCGAAGCGGCAATCGTGGGCGACTCGCCTTCGACGGCTGCATGGGTGTACAGGCTCCTCGCGGCGCTCGGCGTGCTCGGCCTTGCCGCGCTGCTCCTCGTCCGTGGACCGTTCGCGGCAGCGCTCGTCGGCTGGAACCCGCTGCTCGCGATCCATTTCGCCGGCGGGGGCCACAACGATGCGCTGATGATGCTTCTGCTGATCGGGGGCCTCCTGCTCGCTGAGCGCGGCCGCACCCAGCTGGTCGGCGCCGGATGGGTACTCGCAGCGGCGGTGAAATGGATTCCCCTCGTCTTTCTTCCGCTCGACCTACTCGCTCGTTGGCGCCGGGGCGCGCGCCTGCCGATCCGCGGGCTCGTAGCGTCCGCCGTCGTCGTGGGAGGCATAGCGTTCCTTCAGTACGGCACAACCGGCGCGTCAGCCGGTGCCTCGATCTCGCGGCAGATCAACGCCTTGAGCTCGATCAGCCTGCCGTACCGGCTGACGCAACTCGGCCTCGCCCAGCGGCCGGCGACCCTGCTTTGCGGCGGTGCGTTCGTGCTCGCCTACCTCGTATTCGCACGCGGTGCATGGCGCGGGCGCGCCCGGCTCGGCCTTGCTGCATCCTCCCTCGTTGTCGCCGCGCCGTGGCTCCAGCCCTGGTACGTCCTGTGGCCGCTCTCGCTCGCCGCGTTCGACGATGATCGCACCGCATGCTGGATCGGCGTGGCGCTTTCGGCATATCTGCTGCGCGACGCGCTACCGCTGTGAATCGCGGTCTGACCCGCCGCCGGTGGAGAGCCGCTCTTCGAGGAGTGCCAATCGCTGGGCCAGGATCGTGTTCTGGTCGGAGAGGCGCGAGATCACGGTCGAATAGTGCAGCAGCACGAGGATGATGAACAGCGACCCGACCGCGAACAGCACCGCCGGCGGATAGCCCGTCACGCCGAACCAGCCGGCGATGGTATTGAGCCCGCCACGCCAGACCGACAGGGCGAGCAGAACCAGTCCCGTCAGGAGCCACAGCAGGGCATACCGCTCGCGCAGGCGACGGCTGCGGATCAGCTCGAAGACGACGACGAGCAGCAGCAGCGACGCGATCGCGGCCGCGATCGAGACTTTCAGCGGCGTCATTGCTCCACCACGTCCTCGAGGGGGACGACGTTGCGGCGGAAGACGCCGACGAAGATCGCGAGCAGCACCTTGGTCATGTAGTAGACGGACGCAAAGGCGCCGATCGAGGAGCGGCCGGCCGCGCGCTCGCGCATGCGGACGGGAACCTCGCGCATCCGTAGCCGATGGCGGAAGACCATCACGGTCGCCTCGACCTCCGGGTAGTCGTGAGGGAGGTCGGCGGCGAACAGCGCGATCCCGTGGCGGTTCAGCGCCTGGAAACCGGAGGTCGGGTCGGTGACGCGCTGACGAACGAGCGCCGAGACCGTCCACGCGAGGATGCGGATCCCGAGCCGGCGCGACCGCGACGTACGGTAGGAGCGCTCGCCGACGAAGCGCGAGCCGACGGCGATATCCGTCTCGCCCGCGAGCACGGGAGCGAGAATCGCGCCGAGCTGCGACGGGTCGTGCTGGCCGTCGCCGTCGACCCGGACCGCGATCTGGAAACCGTGCTCCCACGCGTAGCGGAAGCCGGTCTGGACCGCGCCGCCGATGCCAAGGTTGAACGGCAGGCGGATCACGTGCGCGCCACTCGCCCGAGCGATCGCGGCGGTCCGGTCTGCCGAGCCGTCGTCGACCACGACGATCTCGAAGCGCTGGTCGAACGCCCGGATCTCGTCGATCACCCCTGCGATCGCGCCCTCCTCGTTGAATGCGGGCACGATCGCGAGGCAGCGCGGCATCTCGACGGGAGCCAGCTCGGCCGGCGCCGACATCGTGGAAGCCAGGTCAGCCACGGGCGCCCACCGCCGCCGGCCGCTCCAGGCCGATCAGCTGCAGCAACTGCTCCGCGCGCCGCGCGTACGTGTGCTCGTCGAGGGCACGCTCGCGCGCACGCCGGCCAAGCTCTTCCGCCTGCGCCGGATCGTCGAGCAGCTCGCGGTACGCCTCGACGGCTTCCTCCGCGCTGGAGACGACGAGCAGCTCGCGGCCGGGCTCGAACCAGCGCTCGATCCCCTCGTATGGATTCGACACGATTGCGGCGCCGCAGCCGGCGAGCTCGAACGGCCGGCATGACGACGACGCGTAGACCGATGCGTGCGAGCGCCGCGTGATGTTCAGATTGATCCGCGCCGAGGAGATCGCCTGCGGGAAGGCGTTGTACGGGATCGTGCCGAGCAGCCGCGCGCGCCCCGTGTCGCCCCGAAAGTCGCCGCCGCCAAGCGCGAAGTCGACCTCCGGCTCGCGCCGGCTCGGCTCCCCGACCATCGCCTCCATCCAGTCGCGCCGGAACTTGTCGCCGTAGCCGTAGAAGAAGACGTCCTTGTCCTTCTCGACCGGCGCGGGCGCGAACAGGTCCGGGTCGACGCCCCAGAAGACCGCCTCGGCGCGCCGGGCGCCGAGCTCACGCAGCCGGTCGAGCCCGCCCTCGGAGTTCGAGATGACCAGGTCGTACTCGGACGGGTCGGCGCCGTGGTAGTAGTTGAAGCCGGTGTCCATGCCGCCGAACTCCGGCAGGCTCATCGGGACGTCGCCGTCGTAGAAGACGACCGGAACGCCGAAGCGCTCGCGCAGCCGCTCCGGGATCCCGCGTAGGTGGCTCATCGGGACGGTGAAGACGACCACGGCCGCAATGTCGCGCTCGCGCTCGATGATCCCGTCGAGGTGCTTCTGCCAGCGCGGCGTCACGTAGCGCCAGATCACCTCGCGGGTGGCGCGGTCGACGGCTGACTCCTCGGGCGAGTCCTCGCCGCGCCGCACGTGCGTGTCGCCCTTCAGCCGAGCCGCGAGCCCGCGCGCGCCCGCGTAGAGCTCAGCCTCGCGGTAGAGCGGGTTCGGCTCGGTCCGCCACCAGGGCGACTCGATCGCCTTGCCGCGGTACGGCGTCACGATGAGGTCGACACCGACCTCCGCGAGCCCTTTCCAGAGGTGCCACCAGGCGGGCGTGCAGCCGTAGCGGAACTCGAGGTCGATCGCGGACGCGACGGCGAGGATCTTGGGCGCCTTCACGCCCGAAAGTATGGCGGGAGGATGTGTCGGCTTCGTTAGCGCTAGAACGCGCCACGCGAAATCAGCACCGCGGGGATCGTCTTCACCAAGATCGAGATGTCCAGCCAGATCGACCAGTTCTCGAGGTAGTAGAAGTCGAGCCGCACGAGGTCGTCGAACCCGAGCGTCGAGCGGCCCGAGATCTGCCACAGGCCGGTCATCCCCGGCAGGACGAGGTAGCGCTTGCGGTGCCAGTCCTCGAGCAGGTGGTAGTCGCGCACGGGGAGTGGGCGAGGCCCGACGAGGCTCATCTCGCCCCGGAGGACGTTCAGCACCTGCGGCACCTCGTCGAGGGAGAAACGGCGCAGGATCCCTCCGACGGCGGTCACCCGCGGGTCGTCGCGGATCTTGAACAGCGCGCCCGCCGCTTCGTTCCGCTCCTCGAGCTCGGCCTGCCGCTCGGGCGCGTCGGCGTACATCGTCCTGAACTTGAACATCCCGAACTCGCGCTGGCCCAGGCCGATTCGCCGGTCGCGGTAGAACACCGGACCCGACGAGCTCAGCTTGATCGCCGCCGCGATCACGAGCCAGAGCGGGAGACCGAGGATCAGCACGAGCAACCCGACCGAGATATCGAACACACGCTTGACCGCCCAGTCCGTCCCGGCGAAGACCGGCGGCCTGAGCTCGAAGAGCGGGACGCCCTGGCCCGGGACGTACTCGCCGCGCTGAGTGAGCAGCGACGTCGTCTTCGGGGCGATCCGCACCTGCACGCCGGAGCGGTGGGCCTGCTCGACGACCTCGAGCAGCTCGTCCTCCGTAAACGCTTGGTCGGTGACGATCAGCTCGTCGACCCGGTTCTCGCCCAGGATTCCGGGGAGGTCTTCGAGGTCGCCGAGAATCGGAAGCGGCGCCCCCTCGTGCGGCGACGCGACCGCCCCCACGAACTCGTACAGGATGCCGCCACGACCGGTTCCCAGCGTCTGATAGAGGTGCTCGAGGCTCTCCCCCTCGCCGACGAGGACCGCGCGCCGGCGGATCCCCGCGAGCTGGAAGATGTCCTTCGTGAGCATGTCGTAGCTCGCGCGGAAGAGGCCGATCAGCACGGCGGTGAGCGCGAGCGCGGCGGGCGCGAGGCCGAACGTGTTGTAGCGGTGCCCCACGCCGACGCCGAACGCGAGCGCGAGCACGGCCACAAGCGCCAGCGATGAGACGACGCGGCCGAGCCCGGCGCGGAACTCGCGCGCGGCGTACAGGTGCGCGCGCCAGAAGACGAGCAGCATGATCATCGTCAGGAACGGGAGCCATTTCGCGGCCGCGTCACGCCAGAGCACGCCCCAGAGCGGCGGGAAGTCGCCGTAGACGGCCTCGCGCAGAACCAGTGCTCCGTACAGGCCGAGAACAAGGCCGGTGACGTCCAGGACGACGAGCGAGACGATGCTCGCGAACCGCCGCGCGAGCGCCCGCAGCGGACTCGCCGTGAAGAGGTACGGCCGCGAGCGGCGGATGTCCTCGACCGCGGGGGGCTGCCGCGCGCTCTCGGCGGGCCGCTCGGTCTCAACGGGTTTGGTGGCCACGAACCCTCAAGTGTAGGCCCCGCACGGGTTCAGGGCGCTTGCGGGAAGCGTCCCGGAGGCCGCCGAAACCGCAGGGCGCAGAGCGCGAGCTCGAGCGCGACGCCGCGCTTGCGGTCGAGGAGATCCGTGTCGTGGAAGTACGCGTGCACAACCGGCGGGAGCGGCCCGATGACGGCGCGCGCAAGCATGCCGAGCGAGTGGGTGGCCGGGACTTCGGCGAGCCGGTGTCCGCTCGGGAGCTCGAGCGTCGTGGGCTGCGTCGCCGCGAGTCTGGATGCGTCCTGCGGCAGGTAGGAGGGCGTGAACGCCGTACCCGTGCAATCCACGAGGCCGAGGTCGGCAAGCGCTTGCGCCACGTCGTCGTCCATGTACCAACCGCCGCCGGCGAAGAGCTCTGGCTCGAGTCCGCGCTCACGGAGCCAGTCGACTTCCCGCCGAACGCGCGCCGCGGGCCCCTCGCCGCCCGGCGTCGGGCGCGCATGGCTCGGGGACGTCCAGTGCGTGTGCAGGCCGAACGGCCCCCGTGAAGCCGCCTCGCGGGCGCGCTCGAGCCACTCGGCCTCGCCTTCGCCGGCCGCCTGGTCGGGCGGTCGGATCAGCGCGGCGATGTGGAATCCGCCCGGAGCGCGCCCCTGCAGACGCGAGAATCGCGCCCAGACAGCGTCGTCGAGCGGTCTCTCGACGTGGCAGGAGACGACCGCGTACCGTGTGTCGTCGCCGTGCGGCACGCCTGGATTCGTAATACCAGAGCCCCTTTCACGATGAGTCGTTGTGCCGCCGGGCCGCGCTGGACGGCGCGATGCGGCGTCCTCAGTCGCGCCCGTATCTTGTTCGATACGCGCACTCCCTGCGTCCTTGCCTCGCACCGTCCATCGCGACCCGGCGACGAAGACCCATCATGAAAGAGGCTCTAAGCGAGCGACGGCTCGCCTATCTGGTCGTCGCGGCCGCCTCGATCCTGCCGCGTCTCGTCGTGCTGCTGACGCAGCGCGGGACGATCACGGCCGCCTTCGTCGACAAGGGCAGCATCTTCGCCCAGACGTTCGTCCACCACGGGACGTACGGCTTCATTCCGGGCCATCCGTCCGCCTACACGCAGCCGTTGTACGGCTTCTTCCTGATCCCGCCGTACTGGGTTTTCGGGGCATCCTGGGTGGTCGTCGGCGCCGCTCACCTGCTCGTCGCCGCAGCGACCGCCCTGCTCGTCTACGAAATCGGACGGCGCGTCGTCTCGCCGCTGGGAGGCCTGCTCGCGGCCCTCGCCACGACGCTGCACCCGTACTTGATCTGGCACGACATGCACATGAACCGCGAGATTCTCGACCACTTCCTCGCGGCCGCTGTCGTGCTCGCCTTGCTCGTCGCGGTCGACCGCCGCTCGTGGGGCTGGGCCGCGCTCGCGGGGGGAATCGCCGGGGTGGCGATCCTCGGGAACGTCCGCCTCGCCGCGCTGCCGCTCGTCCTCGGTGCGTACCTCTTGTGGCGGAACCGCGGCGCGGCGGTCATGCCGGCACTCGTGGTCGTCCTCGCCGCGGTCGCCGTCGTGACTCCGTGGGTGGTTCGAAACGGCGTCTCGGTCGGGTGCTACGCGGTCACGACCGACGGCCGCGCGCTCTGGAAGGCGAACAACGTCAACACGCTCGACACGCTCCGCGCGGGCAAGTGGATCGACAACGTCCCAGGGATCCCCGGGGCTCCGCTCACGCCGCAGGATGCCGGCGCGATCTACGCGAAGACCGGTCGCGTCGTCGCGACGGACGAGTGCGCGCAGATGCGCTTCTACCAGCGGAAGGCTTTCGCTTTCATGCGCGACCATCCCGGCGAGAAGGCGACCCTCGCCGGGTGGGGCGCGAAGATGCTCTGGCAGCCTGCGGTGACGAAGACGTCCGACCGCAACGGATCGGGAACCTGGCTGGACACGCTCCGTTCCTCCGCCGAGCCGATCTTCATGGTTCCGCTCTACATCCTCGGCGCGATCGGCCTCGGCGTCGCACCACGGCGATTCGCCGTGCTGGCGCTGGCGCTCCTCGCCTACAACACGCTGGCGGCGATGGTCTTCGTCGGCGAGACGCGCTACCGCACGCCCTGGGACTTCCTGCTCGCCGTGCTCGCCGCGGCGGCCGTGCTCAGCCTGTGGAGCCGTTTCGCGCGCGATAGAGCAACTCGGTCCGATCCGCGCAGCGATGCTCCGCAAACGCCGTCAGGGCGCGACGACGGCCGGCCCGACCCAGCTCCGACGCGCGTTGCGGATCCGTCGTGAGCGCGACGAGCGCCCGGGCGAGCGGCTCCACCTCGGCAACCGGCACGAGGTAGCCGGTCTCGCCGTCGACGACGAGCTCGCCGAGGCCGCCGATCTCCGCCGCGATCACCGGCCGCGCGCGCTCCATCGCCTCGAGCGCGACGAGCCCGAAGCCCTCCCCGAGCGACGGCACGACGACGCCGGCCGACTGCTCGATCACGCGCTGGATCGGGGAGACGAAGCCGAGGAAGCTCACCGCGTCGTCGAGCCCGAGCTCGCGGACGAGCGCGCGCAGCGCGGGCCCGAGCACGCCGCGTCCGGCGACCTCGAGGCGGAGGTCCGGCACCTCCTTGCGCGCCTCGGCCAGCGCGCGCAGGAGGACGATGTGGCCCTTGATCGGGATCAGCCGCCCGATGCAGAGCACGTTCTTGCCGTCGCCCTCGTACGGCGGCGGCTCCGGGCCCTCGCCGATTCCGTAGTGGACGATTTCGAACGAGCGCTCGTCGAAGCCCTCGGTCTCGGCGAGGTAGCGCGCGAGGCCGCGGGAGATCGCGACGTGGACGTGCGCGAGGCTCGCCACGGTGCGGTCGGCGAGCGCGAACGGCCGCCCTTCGCGGAACTCGTTGAAGCCGTGCTTCGTCGAGAGCCGGAACGGGATCCGCACGATCGAGCCGGCCAGCTGTCCGTAGACGTCGGCGTGCACGAGGTGCGTGTGCAGGATGGCCGGCCGGTGCCGCGCGAGATAGCCCGACAGGCGGAGGAAGGCAAATGGGTCGACGTCGGCCGCGAGCGAGATGTCGTCGACCTCGATCCCGCGCTCCTCGAGCGCGCGCGCGAACTCCCGCGCGCCGGGCTCCTGCTCGTGCAGCATCAGCATCCGCACGTTCCAGCCGCGCTGCTTGAGATCGGGGAGGAGCGAGAGGAGGTGCGCCTCGGCGCCGGAGATGCCGGCGATCTTGGCGAGGTGGAGGACGAGTCCGTTCTTGCTCATGCGCGTTCCACCACGTCTATCAGGCGCTCGGCCCAGTGCTCGACCGAATGGTCGCGCTCGACCTGGTCGCGCAGCGCCCGGCCGCGCTCGGCACGCGCCTTCGACTCGAGCTCGGCGAAGCGCGCGAGGGCGTCGGCAAGGGACGCGGGATCCTCGCGGTCGAAGCGCGCATCGTCGCCGATCAGCGTGTCAAAGACGGGATTCGAGGCGAGCACGGGCAGGCAGGACGCGGCCGCTTCGTAGACCACCTTGTCGGGCGCGCCGGCGCGCATGTTGTTCACGAGGACGTCGCTGCCGGCGAACAGAGCGGGCAGGTCGCGGCGCGGAACTGCGTCCCCGAGCACGGCGCGGTCGCCGAGCTCGAGCTTCACGGCCAGGCGCTCGAGCTCGTCGCGCTGCGCCCGCTCGGCGTCGTTCAGCGTGGGGCCGTGGGCCTCGAGCCGCACGTCGAGACCGCGGTCGTGGGCGAGCCGGAGCGCGCGGAGCAC
>DHWI01000148.1:11808-13656 GCA_002413095.1 Thermoleophilia bacterium UBA5186
CGGTCGACGCTGACGATCGCGTTCACGAGCCGCGCGGCGACCCGGAGCGTCGGGCTCGCGTGCCAGTGCGTGTACCAGAGCACGACGGGCAAACCCAGCGGGCGCGCGAGCGGGGCGGCGAGGACTGCGAACACCGGCGCCATGTGCGCGACCACGCCCAGCGGGCGCTCGCGCAGCTCGGCGGCGAGCGCACGTTCGAACCGCAGACCGCGTCCGGCTTTCGAGCCCGCTCCGAAGGTACGGACGCGACAGTTCGCCGGCAGAGCTCCGGGAACGGCGGCGTCTGCGAGCACGACGACCTCGTCGAGCCGCTGCGCGAGCGCCGCGATCTTCGGGATCGTCGCCGCGAGAGCCGGGTGCTCGGGGTCGACCTGCTGCGTTACGAAGACGAGCTTGCGCACGCCTAGAAGAAGTCCGTGTCGCCGAGGGAGAAGTGCCACGCCGCCGGATCGAGCGGCAGCTCGAAGTCGTCGGCGAGGGCGATCGCGACGAAGTGCAGGGTCGTCGGCGACGGGACGAAGCCGGACGCGGCGAACGCGCGGCGCTGAGCGGGGTCGCGCGGCGGCAGCGCAAAAAGCGCGACGGCCTCGGGGCCCGCCGCGGCGACGGCCTGCTGCAGCAGCGTCCGCGTCTCCCGGAACGACTCGGGTGGCGCGACGAGATCCGCAACAACCGCGATCGGCGTCCCGCGCTGCGTCTTCTCGCGGACGATCGCGAACGCTCGGTCACCGAGCCTGAAAGCGCGATACCCCCACGGCGAGTCGGCGTAGCGCCAGTTCATGAACGCAGCGTCCCGAACGACGTGGTTCCCATACGCGGGCGCAGCGAGCTCGTAGGCGCGGTCGGTGGACTCGTCGAACCGCGCGATCGGGCGAACGCCGCCGATGTCGCGGCGCACCCGCTTTCCGGGCACGGGCGAGCGCCCGAGCGCGCGCCGCGCCGCCGCGACCGGTCGCAGCACGCGCATCCACACGCGCAGCCGCCCGATCTCGCTCCAGCCGAGCGGTCCGAGGAAGAGGTTCTCCGTGCTCTTGCTCGCAAACGCGAGGGAGGCCGCGACGCCGGCCCGGCGCCCCACCTCCTCGTTCCGGACCTCGAGCGCACGGAAGATCCCCTGCCCGCGCGCGACCGGATCCGTCCCGGCGTGGACCGATGCCGTCGCCAACCGCTCGCGTCCGTCCAGCCGCATGCGGTACGGCGTGTGCGACGCGACCCCGACGACCCCGCCGTCCAGCTCGGCGACCGCCATCAAGCGCGGCGGCGTCGGGTTCCCGTCGAACCACCAGTCGAACTCCTCGGCGCTCAGCCCGCCCCCGTCGCGGGTGTCGCGAAGCAGCCGCACGTAGTCCGCGCGCCGGTCCGGCCCGTACTCGACGATCTCGAACGCGGTCACTTGCTCGACGTGCCGAGGAGCGCATTGAACGCGCGCCGGGCGTACGTGCCGCTGACCGTGTCCTTGACGGCGATCAGGTCGCACGCTCCCGCCAGCACGAGCTCGAACGTCCGGGCCGGATAAGGCTCGACGTTGTAGCGGTGCAGCCGCAGCGGGTCGGTGCGCGGGGTGTTGGAGCCCGAGACAGACGTGAACGCAACGTCGTAGCCCGCCTGCCGGAGCAACGAGAGGTGGACGGGCTTGTAGTGCGCCTCCGAGCCCTTCACGTACGCGAAAGCGCGGACCGGCCGGCCGAGGCGCTCCTCCAGCTGCAGCTTGGCGAGCACGATCTCGCGCGTCGCCTCGTCCAGCTCGAGGTCGGCGAGGGGGCGGTGGCTGATCCCGTGCGACTCGACGCGGATGCCGCCGGCCTCGAGCTCCGCGAGCTCGCCCCAGTCGAGCGTGCGATTGAGGAG
>DHWI01000148.1:13829-13969 GCA_002413095.1 Thermoleophilia bacterium UBA5186
CGGCAGCGCGTTCTCGAGATTGTCGCGGTAGCCGTCGTCGAACGTGATCAACACGGCGCGGTCGGGCAGCGGCTTGCCCTCGGCGTAGTGGTCGAGGACCGCGTCGAGGCCGACGACCGTGTAGCCGAGCTCCCGGAGCT
>DHWI01000148.1:13995-14763 GCA_002413095.1 Thermoleophilia bacterium UBA5186
GCTCGACGCTCGGGCGAGCGGCCCCGGCCAGCCGCTCGGCTTCGGCGGGGTCGCTCAGCAGTCGGACGAGGGCGTCGGCGAGGGCCTGTGTGTCCCCCGGCGGGACGAGGACGCCGTTCTCGCCGTCGCGGACGATGTCGCGGATCCCGCCGACGGCCGCCGCGAGCACGGGCCGGCCGCGGCAGAGCGCCTCGACGATCACGCGTCCGAGCCCTTCCGAACGCGACGGCAGGACGAGCAGCGTCGAGTCGTCGAGCGCCGCCGCGACCTCCTCGGTCGAGAGCTCCTTCGTCCACCGTGTCTGCTGCGGGAGCTCAGCGACGAGCCGCTCGACGACGTCAGTACGCGTGCCGGAGCCGACGACGTGCAGCGTCGCTTCGGGCACTCGCGGCGCCGCGCTGCGCCAGGCGTCGGCGAGCCCGTCCACGTTCTTGTACAGCTCGAGCACGCCGACGAACAGCGCCCGGGGGCGCTCCGGCAGCGGTCGCGGCGGCTCGAGGAAAGGCTCGAGGTCCATGAAGGCCGGGAAGACGTCGCCCGGCTCGACGCCCGCGTCGCGAACGAGCCCGGTCGTGTAGTCGGAGATCGTCCGNNGCGGTCTCGCCGATCGTTCGGTACACGCCGTTCTTCAGCAGCTGCTTGAGTCGCTCCGCGTCCATTCGGGCCAGTTTACGGCGACGGTTCGATGGTTCCGTCGACGAGCGACCGCACGCGCCGGGCGTACTCCTCGGGGGTGGCCAGCCACGGCTCGACGCTCGGGCGAGCGGC
>DHWI01000148.1:15061-15662 GCA_002413095.1 Thermoleophilia bacterium UBA5186
GCTTCATACGGGCTCTGGGCGAGGATCGCGTCGGGGTGGAACTGGCGAACCTCGCGCGCGATGCGCGCCGGCAGCGCGGCCCAGAACAGTGCTCCGTCGAGCCCTTTCGCCGGCGGGACGAGCACGAACCGGGGATCCTCCCCGGTGCCGGAGGCGAGCACCCGCACGTCCACTTGCTCGGCGAGCGCGTCGAACTTGCGCCGGAGCGGCGGACTGAGCGGCAGCCGGTAGCGCGTCCGCCCGACCATGAGCACGCGCGGCTTGCCCGTCATCGCTCGGCGATCCTCACGAGCAGCTCCTCGATCTCGCGGTACGCAACGTCCGGATCGAAGTGGGCCACCGACTCGACGGCATTCGCCCGCAGGCGCTCCTGCAACGCCGGATCGGCGTAGTAGCGCTCGATCGTCGCCGCGAGCGCCGCCGGATCCCCGGGCGGCACGAGCAGGCCGTTTTCCCCGTCGCGGACGATCTCGGACACGCCGCCGGTCTCGGTGGCGATCACGGGCGTCCCGAGGGCGAGCGCCTCGACGAGCATGTGCGGGAAGTTCTCCCAGCTCGACGACAGGAGCGCAGCATCGGCGGCCTTCAGCAGCTCCAGCAC
>DHWI01000148.1:15858-23371 GCA_002413095.1 Thermoleophilia bacterium UBA5186
GCTCGAGGTCGCGCGCGAGACGGAGGAGCTTGACCCGGAACCCGCCGGTCTGCTGGAACGTGTCGAGGTCGGAGGCCCAGAGCCCGAACCGGATCGAGCGCTCGAACACCGGGTCGGACGTCAGCTTGACCAGGATCGGCTTCCGCGCCAGCGCCGTCCCGAGGGTGCTGCGTCCGATCATCCCGGTCGAGTAGACGACCTGCGCGCGCCGGGCAGCCCGCCGAACCGTCTCGACCGCTCGCGCATGCCTGACCCCGATCGGCATGCGCCGCGAAGCCCAGTGCACCGGATAGGGCTGCGGCGCCGGCTCGCGGTCGGCCATCGTCGCCGCCTCGACCTCGTGACCGCGTCCCTGCAGGTACGAGGCCAGCTCGGGCGCATGGCTCGCCGGCCCGCCCACGTCGGGTGGCCACATGCCGGAGACGATCAGGATTCTCACGGAAGCAGCGGGTCCGGGGCGACGAGCTCGGGCGCGGCGGAGACGATTCCGCCCGGCTCCTTCCGCAGTCGAAGGACGATCACGGTCCAGACGGCCGCGAACACCACCGACGCGACCAGGAACGCCGCGGCGGCGCCCGTCGCGCCGTACAGCGACGCGAGCACGATCAGCAGCGGGATCAACACGGCGATCTCGAGCGACTGCGCGACGATGCGCAGCTCCGGGCGCCCGATCGAGACGGGATACGACTTCGTCCAGCCCCAGACGACCTGGATCGCGCCGACGACGAGCATCAGCCGCATCGCGTCGGTCGCGCCGAGGTACGAGACGCCGTGCTTGTCCTTGTATGCCAGCCGGATGAACCACGGCGTCAGCCAGAGGAGCGGCGGCACGAGGACGACCATCGCGGCTGTCGTCCCCATCACGTAACGGCGGAGCATGCGGTACAGCAGGTCGGTTCGTCCGCTCTCGACCTGATGCGTCTGCTCGGAGAGGAGCACGAGCCGCGCGGGCGAGCTGAGGGCGGCGAACGCGTTCTGCGGCGCCTGTGCGACTCGGAAGTACGCGACCTGGAGCGGCCCGGTCACGATCCCGACGAGGAGCGTCCCGAGAATCCCCCGCATCGGGCTGAGCACCGAGCCGATGCTCGAGCGGACGACGAAGCTCCGGAAGGGCTGCCGGTCCTCCGCGAGCGGCTCGCGTGCCCCCGCGGGGTACCGGCGGACCGCGACCCATGCGGCGACGCCGATCGCGGCAGTCGCGACCACCTGGGCGATCACGATCGCCGTGACCGCCGCGGTCACTCCATGCGGTGCGCCGAGCGCGAGCGCGGCGAGCCTCAGCGCCATGGAGACGACGAGGAATCCCGCCCGGACGTCGTATCGCCTGCGCACGACGAGCACGGCGGCCGCGACTCCCTCGGGCGCCTGCGCGAGCGGGAGCAGCGAGGCGACGAGGATCGGCAGCGCGAGTCCCTTCTGGCCGAAAATGGCGTGCGCGAAGACCGCGAGCACGGCCAGACACGCCGCGCCGATCAGCCCGCCGGCGATCTTGAGTGCGAGCCCGACGCGGAAGAGCTGCCGCAGCCGGCCCCAGCGGCTCGTGCCGACGTACCGGAAGCCGTACTTGACGAGCGCCTCGTCGACGGTGAGGTCGGCGAAGAGCTGAAAGAATCCGGTCGCGGCGAGGACGACGCCCAGGAGGCCGAACTCCGTCTTGGAGAGCGCCCGCGCGGCAACGATCGTGGCGGCGAATCCGAGGAGCGCCGACGCGTAGACGCCGCCAGCCGTCGCCGAACGGCGCCAGAAGACCCGCGAGCGCATTCCGCGAAGCAGTATAGGAGCCGTATCGCCTAGTTAGAGTTGGCCACTTGCCGGCGACGACCGTCCAGAGCACGGCTGTGCGCGCACGGAGAGGCGCGCGTGAACTGACGGCTCTCGATTGGGGCGCGGTGCTGCTCGGGCTCGCGATCCCGGCGATCTTCCTGCACATCAAGTACCAGCCCGGGATCCAGATCGGGGCCGGCTCGACGCAGATCGGGATCGAGCTCTCCGACCTGGCCGTCCTGGCCGTCGCTCTAGCGGCCGCCGTGGCTGGGTTCCGGCTCGGCTTCGCGCCGCTCGTACCGGCGCGGTGGCTCTGGATCTTCGGCGCAGCGTTCCTGGCGCTCGTCGTCGCCGGAACGCTCTATCCACTGCTCGGGAAGCACGATTACCGCTTCCTCGTCCACTTCGTCACGGCTGCCAAGTTCGCCGAGTACGCGGTCCTCGCGCCTGCTCTGCCGCTCCTCCTGCGTGCGCAACGACAGCTCGGGGCCCTGCTCTGGGCGGTCGCCGCCTGGAGCGCCGCGGCCACGGCGTGGGGACTGCTGCAGTTCGCCGGACTCGTCAACGAGCTCGAGGGCCGCCGGCCGCTGCAGCGGGAGCCGTCCTTCGTCGGCATCCACGACTTCGCGGCCCTCTCGGGAATCGCGCTGACGATCGCCCTCGCGGTGCTCGTGCTGCGCAGGCCGGCCGGGGCCGAGCGCACGCTCGTCGTCGTCTCCGGGGCGGCCGGCGCGGTCGGGCTCGTGCTCGCGGCGGCGGCGGCCGGAGGCATCGGAATCCTCCTCGCCGGGCTCGCGGCGCTCGCGGTCGGACACCGGCACCACAGCGTGACCGCCGCTCGAGCAGCGCTGGTCGTCGCGCTCGCACTCGCGCCCGCGCTGGGCGTCGCGGTGATGCGCAACGGGTCGATCACCCAGTTCGCGCATTTCCTCGGCCTCGGGCACGAGACCGTGAACAAGCAGGACGTCGAGAGCTACGTCCAGCGCTCGATGCTCGCCTACATCGGCGTGCGCATGTTCGCCGACCACCCGGTGATCGGGGTCGGCTGGCAGGGCTCCGAAGAGCTCTCGAACTACGGCCCCTATCTCGCCGACGCGCACCGGCGCTTCCCCAACGCGCCGCCGGTCTCCTTCCCCTCGCCCCAGCACGCGTGGGGAGTTCAGAACGCGTATCTGCAGGTGCTCACCGACCTCGGCGTCGTCGGACTGGCGGTGCTGATCGCGCTCTTCTCAGCCGGCTTTGCGCTCGCGGGACGAGCAGCGCTCCGCGCTCCACCAGGGACCGCACTGCTCGGGGTCGTCGGGCTCCTGTGGCTCCTGATCGCCGCCGGCGTGTGGAACGGACTCGGGCTCGTCGCGGGCATCCCCCTTGACGCGGTGACGTGGCTTGCGTTCGGGCTGGCCGCGACCTCCGCCGCCTGGATGGCACGTGTCCCCAGATAGCTTTGCACCGGGAGAACAGGCTCGAAACCCACCGCTCTCCTTGCCGACCTGGGCTGTCCGTGCGCCGCTCGCCACGTGGATGCAGGCGGAAGCGGAGCGGGCCGGAGAGGCGTACGAAGGCGCCCGCGTGCTCGACGTCGGCTCGGGCGTCAAGCCGTACTTCCCCTTCTTCGAACCGTACGCGAGCGAGTTCGTCTCGGTCGATATCGCGAATCCCGCCGCCGATCTCGAGGGCGCGGTCGAGGATCTTCCGGTGCCGGACGGCAGCTTCGACGTCGTGATCTGCAACCAGGTCCTGGAGCACTGCGCCGACCCTGCGCAGGCCGTCCGGGAGCTGCGCCGCGTGGTCGCCCCGGGCGGCCGCGTGCTCGCGTCGACCCACGGCGTGCAGGTGTACCATCCGGCGCCTGACGACCTGTGGCGCTGGACGCACGCGGGTCTCGAGCGTCTCTTCGCCCAGAACGGAGACTGGAGGAGCGTGACGGTGACGCCGTCGTCGGGGACGACCGCCTGCGTGGGGATGCTGATCTCGATCTACGTCGAGCAGGCCGCCAAGCGCGCGCGGCTGCGGCCCCTCGGCCGGGTTGTGATCGCCGGCGTCAACCGTGCGGCGCGCGGGATCGACGCTCGCTCGGAGCTGCTCCGCTCCACGCGGCCCGGGACGATCCACGCCAACTACCACGTGGTGGCCGAGGCATGACGAAGGTGCTCGTCACCGGCGGCGGCGGCTTCATCGGCTCGAATCTCGTGCGCGGACTGCTCGAGCGCGGCGACGACGTCCGCATCCTGGACAACTTCTCCACCGGCAACCGCGCGAACATCGCCGACCTCGACGTGGAGGTCGTGGAGGGCGAGCTGCGGAGCTACGAGCGCGTCCACAACGCGGTGCGCGGGGTCGAGACCGTCTACCACCTCGGCGCGCTGGGCTCGGTGCCTCGCTCCGTGCAGGATCCGCTGACGTCGAGCGCGGTCAACATCGAGGGGACGCTCAACGTGCTGCTCGCCGCGCGCGACGAGGGGATCCGCCGCGTTGTCTTCTCGTCCTCGTCCTCGATCTACGGCATCTCGAACCCGCTGCCGCTCAAGGAGTCGATGCCGCCCGATCCGATCTCTCCGTACGGCGTGGCCAAGCTCGCGGCAGAGCGCTACTGCGTGAGCTTCAGCCGGGTCTACGAGCTCGAGACCGTCGTGCTGCGCTACTTCAACGTCTTCGGACCGCACCAGGACCCGAACTCGCAGTACGCGGCCGTCGTCCCCTTGTTCCTCACGGCGATCGCGCGCGGAGAGCCGGTGACGATCTTCGGCGACGGCGAGCAGTCCCGCGACTTCACGTTCGTCGGCAACGTGGTCGAGGCCACCGTCGTCGCGGGTCAGGCGCCGGAGGCGAACGGCCGGATCATCAACGTCGCGGCCGAGGCGCCGGCGAGCGTCAACACGCTGGCGGACACGATCGGCGCGATCCTCGACAAGCCGGTCGAGAAGCGCTACGAGGCGCCGCGGACGGGTGACATCCGCGACTCGTTCGCCGACGTGTCGGAGGCGCGGCAGCTGCTCGGCTTCGAGCCGCGTGTCGGGCTCGACGAGGGCCTGCGCCGGACGGCCGAGTTCCTCCTTGGCTGAGCCGGTCCGAGTCCTACGGGTCATCGCGAGGCTCAATATGGGTGGGCCCGCGCTGCACGTCGCCTATCTCACCGCCGGCCTCGCGAAGCGCGGCTACGAGACGACGCTGGTCGCGGGCAGCCTCGCCCCCGGGGAGGACTCGATGGCGTTCGTCGCGGACGAGCTCGGCGTGGACGTCGTGCGCATCGACGAGCTGCACCGCGAGATCTCGCCGGCGCGCGACCTCGTCGCGGCGCTGCGGCTCGCCCGGCTGATCCGCAAGGTCCGGCCGCACATCCTGCACACCCACACCGCCAAGGCCGGAGCCGTCGGCCGCGCCGCCGCGCTGCTCGCCGGGAACGCAAGGCCGCCGGTTGTCGTGCACACCTTCCACGGCCACGTCCTGCGCGGCTACTTCGACCCGCTGCGCACGCGTGCGTTCCGCCAACTCGAGCGCACGCTTGCGCGCTCGACCACGGCCCTCGTCGCGGTCAGTCCCCAGGTGCGGGACGACCTCGTCGAGCTCGACGTCGCACCCGCGACCCGGTTCGCGGTCGTCCGGCTCGGGATCGAGCTCGACCAGCGCGTTTCTCCGGGCTCGAACGGCCGCGGCGAGACGAGACGCGTGCTCGGGATCGGCGAGCGTCCCTTCACGGTCGGCTGGATCGGCCGGATGACCGGGATCAAGCGCACCGACGACGTCCTGCTCGCGTTCAAGTCGCTGCGCGAGCGCGGCGTCGACGCGCGGCTCTGCCTCGTCGGCGACGGCCCGGACCGCAACGAGGTCGAGCGGCGCGCCCACGAGCTCGGAGTAATGCGCGAGACGCTCTTCCTCGGCTACCAGGAGCAGGTGGCCAGCTTCTTCGCCGCGTTCGACGTCTTCGTCCTGCCGTCCGCGAACGAGGGAACGCCGGTTACGGCGATCGAGGCGCTTGCGGCCGGCAAGCCCGTGGTCGCGACGCGGGTCGGCGGGATTCCGGACGTCGTGCGCGACGGCGAGGACGGCTTTCTCGTCGCCCCCGGCGACGTCGAGGCGCTCGCCGACCGCCTCGCCGAGCTGGCCACCGACGACGCGCTGCGCGAGCGGATGGGCAAAGCCGCGCGGGCGCGGGTGCGCGAGCGCTATTCGGTCGAGCGCCTCGTGGACGACATCGACCGGCTCTACCGCTCGCTGCTCGAGGCGGAAGGGCTCGGCCGGCTGCTCGCATGACCGGGGCGCGGCCCCGCACGGTGCGACTCGCCCTTGCGGGTCTCCTCGCCGCGACTGCCCTTGCCTCCACGCTGAAGACGTATCCGGAGAGCTGGCAGTTCCTGCGCCGCGAGCAGGCGCAGTTCACCGGCTATACGGCGCAGGACCGCCTCGAGGCCGCGGCGTACGCGAACGGGATTCCGATCGACGCGTTCAACTTCTTCCGGTCGCACCTGCGCCGCAACGACCGTTACTACGTCAATGCGCCGGCCTCGGCGTCCTTCACGCCAGGGGTCGACCGCTCGGCCGCCCTGCAGACGTTCGGGCGCTACTACCTCCTCCCGGCGATCGCGGTAACGACACCGGCCCAGGCGACGGTCGTCCTCTCGGTCGGCACGGACCCGAAGACGCTCGGGCTTCCGTTCGCCGAGGTCGTCCGCGACGGATCGAACCCGTTTTGGGTCGCCCGGATCGCGCAATGAGCGGCAGCCTCGTCGGCCTCGTCTACCTGCAAGTCCTCTACCTCGCCATCGGCGCGGGACTGCTCCGGCTGCTCGGCTTCGGCGGCGGCCTGCGCTCGCTCGCCGGCTTCCGGATCGCACTGGCCTACCTCGCGGGGGTGGCGGGGACGGGAATCCTCGCGGCGGAGCTCGCGCTGCTGAACATCTCGCTCGGCCTCGTCGAGCTGACTCTGCTCGCAATCGTGCTGACCGCGACGTTGTGGCTCAGGGGAACGAAGTCGAAGCGCGAACTGCCCAGCAAGCCGGCGCGAGCGGGGATCAGATTCGTCACCGTGGCGCCGATCACGGCGCTCTGCGCCCTGCTCGGATTCGCGTTCGGCGCGGTCGGCCGGCGGCCGTTGCTCGAGTTCGACGGCTGGGCGATCTGGGGGATGAAGGCCCGCGCCCTGTATCAGCTCGGCGGCACGGCAAATCCAGTCTTCACGAGCGCTGCGTACCCGCCGCTGCAGCACCCGCTGCTGTATCCATCGCTCGAGGCGATCGGCTTCCGCGCAATGGGCGCGTTCGACCCAGCCCTCTTCCACGTGCAACTCGTGCTCCTCGGTGCGGCCTTCTCCTTCGCGCTGCTCGATCTGCTCGCGCCTCGCGTGCCGCTCTTCCTCGCGGGCCTCGTCACGCTCGCGATCGTGTCCGCGGCGGGGACGATCGAGCAGCTCTCGAGCGCGCTAGCCGACGTCCCGCTCGCATTCTTCGTCGCGCTCGGCGTGGTCGCGCTCACACGGTGGCTGGACACCGGCGAGACACCCGTGCTGGCCTGCGCCGCGCTCTTCCTCGGGGCTGCAGCGCTGACGAAGAGCGAAGGCACGCTGTTCGCGCTGGCCGCCGCCGTCGCGCTGCTCGGGACGCTCGCGGTCTGGGACCGCGCCCGCCTGGCCCGCGCCGGACTGGCCATGCTGGCCGTGCTCGCGATCCTCGTGCCCTGGCGCGTGTTCATCGCCGCGCACCATCTGGCGAACCCCGAGTACTCCCTCGGAAACGCGGCCAACCCGGGCTACCTC